>NZ_JBWKCA010000025.1:0-102187 GCF_056436715.1 Streptomyces sp. NPDC043176
CCCTCGTAGCGGAGCTACTTGGGCGTTTCGGCCGTGCGGCGAGCGTGCGTGCCGGGCGGTCCGGACCCGACGGGAATCGTCAGACAGGCCCTAGCGGCGCCCCGGCCCACCCCCGTAGGGGCCGGGACACCACACCACCCACCCGTGTGGGCCTACACCCGCCCGGGCTGCCGCCGGCCGCGCCCCCGTGTGGCGGGCCGTCGCCCGCTGCCGTGTGGGCCGTCGCCCGCCGCGCCCCACCGTCGTGTGGGCCTTGCGCCTGCCACACCCCCGCCGCCGTGTGGACCCGCGCCCGGCCCCGTGTGGGCCTTCGCCCACTGCCGTGTGGGCCGTCGCCCCACCGCCGTGTGGGCCTTCGCCCGCTGCCGTGTGGGCAATCGTCCCGCTGGGCGGGACGGGTGGGCACACGGGACGGCGCCCTTGGCGGCGCCTCCGCCCCTCGCGCCTGAGCCCGCACCGGTGGTGCGCCGAGCAAAGGGTGCGGGTTCGGGCGCGGAAGCCTAGGCCCGGCACGGGGCGCCGTCCGTTGTGCCCACCCGTTCCGCCCCAGCGGAACGATTGCCCACAACGGGGGTGGGCGAAGGCGCCGGGGTGGGCACCGCCCAGCGGAACGATGACCCACAACGCAGGTGGGCGCGGGGGTGGGCACCGCCCCGGCGGAACGCCTGCCCACCACGGGCGGGGCGCAGCCCGCGGCGCGGGGGTGGGCGCGGGGCGAAGGGGCCCGGGGGTCCGGGCCCCTTGGGGGGTGGGCGTCAGAGGTTGCCGCGCTTTTCCTGCTCGCGCTCGATCGCCTCGAAGAGGGCCTTGAAGTTGCCCTTGCCGAAGCCCATCGACCCGTGGCGCTCGATCATCTCGAAGAAGACGGTCGGACGGTCCTGGACGGGCTTGGTGAAGATCTGCAGGAGGTAGCCGTCCTCGTCGCGGTCGACGAGGATCTTCAGCTCGCGCAGGGTCTCGACGGGGACGCGGGTCTCGCCGGCCCATTCGCCGAGGGTGTCGTAGTAGGAGTCGGGGGTGTCGAGGAAGGACACGCCCGCCGCCCGCATGGAGCGGACGGTGGCGACGATGTCGTTGGTGGCGAGGGCGATGTGCTGGACGCCGGCGCCGCCGTAGAACTCCAGGTACTCGTCGATCTGCGACTTCTTCTTGGCGATCGCCGGCTCGTTGATCGGGAACTTCACCTTGAGGGTGCCGTCCGCGACGACCTTCGACATCAGGGCCGAGTACTCGGTCGCGATGTCGTCGCCCACGAACTCCTTCATGTTCGTGAAGCCCATGACCTTGTTGTAGAAGCCGACCCAGTCGTTCATCTTGCCGAGCTCGACGTTGCCGACGCAGTGGTCGATGGCCTGGAAGGTGCGCTTGGCCGGCGGCTCGACGATGGGGTTCGCGGGGACGAAGCCCGGCAGGTAGGGGCCGTCGTAGCCGGAGCGCTCGACGAGGGTGTGGCGGGTCTTGCCGTAGGTGGCGATGGCGGCGAGGACGACGGTGCCGTTCTCGTCCTTCACCTCGTACGGCTCGGTGATGCCGGTGGCGCCGTGCTCGACGGCGTAGGCGTACGCGGCTCGCGCGTCCGGCACCTCGATCGCCAGGTCGACGACGCCGTCGCCGTGCTCGGCGACGTGGTCGGCGAGGAAGCGGCCCCAGTCGGTGGAGACCTTGATGACGGAGGTGAACACGAAGCGCGCGGCGCCGTTGGTGAGGACGTAGCTGGCGGTCTCGCGGCTGCCGTTCTCCGGTCCGGAGTAGGCGACCAGCTTCATGCCGAAGGCCGTGGAGTAGTAGTGCGCGGCCTGCTTGGCGTTGCCGACGGCGAAGACGACCGCGTCCATTCCCTTGACCGGGAAGGGATCGGCCTTGCGCGCGGTGGAAGGGGTGTGATCGATGGTCTCAGTCATGGCAGCAATGTCCCGCCGTTCGGCAAGGTGCGCAAGAGTTCGCTGATCTGCTGGTCAACTTGTACAGCGATCGGCGAGCATGGCCGTGCGACTTGTACATCCTGACCATGAGGAGACCGCTGTGGCGATCGATCATTTGGACGGCCGGCTGATCGCGCTCCTCGCGCGCGAGCCGCGCATCGGGGTCCTGGAGGCGTCCCGGCGCCTCGGCGTGGCGCGCGGCACGGTGCAGGCGCGCCTCGACCGCCTCCAGGACAGCGGCGTGATCCGCGGCTTCGGGCCGCAGGTGGACCCGGCGGCGCTGGGCTACCCGGTGACGGCCTTCGCGACCCTGGAGATCAAGCAGGGCCAGGGCGCGGACGTGCGGAACCACCTGGCGACGGTCCCGGAGGTCCTGGAGCTGCACACCACGACGGGTCACGGCGACATGCTCTGCCGCCTCGTCGCCCGCTCCAACGCCGACCTCCAGCGGGTGATCGACCGCGTCGTCGGCTTCGAGGGGATCGTCCGGGCCTCCACGGCGATCGTGATGGAGAACCCGGTGCCCCTGCGGATCATCCCGCTGGTGGAGCAGGCGGCGGACGACCCGCCGCTGTAGCCGGACCCGCCCTCCCGGCGGCGGACCGGAGTTACAAAGGACCAGTTGCAAAGAACCTCTTGCAACTGGTCCTTTGCATGTCTACGCTCGGATCATGTCCGAGCCCGAGGAATTCCTGAGCCGCCAACTGGACCCGCGTTCCCTGCGCGGGCTCGCCCACCCGCTCCGCATCCAGCTGCTGCGGGCCCTGCGCCGCCACGGCCCCGCCACGGCCTCCCAACTGGCCGAGATGCTGGGCGAGTCCAGTGGCGCCACCAGCTACCACCTGCGCCAGCTGGCGGCCCACGGCTTCGTGGAGGACGACCCGACGCGGGGCAAGGGACGCGAGCGGTGGTGGAAGGCCGGCCAGCAGGGCACGAGCGTCGACGCATCGCTCTACAAGAACCCGGACCCCGAGGTCCAGGGCGCCCTCGACATCTACGCCCACGAGATCGCGACCATCCACACGCAGGAACTCGGGACGTACATCGGCACCCGGCACGACTGGGACGAGAGCTGGCTCGGCGCCGCCGACATGAGCGACTTCACCCTGCGCCTGCCCGCCGACAAGCTCCGCGAGCTCGACGAGAAGCTGCACGCCCTCATCGACTCGTACCGCGAAACGGCCGATCCGGCCGCCCCGGGCGCGGAGCGCGTACGCATCCATCTCCACGCGTTCCCGCAGCGCGAGAACTGACCCGACCCGCACCGCCCTCCCCGCGAGTCCCCGCAGCACGACCACCGACGGAAGGAAACCCGGAGCCATGCACGCCGACGTCCACCTCCAGCTGCACCGCCTCCACGCGACCGAGCTCCACCACGACGCCGCCACCGGCCGGGCGCACGCCCCCGCTCCCGCACCCGCCCTGCGCGTTCGCCTCGGCTGGAAGCTGGTGGAGGCCGGGCTCAGACTCGCCGCGAGCCGCCCCGCCGCCACCGACCACTTCACGACGGCCGCCTGACGGAGCCGATCAGACCGGGGGGAACCACCGTGCACCCGCGCGCACCGCTGGCAGCCGTGCTGGCCGCCAACGCCATCTCCATCAGCGGCAATTCGCTCACCCTCATCGCGGTCCCATGGTTCGCCCTGGAGACCACCGGCAGTCCCGGCAAGGCGGGCCTCGTCGCCTTCTGCGCCGCCCTGCCCGTCATCGCCTCCGCCATCGTCGGAGGCCCCGTCATCGACAGGATCGGCCGCCGCCGGGTCGCCGTCGCCTCCGACCTCGTCTGCGCCCTCGCACTCGCCGCCATCCCCCTGCTCAACCACGCCGGAATGCTCCGGTTCTGGATGCTGTGCGCGCTGATGGCCGTCACCGGCTTCTTCCACGCACCCGGCGAGACCGCGCGCAACGTCCTCACGCCCGACCTGGCCGAGCGGGCCGGCATGCCGCTCTCCCGCGCCACCAGCTTCTACGACGCCGTCTCGCGCGGCGCCCGGATGACCGGAGCCGCCCTCGCCGGCCTCCTGGTCGCCCTCATCGGCGCCGACACCGTGCTGTACGTCGACGCCGCCACCTTCACCGTCTCCGCGGCCCTCGCCCTCGTGGGACTGCGCGGCATCCCGTCCGCCGAACCGGCGCGCGGAGCACCGCCGTTGTCCGTCGCCGTCTACCGGGCCGACCTGCGCGAGGGCTACGCGTTCCTGCTGCGCACCCCGCTGATCCTCGGCGTCAACCTCATGGTGATGGTCACCAACGGCCTGGCCCAGAGCTGGAGCACGGTCCTCCTGCCGGTGCACGCCCGCGAGGAGCTCGGCGGACCGGCGGCGCTCGGCCTGCTCGTCGCCGTCTTCGGCGGCTGCGCCCTGACCGGCGCCCTGCTCTACGCGGCGATAGGCCACCGCTTCCCGCGCCGCCCGGTCGTCGCGGTCGGCTTCCTGCTCGCCGGAGCGCCCGTGTACGTGACGGCGGCCCTCACCGACACCACCGCCCCCCTGCTCGTGGCGATGGCGCTCGGCGGGCTCGGCGCCGGGGTGCTCAACCCGATCCTCGGCGCGGTCTTCTACGAGACGGTCCCGGAGGAGCTGCGCAGCCGCGTCGGCAGCGCCAGTACCGCGAGCGTGCTGCTGACCACCCCGCTCGGCGGGCTCGCCGCCGGCTTCCTGGTCGAGCGGACGGGCATCACCACGGCGCTGCTCACCGTCGGCGGGCTGTACTTCCTCGCCGCGCTCTGCCCGGTGGTCTTCCCCTCCTGGCGCGGCATGGACGCGCCGCGCACCGCGAAGGGGTCCGGCGGGCCCGGACTCAGCAGGCCGGAACCTTCTTCTCCTGCCCCTGCTCCAGGGCCCGCAGGGACGCCACCGCGTCGCTGAGCGCGGTGACGGGGACCAGCCGCATGCCCTCGGGCAGCTCGGCCTGGGCGTCCGAGCACTCCGCCTTCGGTACGAGGAAGACGGTGGCCCCGTCCCGCGCGGCGGCCTGCGTCTTGAGGGAGACGCCGCCGACCGCGCCGACGGTGCCGTCCGCCTCGATCGTGCCCGTGCCGGCGACGGAACGCCCGCCGGTGAGGTCGCCGCCGTCCCCGTCGCCGTCGAGCTTGTCGACGATGCCGAGCGAGAACAGCAGACCGGCGCTGGGCCCGCCGATGTCCGAGAGGTGCAGGGTCACCTTCACCTCAGCGGGGTCCAGCTTCAGATAGCCGAGGGCGGCGAGGGCGGCGGCGTCCTGCGACTCCTTCATCTGCCCGAGGTTGTGCTTCTCGATCTCGGCGTCGGACTTCCCCGACGGGTAGACGGAGTCGTGCGGCAGGACGGCCCGGTCGGTCCGGAACCACGCGTCGGCGACGTCCCCGAGGTCGACGTCCGTCGAGGGCCCCGTCGCCACGATCGTCGTCATCCGCAGCTGCCCGCTCGTCGGCAGCACGGGCGCGCCGGTGATCGTGATGATCTCCCGGCCCTCGTCCTTCCCGAGCACGTCGACGGTCGTCCCGGGCTGCGCGATCGCGTACGGCAGCGGCGCCAGCCCGACGACGGCGAACAGCGCGGCGACGGGCAGCGCGCACAGCGCGAGGACACGGGGACGAGACAGGCTGGAGAGCACGCCCCCAATCTACTGGGGCGTGCCGCGCCACCGGGCCGGGGGCACGGCCGGCGGCAGCCGCCGGGCGAAGAAGGCCCCCACCCCGCGCCGTACGGCCGCCATCGCCGCCGCGGTGTCGCCCGGCCCCACGAGCGCGGTCCTGGCCCCGGCGGTGACGAGGCCGGCGGCCTGGAGCTGCGGGACGAGGAAGGCGTGGTCGCAGAGGGCCCAGTGTCCGCTGCCGGCCAGCAGGACGCGGCGGGCCGGGAGTCCCTCCCACGAACGTTCGAGCCGGGCGGCGCCCTCGAAGCCGCCCGTCCGGAACAGGAGCAGCGGCCGGTCGAGCCCCTTCACCAGCGCCGGGTCCAGGTCGAGGTAGCCCTCCAGGTTCACGCCCGCGGCGATCCGGTCGTCGCAGGCCAGCGCGTGCACGGCGGCGGTGCCGCCCGCCGAGTGCCCGTAGACGCCGATCCGGCCCAGGTCCATGACCGGGGCGAGGGGCAGGTCACCGAGCCGGTCCAGGACGAAGCGGAGGTCCGCGACCCGCGTGTCGATCATGGTGCGGAAGGTCCGCGGGTCCGGCTCCCCGCGCAGCACCGTCCACCGCATCCCGCTGGGCAGCTCCACCTGGCTCGCGTCCCCGGGGTGGTCGACGAGGACGACGACCCGGCCGTGGCTCGCGAGGTCCTCGGCCAGGGTCGAGCCGAGCGTGCGGCAGTCGCCGCCTCCCGGGCCGTACAGCAAGCACCGGGCGCCGTCCCGGCAGCGCGGGCGCGTCCACGTGTCCGTGCGTGAGGACCGCGCCCCAGTCGACGCCCGCCGCCGGCAGCCCCGGGTGCACCAGGGGGGCCAGGCCCGCGAACTCCCGCGCCTCGGCCGCCGTCAGCTGCGGGGCGCGCGGGCGGCCGCGGACGGTGCGGGCCGGGTACAGGACGCTGATCATCACCTCCCGTACCCCGGTGCCGGGCTCCCAGGGGTCGTCGCGCGAGGTGTCCGTCAGGGCGAAGGTCCGCACGCCCACCGGGTGGGGTCCGGTCGGCGCGGGCAGCCGGAGCGCGGCCGGTTCCGCGGCCGCCCGGGCGGGGGCCGAGGCGAGGAGGGTGGCGGCGACCGCGTACAGGGCGCCCTTGGCGACGGTACGGCGGCGGGGTGCGGGGTGTCGTGTCATGCACGGCATCCTTGGACGCGGCGGGCCCGCACGCGAAGGTTCAGGCCCGGCCCGAAAGGCTGGCGGGAGACGACGAGTGCTGCGTATCCACTTCACCCCGGACGACCTCACCCGCGTCCGGTTCGCGCCCCGGCCCTCTCCCGTCCCCGAAATCCACGCCGCCCTCATGATGCTCGGCGCGCCGCACGAGAAGCTGCTCTTCGGGCGCTGGCGGGGCAGGCTGTCGCGCGCCCTGCCGGCGGCGGCCGGGCCGCTGGCGGACCTGGTGCCGGGCGGGGCGGCCCCGTACTTCCTCGACGTCCTCGGCGGGACGCGGGAGGAGGGCTTCGCGCTGATCCGGGCGAGCCGGCCGGAGTTCGTCCGGTCCGAGCTGGAGCGGGTGTACGCGGGCGGGGGCCCGGTGCCTCCGTGGATCCGCGCCCTGCACGGCGGGGAGGCAGGAGCCTGGCGCACGCTCGACCGCGCGCAGCGGGCGGCGCACGAGACCGTCCTGGCGCCGGTCTGGCCGCTGGTCCAGGACCTGCACCGGGCGGAGTTCACCCGGCACGCGCTGACCCTCGCGGAACGGGGCCTCGCCGCCGCCCTGACGGCTTCGGCCCCGGGCTCACGGCTGCGGGACGGCGTCTGGGAGTGGCCCGGCGTCCCGGCCCGCCCGGACCTGCGGCTCGACGGCCGGGGGCTCGTGCTGCTGCCGACCTTCCACTGGCGCGGCGGCCCGCTCGTCCAGGACCTGCCGGGGCGCCCCGTGGTCCTGGCCTACCCGGCGGGCCCGGGCCTGCCGCTCGCCCCGGACGGCGGCGGCACCCGGGAGGAGGCCCTGACGGCGGTCCTCGGCAGGACCAGGGCCGAACTGCTGCACGCCCTGGACGGGGCGCTGACGACGACGGGCCTGGCCCGCCGCCTCGGCGTCAGCAACGCGACGGCCTCGGCCCACGCCCAGGCCCTCCGCGCGGCGGGCCTCCTCACGACCACCAGGACGGGCAGGTCGGTCCGCCACGAGAGGACCCCCTTGGGCACTCTGGTGGCGGGCCTCGCCTAGGCGGCGCCCGGGTCCCCCGCCGGGCAGGGTCTAACGCAGCGCGTCGGCGACCTCTCGGGCCGCGTCGACGACGCGGGGTCCGACGCGCTCCGGCACCGCGTCGGCGAGCATGACGACGCCGACGCTGCCCTCGACGCCGGTGACGCCGACGAGCGGGGCCGCGGCGCCGCTGGCACCGGCCTCGAGTTCGCCGTGGGTGAGGGTGAAGCCCGGTTCGATCAGGGAGCCCTGGCGGGCGGCGAGGATCGCCCTCCCGGCGGCGCCCCGGTCCAACGGGTGACGGAAGCCGGCCCGGTAGGCGACGTGGTAGTCGGTCCAGGTCGGCTCGACGACCGCGACGGCGAGCGCCTCTGCCCCGTCGACCAGGGTCAGGTGGGCCGTGGCCCCTATGTCCTCGGCGAGGGAGCGCAGCGCGGGCAGGGCGGCCTCGCGCACCAGGGGGTGGACCTGGCGGCCCAGCCGCAGCACGCCGAGGCCGACGCGGGCGCGCCCGCCGAGGTCGCGGCGGACGAGGGCGTGCTGTTCGAGGGTGGCCAGCAGACGGTAGACCACGGTCCTGTTGACGCCGAGTTTGTTGGACAACTCGGTGACGGTCAGGCCGTGGTCGGTGTCGGCGAGCAGCTTGAGGACTCTGAGTCCCCGGTCGAGCGTCTGGGAGGTCTCCGCGGTCACGACGCCCTCTCCTTCGGAGTGAGTGGCGACGGCTCTCACGGGATTACGACGCCGGTCCCGTCGGCGACGCACGTCAGAGGCCGCCGGCAGGAAGGGGTACACCGGCTGCGCTCCGCGGCGGCGCTGCCACGGGGCGATTGCTTTTGAGCCGGGACAGTAGCGACCCGCTCCGCTCAGCGGAAGACCTCGTCCAGAATCCGGGCGCCACCGACCGGATAGAGACGGTTCGGGACCTTCGTCGGTCGGACTGGGGACTTTGGCGGACAAGATCGGCTTTGTCGTGCCCGTAGCGTGGAAGCCGCCCGGAGGCCGACCGTGGGGGCCGGCCCCCGGTGTCCGTCCCGCCGCCGCGGGACGAGTGAGGCCCGTACGAACGACGTCGTACGGGCCTCAGCCGCGTTTCCGGGGGCTCGCGCCGGGGGCGCGGCCGGGGGTCACCGGGCGATCCGGGGCCCGCCCGGCTCACCCCGCGTCTCCGGGGGCCTGCCGGGGCGGCCGGGCGTCACCGCATCCGGGTGGCCCACTCCTGCACCTTCTTGATCCGTTCCCGGATCTGCCCGGCGGTGGCCTCGGCGCTCGGCGGGCCGCCGCACACCCGGCGGAGCTCGGTGTGGATCACGCCGTGCGGCTTGCCGGTCTGGTGGACGTACGCGCCCACCATCGTATTGAGCTGTTTCCGCAGCTCGAGCAGCTCCTTGTGGGAAACGACGGGCCGCCGTTCCGCCGGGAGCTCGAGCAGATCGGCCTCCGTGTCCGGCTTCTTGCGGCTGTGCGCGATCTGCCGGGCCTGCCGCTTCTGGAGGAGCAGTTGCACCTGGTCGGGTTCGAGGAGGCCGGGGATGCCCAGGTAGTCCTGCTCCTCGGCGCTGCCGGGGTGGGCCTGCATGCCGAACTCGGCGCTGTTGTAGAGCACGCGGTCGAAGACGGCGTCGGACTCCAGGGCCTCGAAGGGCAGCATGTCCTGTTCGCCGGTGTCCTCGTCCTGCTGGCGCTCGGCCTCGGCGAGTTCCTTCTCGGACTCGGCGTAGGGGTCCTCGTCCTCGCCCGCCTTCTTGGGCCTGTCGAGGACGTGGTCGCGCTCGACCTCCATCTCGTTGGCGAAGCCGAGGAGGCTGGGGATCGTGGGAAGGAACACGGACGCGGTCTCGCCGCGCCTGCGGGAACGCACGAAACGGCCGACGGCCTGCGCGAAGAACAGCGGCGTCGAGATGGTCGTCGCGTACACGCCGACCGCGAGGCGGGGTACGTCGACGCCCTCGGACACCATGCGGACGGCGACCATCCACCGGTCGGTGTTCTCGCTGAACTCGTCGATGCGGTTCGACGCGCCGGTGTCGTCGGAGAGGACGACGGTGGCCTTGGTGCCGGTGATCTCGCGGATCAGCTTGGCGTACGAGCGGGCCGAGTCCTGGTCGGAGGCGATGACGAGGCCGCCGGCGTCGGGGATGGACTTGCGGACCTCGGTGAGCCGCTGGTCGGCGGCGCGCAGGACGTTCGGCATCCAGTCGCCCTTGGCGTCCAGCGCGGTCCGCCAGGCCTGCGAGATCGCGTCCTTGGTCATCGGCTCGCCGAGGCGGGCGGCGATCTCGTCGCCGGCCTTGGTGCGCCAGCGCATGTTGCCGCTGTAGGAGAGGAAGATGACCGGCCGGACGACGCCGTCGCCGAGGGCGTTGCCGTAGCCGTACGTGTAGTCCGCGGAGGAGCGCCGGATGCCGTCGTTCCCCTCCTCGTACGTCACGAACGGGATCGGGTTCGTGTCCGACCGGAACGGCGTACCGGTCAGCGCCAGGCGCCTGGTGGCCGGCTCGAAGGCCTCCAGGCAGGCCTCGCCCCAGGACTTGGAGTCACCGGCGTGGTGGATCTCGTCGAGGATGACGAGGGTCTTGCGCTGCTCGGAACGGTTGCGGTGCAGCATCGGGCGGACCCCGACGCCGGCGTAGGTGATGGCGACCCCGTCGTACTCCTTGCTGAGCGGACCGGCGCTGTAGTCGGGATCGAGCTTGATCCCTATCCGCGCCGCGGCCGCCGCCCACTGCTTCTTCAGATGCTCGGTGGGCGCGACGACGGTGATCTGCTGCACCACGTGGTGGTGCAGCAGCCACGACGCCAGCGTCAGCGCGAAGGTCGTCTTGCCGGCGCCGGGCGTGGCGACCGCGAGGAAGTCACGGGGCTGCTCCTGGATGTACTTCTCCATCGCCCCCTGCTGCCAGGCGCGCAGCTTGCCGGCGGTACCCCACGGGGCCCGTCCGGGGAAGGCGGGAGAAAGGTGATGGGAGGAGGTGGTGGTAGTAGTCACGATCTCCGGGTTCGACG
The DNA here is from genome assembly GCF_056436715.1 of Streptomyces sp. NPDC043176. NCBI lineage: Bacteria > Bacillati > Actinomycetota > Actinomycetes > Kitasatosporales > Streptomycetaceae > Streptomyces > Streptomyces sp. NPDC043176. The sequence continues at coordinate 10,688 of NZ_JBWKCA010000025.1, forward strand.
CTCGTCCAGATATGACAACCGGGCCACCTTACCGGTGGCCCGGCCGGAACTTCGTATGAAACGGGACGGGGTGGATGCGGTTGCGACCCACCTCACGTCGCGGCGGAACTCACCCCGCCGCGGGGCCGGTCAACGCGCGCAGCCCCTCCGCGATCGCCTCGACTTCGTCGGTCTCACCGGTCGCCACGGCGATGACCAGGCGTTCCGCCGCGTCGATGTCCGGCCGCAGCTGGACTCCGTTCATGGCGAGGAAGGTGACGCAGGACAGCCAGGCGGTGCGCTTGTTCCCGTCGACGAAAGGGTGGTTCACCGCGAGGGACTGCAGCAGCGCGGCCGCCTTCCCCATGAGGTCGGGATACGCCTCTTCCCCGAACATCGCGGCCGAGGGGCGGTGGACCGCCGAGTCGAGCAGGCCCGCGTCACGGACGACGACCTTCTGATCGTCGACCGCGTGCTCGGCGATGATCAGAACGTCTTCGCCGGAGAGGTACACGCAGGTCACTTGAGCCGCTCCATGAGCTCGTGCCACTTGGTCGCCTGCTCCATGGCGGTCTTGCGCACGATCGCCTCCTGGGCGGTGCGCGCGAGGTAGTCGTCGACGGCACGCAGCAGGATGGCGTGCATGCTCGTGCCCTCCTGCTCGGCGCGCTGCTTCAGGGCCTCGGTCTGGTCGTCACGGAGACGGAGGTTCATAGCCATACCAGAACGGTACCACCATGGGGTCATTCTGGTACCGGATGCTCAGTTGCGCGCCGATCCGGGCCCCAACCGCGTAGCGACCCACGCACCCACCGCCGCCACCCCCGCCATCGGCAGGAAGACCGCCGCGAAGGCGGCCGGGTGGGAGCCGGAGGACGAGGCGGCGTCCACGGCGTGGCCGACGGCGCCGCCGCCGAGGGCGGCGAACGCGGCGCCGCCCGCCGCGAGCAGCAGGACGTTGGAGAGGCCGTCGGAGATCTGGAGGGCGGCGGAGTTGGCGCCGACCTCCTCGGGGGCGGAGAGCTTCATGAGGAGCACGCTCGTGGAGGCGATGACGGCGCCCATGCCGAGGCAGCCGAAGGCCCAGACGGCCGCGACCGTCCAGACCGGAACCGAGGCGATCAGGACGCTCGGCGCGGCGGCGATCGAGACCGCGACGAGGACCATGCCGAGGGTGACGAGCCGCTCCCGGTACGGCTCCGTCCACGGCCGCGACTGGATCCAGGAGCCGAGCGCCCAGGTCAGGCCCCCCGCCGCGAGCGAGAAGCCCGCCAGGGTGGGGCTGAGGCCGCGCTGGGTGACGAGCATCAGCGGGACGAAGGACTCGGCGGCGATGAAGGACCCGGCGGCGATGCCCCGCAGCAGGACGACGGAGGGCAGGCCGCGCGCCGCGCGCCAGGTGCCGTGCGGCAGGAGCCCGCGGACGGCGGGCACCAGGAGCGCGACGCCGGCGGCGGCCGGCAGGACGGAGAGCCAGCGCAGTTCCTGGCCCGCGTACTGCAGGAGCCCCGCCCCGGCCGAGACGCCGAGGGCCAGCAGGATCCGCCGCCGGTCCCAGGGGGTCACGGGCGCCTGCGGGTCGGCGGGCCCCGAGGCGGTGCGGCGTATCGCGGGGAGCGCGAGGGCCAGCGGGAAGACCACGAGGACGGGGATGCCGACGAAGACCCAGCGCCAGCCCAGGTGCTCGGTGACCGTCCCGGCGGCGAGCGGCCCGACGACGGAGGGGACGACCCAGCACGCGGCGAAGGCGGCCATGATCGCGGGCCTGAGGTGCTCGTCGTAGGCGCGGCCGATGACCACGTACAGCGCGACGATCACGAGGCCGCCGCCCAGGCCCTGTACGGCCCGGCCGAGGACGAACAGCCACATCGCGCCGGCCGTCCCCGACAGGAGCAGCCCTGCGGAGAACGCGGCGATCCCGGCCGTGAGCGAGCCCAGCGGCCCGCTGCGGTCGGACCACTGGCCGGCCAGGACCATCGCGAAGAGGCTGGTCGTGAAGTACGCGGAGAAGGCGAAGGCGTAGACGGAGACACCGTTCAGCTCGCGGGCCGCGACGGGCATGGCGGTACCCACGGCCGTCGCCTCGAAGGCGATGAGCAGGACCACGGAGACGATGCCGACGCTGAGCGCCCGATGGGCCGCGTCGAGCAGGGACCCCCGCGGGGGTCCGTGCGCGTCGAGCACGGACCCCTGCGGACCGTCCGCGTCGAGCACGGATCCCCGCGGGCCGCCCTGCGGCACACCGGCCCCGGTACCTGCGGCGACGTCCCCGTCGACCGCGCCACCGGCTCTTCTCGCGACGTCGACGTCGGCCTCCGCATCGCGGGGTTCAAGGGCGCTCATCCCCCCAGAGTAAGAGGTGAAGCCCCCGATGACCCCTGTCAGGAGTCCCGACCGTCCTCGGCCCTTCGACGTACGACCACGAACGCGGTGTTGCGGCCGTGTGACAGTCACATGGCGCGACCCCCGGAACCCTTGAGCCCCTTCCGGACCGCCCCATACGGTCGTACCACTGCACAACACGACCGTGTGCCCGAGTGGTTCAGGGACTCGCCTGCAAAGCGAGTTACGTCGGTTCGATTCCGATCACGGTCTCTGGATGATCTTCCTTTACGGAACCTTCACATCCGCGGTTCGGCTGTGCCAGAGTCCCCCCATGAGCGATCAAGGCGTACGCAAGCTGGGCGTCATCCTCGGGGTGGCGCTCGCCGGGGGTCTGCTGCCCGGCATCACCCTGGGCACGGAGACCGTCGACGCGGTCCTCTCGGTCCTGATCGCCACCCTGGTGATCGTGGTCCTCACCCAGGTCGTCCACATCGGCCCCTCGGGCCGCGTGCCGCCCGGCACCCTCCTCGTCCTCGGCCTCGCCGGCTTCGTCCAGGACGCCCTCATCTGGTGGCTGCTCTCCTGGCTCGGCCCCAAGATCTCCGACCTCCACGTCGACGGCCTCGCCACCGTCCTCCTCGCCGCCCTCCTCACCCGCTCGACCGCCCTCCTCCTCACCCGGCTCTCCCCCGCCACCGAGACGGCCGAGGACTGAACCCCCGGGAGCACCCCCACGACGCCCAGGGCCCGACGGCACGGAGGGTCGCCCCGGCAGGACACCGGGAACGGCGGCCTCCTCCCGGCACCCGAGCGGCCTCCTCCCGGCACCCGAGCGGCTCCCGCGCGCTCCGGGCGAGGGGCAGCGCGACCGCCCTCGCCGCTACTGCTCCCCCCGCCACTTCCTGACCTCGAAGACGGGCTTCGCGGGAAGTCCCGCGTCGTCCTCGCAACCGAGCTTCCTCACGACCGCGAGGGCGGCGGAGTGGAGGACGGTGAGGTAGGCCTCGCGGGTGGCGGGGGTGTTGGCGGGGTAGGCGCCGTTGGTCGACTTCTTGAAACTGAGCAGACCCTCGACGGGAGCCGGCTCCTTGTCCGACCCTTCGAGCCGCGGACTGACACACCCGACGAAAATGCGTGCCGTCTTGTTGTCCGTGCTCGTCTCCCGGCCCATCCCGTAGAGATACCGGCCCCGGGCCGACCACTTGGTGCCGTCGTCGTACAGGTCGGCGCGTTCGTACAGCATGAACTCGACGGTGACGCCGTTCTTCGGCGTGCCGTCCACGGTCGCCTTGCACATGGGGGTGTGGCCCGGAGGCCGCCCCTCCCGCGCCTGGTCCTCGATCAGCACGTTCACGGTCCGGTCCAGCCCACCGCTCCCGGCTTCCGAGAACTCCTTCGTGCCGAGCACCGACTCGAGCGCTCCGGCGGCCGCGGGCGAGAGCGTGCCGTCGCACTGCCGGGCAGCGGTGACCCTCGGCGGCTCCTCCTCGTCGCTCCCGCACGCGGTCAAGAGCAGACCGAGGGCGAGCGCGGTCGATACGGAGGCGGACGCACTTCTCATCGGATTACCTCGGGATTCCTCAGACGGTCGGGGCGAAGTCTCAGCCGGTCTCGGGGGCGTTGCCGGTCTGCTTCGAGTGATCGTTCCCCTTGCCGTAGCCATTGCCGACGGACTCGATCATGTCCTGTCGGAAGTCGCTGCTCACCTGGGAGCGGTGCTCGGCCAGGAACCGCTCCATCGGGGACTCGGCGCTGTACCGGCCCGCCGTGTACATGGCCGCGTTGTCCTCGTGGATCTTGTCCTCGGTCGCGTCCTTGTGATCGTCGACCGATTTGTCCGACCAGTCCCCGATGACCTGTCCGGCGAGCTGCTCCATGACCCCGGAACCGGTGTCGACGGCGAGCGGCACGAGGACGGCGGCCGCGCCGACCGCGGCGGTGGCGGGGAGGAAGGCGACACCGGCGGCGATGCCCACCGTGGCGCCGAGCTCCACCCAGCCGGCCTTGGCGGCCTGCGCCTTCTCGTACTCCTCGTGCTTCTTCATGCCCTCGGCCTCGACCTGGGCGCCGCGGGACTCGTCGAGGACGCCCTGGAGGGTGGCACCCGTGTACACGGTGGCCCGCGCGTTCCCCTCGTCGATCTTGCCGTCGGGGCCGACCTGCGCTTCGAGCACGCTCGTGGTGTACAGGCGCTCGGCCGTGGAGACCGTGGCATAGGCGTCCGGGTGCTGGCCGAGGGAGCTCAGGAACTTGACCGTCGACTCGCGGTCGAGCTCGATGTGGGCCGCCCCGTCCTTCGTCGGGGCGAAGGGGCTGTCCGGACTGTTCTTGTCCAGACCCCAGTTGAGGTCGTCGATGTAGCCGGCGCCCATGTTGCCGAGGCTGTCCGCCAGCGGGGACTGCCACTTCTTGAGCAGTTCGGCGTCGCCGCCGTACTTCTCGACGACCTGCGTCATGATCTTGGCAGTCGTCTCGTCGCGCTTCAGCTCCGGCGTCTGGTCGTCCCAGGCGTGACCGAGCGTCGCGGCCTCCAGGGCGTGGCCGAGCGCGTCGGGCATGTAGTCGGCGGACTTCTTGGCGGCGTCCGGATCGTGCCCGTCGATGTCGGGGAAGAGGTCGTACTTCTCGTTGCCGAAGAAATCGAGATAGTTCTCGATCTTGTTTCCGTCCTTGTCCTTCCCGAGGTTGAGCTCGCCGCCGACGCTGCCGTCCTCCTTGTACGAGGTCAGCGGATCCTTCGAGAAGAAGTCCTTGGACGCCTCCGGGCTGTGCCCCAGCGCCTCCAGCATCGAGATCATCGGGTCGAAGCCGGCGCCGTTGACGCCGGAGGGGTTGTACTGGTTCTGGAGCCCGCCGCTGATCATCGGCTTGCTGTTGGCGAAGAGGTACGGGTCCTTGGCGTGGAGCTGGGTGACGTGCTCGGCGATGGGGACGAGGAACTTCTTGTCGTAGTCGCCGTAGCGCATGATGCCGCCGAGCAACTGGTAGCCGTAGGCGGGGTTGTTGTCGTACTTGACGAGGGGGATGCGCTCCGTGCCGAGCTTGCGCATGTCGGCGGACCACTTCTCGGTCCAGGCGTCGCCGCCCTGCGTGGCGGTCGCGAGGTTGAGGCCGAGGTTCTTCTGGAGGTCCTGGACGTCGGCGAGGCGCTGCTTGTCGACCTTCGTGTAGTCGTACGTGTCGGTGGACAGCTGGCCGAAGAACTCCAGGGCGCCCTTGGGGCCCATGCCGTCGTAGAAGCCGCGGGAGAACTCCTTGGAACCGCTGTTGTCCTTGAGGAGCTCGTTGAGGCGCATCAGCTCCTCGTGCGAGATGTCGCGGCCCTTCTTGGCGAGGTCGACGGCGCGCTGCGCCTCCTCGGCGTCGAGGCTCGCGTACTTGGGGGCGCTGAAGTTGTGCCGGTCGCCGGTGATGTTGGCCTTGAGGGCGTTGGAGCAGGAGACGTCGGCGTCGTCGCAGGTCTCGACGATGGCGTCGATGCGCCGCTGCATCGCCTCGATGTCGGCGCGCTCCTTGCGGACCATGTCCTGGAAGTCGGGGTCGTGGCGCATCCCCTGGTCCTTCGTCTGGGACAGCGGCTCGACGGCCTCGACCTTCCCGGCCTTCACCACGAAGCCCTTCGCGGGGGCCTCCGTCTCGACGATCTTCTTCAGGTCGTCCTTGGCCTTCTTGAAGGCGTTGTAGCCGTCCTCCAGGACCTTGTGGATGCCGTCGGCGGCCTTGGCGGCGTCGGCGAACTCCTTCGCCGTCTTGTCCACGAAGGGCTTGGTGACCTCGGCGTTCACCCCGCGCCAGTAGTCGTCCCTGGCCTTCGCGGCCATGGTCGACTGCGCGTCCTGGGAGAGGGTGTCGAGCTTGCCCTTCATCGCGGCCCAGTCGTCGGCCGAGGCCTTCATCCGGTCCAGCGGAGCGTGGTACACGTTGTCAAAGGTCAGCACAGCAGGTCCCCCGCCTACTTGAGGTACTCGTTGATCTTGGAAGCCGAGAGGGCCGCCGCGATGTCCGCCTCTTCCTTGGCGTGCGAGGCCGCGCTGTAGTCGAGGTGGTTGGAGATGTTGGCGCAGGCGTCGAGCAGCGTGTTCAGCTGCGAGCCCCACGTCTCCTGGACGGTGGTCATGGCGGAGCCGGTGAGGAAGCCGTGACTGGACAGGCCCGTCGCCGCCTCCGTGGTGCTCGTCCGCGCGTGGTTGCCGTCCTTGACCAGCCGGCCGTGCAGCGCGTACGCGGCGCTGCCGATGACGCCGAGCTTGTCCTGGTCGACGCTCAGGTCGGCGTTGCCTCCACCGCCGCCACCAGGCTCGGGAGCGACCTGATTCAGCCTCATGCTCACGCTGGCCGTCGACGTGGAACGTACGGACGCCCACTCCTCTTCGAACGACATGCTCGCCCCCGCTGCTCCCGTGACCCGTCTGATCGTGTTCGTTCCTGCTTCGCCCCAGCAAGTTCCGCGCCCAGGGAAACATCGCGATCGTAGTCCCCGAAGGCCCGTTCGAGCATTCCCCGCCGGGAAATGTCCTCAAGTCCGGCATCCGCACCGCGGTCACGGACCCGCTTCACCTTCGCAACTCGGACAGCCCGGGCTTTCCCCCCACCCGACGCCCCCGCGACCGGCCCACGCCCCCGCCCCGAAACCGCCCCGCCCGCGACGGGAGCGCACCGGGGCCCGCCTCGAACCGGCCACCGCCCGCCGGTCGCCCGCGGCTCCCGGCCACGGCCCCGCGCCCCCGCCTCGATAGGCTCGACCCGCCCCCGTCGCCACGGGGCGCAGCGACGACGGGGGGACGCACACGTGGAACAGGCACGCGCACGGGAGGAATCCACGCGCCGGATCGGTCCCTACCGGCTGATCACCCGCCTCGACCCGCCCGGTACGGCCGTCCCCTGCCGCCGGTTCGTCGCCCGTACGCGGGACGGCGAGCGTACGGTCCTGCTGAACGCCCCGCTGCCCGGCGCGGACCCCGCCCGCTTCGCCACGGAGGCCGACGCGGCCCGCCGTCTCCTCGGCCCCTGGACGGCGCCGGTGACGGACCTGGCCGGACCCGGCGAGGCCCCCTGGTACGCGATCCCGTACGTCCCCGCACTTCCGCTCCCGGTCGCCCTCGCCGTCCACGGGGGTCCGCTGCCGGAGGCGACCGTACGGGCCGTGGGCGCCGCCCTCGCCGAGGCGCTGGCCGGCGCGCACGCCCAGGGCCTCACGCACGCCGGAGTCTCCCCCGCCGCCGTGCTGCTCACCTCCGACGGGCCCCGCCTGAGCTGCTTCGGCGCGGTACGGGCCGCGGGTCCCGACGGCGAGCCCCGCACCGGCCTGCCCGGCCTCGACCCGGGCGCGCTCGCCCCCGAACAGGCCTCCGGCGGCCGCCCGCGCCCGCCGGGCGACGTCTTCGCGCTCGGCGCCGTCCTCGCGTACGCCGCCACCGGCCACACCGTGCCCGAACGCGACGAACTCCCGCCCGGCCTCCGCCCGGTGGTCTCCTCCTGCCTCGCCCGCGACCCCGCCGACCGGCCCACCGCCGCCGCCCTCACGGCCGCCCTGGCCCCGCCGACCACCCACCGCACCGTCCTCGACTCGGCCGGCGCCCTCCTCACCCCCGGCTGGCTGCCCGGCCGCGTCGTCGCCGCCCTCGCCCGTCAGTCCGCCGAGCTCCTCGCCGTGGACCTCCCCCCGCTGCCCGCCCCGCCCGAACCCGCCACCGCACGAACCTGACGGCCGGGGTGCCCGACGCCCCTGACCTCCACCCCGAAACCGAGGGGCGCGCCACCCCGGCCCGCCCCTCGCCCGCCCTCGCTCTGGATCCCACGGACCTCACCTCATGCTGTCGCCCCTGACCCACGACGACCCGGCCACCGTCGCCACGTACCGTCTCCTCGCCCGCCTCGGCTCCGGCGGCATGGGGACGGTCTATCTGGCGCGCACCCCCGGCGGCCGTACGGTCGCGCTCAAGACCGTGCACGCGCGGCTCGCCACCGACCCCGCCTTCCGGGCCAGGTTCCGGTTGGAGACGGACGCGGCGCGGATCATCGGGGCTCGCCACGGCGCGGCGGTCGTCGACGCCGATCCGCTCGCGGAGACGCCGTGGCTGGCCACCGAGTACGTCCTCGGGCCGCCGCTGGACGACGCCGTCGCCCTGGGCGGCGCCCTTCCCGAGCCGACCGTCCGCGCCCTGGGCGCCGCGCTCGCCGGCGCGCTCGCGCAGTTGCACTCGTCGGACGTCGTCCACCGCGACCTGAAGCCCTCGAACGTCCTGGTCACCGCCTACGGCCCGAAGATCATCGACTTCGGCATCGCCCGCGCGGCCGGCGACGACCACCTGACCCGTACGGGAGCGGCGGCCGGCACCCCGGCCTTCATGTCCCCCGAGCAGGCGAGCGGCGAGGAACACCCCCCGGCCGGCGACGTGTTCGCGCTCGCGGGCGTCCTCGTCTTCGCCGCCACCGGCCACGGCCCCTTCGGCACCGGCTCCCCCGCCGACCTCCTCTACCGCGTCCGCTACGCCGACCCCGACCTCACCGGCGTCCCGGAGTCCCTGGTCCCCCTCCTCACCGCCTGCCTCTCCAAGGACCCCGCCGCCCGACCCACCACCGCCGACCTCGCCGCCCGTCTCCACGACGGCCGCGGCGACTTCGCCGACCACCTCCCCCCGCTCGTCCTCGCCGACATCGCCCGCCGCGCCACCGACGTCTGGCTGCACGCCCCGCACCGCCTGCCGACGCCGGCCGCCTCGGCCGTGGCCGACACCGTCCCCGGCCCTCCGTTCTCCCGCCGCCGCGCCCTCGGCCTGGGCGGCGGATCCCTGCTCGGCCTCGCGGCGGCGGGCGGCGGGCTGTGGGCGTGGCTGAGCTCGCGGGACACCCCTCAGGCCACCGGGGGCGCCCCGGCCGCCACGGGCCCGACGGCCATACCCGCCAAGACGGCCTCCGACGGATCGCCGGTGGCGCTGTGGCAGGGAGAGTCCCTCGACCGCGAGCAGCGGACCACGCAGCTGCTCGCCGGCGGTGTCGTCGGCTTCGCGGAGACCGTCGACTTCCGGGTCCTGGACCCGAAGGACGGCCGGACACTGTGGTCCGAGTCGCTGGACCCGTTCCAGGTCACCAGCGACGGTACGTACTTCTACGCGTCGGACGGCGCCTACGACGGCCCAGGCGCGCTGAACATCCGTACGCTCGACCCCCGTACCGGCAAGGAAGCCGCCCCGAAGATCGTCCTCAAGGGCTTCGACGGCACGAACTCCGGCACCGAACTCCTCACCGCCTCCGGCGACATGCTCTTCGCCGCCTCGCGCCGGGGCAAGAAGGAGATCGACTCGGATGCCAACGAGCGGGGCTGGCACCTGATCGCCGTCAACCTCCGCACGGGCAAGGAAGCATGGCGCCACGCGTACGCGTGGGACGGCGTCCGCCCGTGGCTCGCCCAGGTGGCCGACGGCCGGCTGATCCTCGGCAAGAACAGCGGTGACATGGAGACCTTCCTCGTCCAGGCGCGCGAGGTGCAGACCGGACGCCAGCTGTGGCAGCGACGCCTCCCGCTGAAGGACTCGGACGCGTTCATCCCCGGCCAGCTCGCGATCGACGAGCGACACGCGTACTTCGGCGGTGACCGCCTCCGGGCGCTCCGCCTCACCGACGGCGCGATCGCCTGGGAGCACGGCTCCGGCTCCGCCACCACCTCCTACGGCGTGCCGGCCGTGTCGGGCGGGTTCGTCTACGCCCAGGAGAACAGGAGCACGCCCGGGTTCGTGGCCGTGGCGGCCGACTTCGGCGTCAGGCGCTGGACGGAGTTGCCCTCCGGCCGCTCGCTGACGCCCGAGTTCTTCACCGCTCCCGTGGTCGGCGAGAAGTACGTGTACGCCCCCGTGAAGGGCGGGCTGAGCGCGATCGACCTGGTCACCAACCGCTCGGCCTGGGTGTTCCCGACGGAGGCGAGCAGGTTCGTCGTCGACAAGGAACGGAGCCGCATCATCGGCGCCGGCAAGACGTCCGTCGTCGCGATCCCCTTCGCCTGAGCACCTTCGTCCCCGGCCCTCCGCCCCCTCACCCACCGGAAAGCAGTCTCGTGACCACTCAGCCCCTCGCCACCGGCGACCCGCTCCGGCTCGGCCCGTACCGCCTGCTCGGCGTCCTCGGCGAAGGCGGCATGGGCAAGGTGTACGTCGGCCGGGACGGCGCCGGGGTGCCCGCCGCCGTCAAGGTCCTGCGCCCCGAACTCGCCCACGACCAGCACCTCGCGCAGCGGTTCGTGCGCGAGGCCGACATGGCGCGGGCCGTCACGAGCAAGGGCGTGGCGCGGGTCCTGGGCGCGCAGACCGAGGGCGGGCGGCCGTGGATCGCGGCGGAGTTCCTGGCGGGTCCGACGCTCGACGAGGCCGTCCGCGCGTACGGGCCGCTGGACGTGCCGGCGGTCCGCGCGCTCGCCGGCCGGCTGGCCCGCACCCTGCACGACATCCACGCCGCGGGTCTGGTCCACCGCGACCTGAAGCCCGCGAACATCGTGCTCACCTCGACCGGCCCGCGGATCATCGACTTCGGCATCGCGCGCCCCGAGCACGGCCTGACCCTCACCACCACGGGCCAGATCCCGGTCACTCCGGGCTACGGCGCCCCCGAGCAGGTCCTCGGGCAGCGCGTCGGGCCGGCCTCGGACGTCTTCTCGCTCGGCGCGGTCCTGGCGTACGCGGCGAGCGGCCGCCGCACCTTCGACGGCGGGCACGTGGCTGCGGTGCAGTACGAGGTGGTGCACGGCACGCCGGACCTGAGCCTGGTGCAGCCGGAGCTCCAGGAGCTGATCGGCCCGTGTCTGGCGAAGGACCCGGCGTTCCGCCCGGATCCGCCGCGGATCGCGGAGGCCTTCGCCCCGCCGAAGGGCGCCGACCGCGCCTGGCGCAAGGGGCCGCTCGCCGACGACATCAAGCGGCGCGAGACGGCCGTGAAGCGCCTGGCGGCGCCCGAGGACACCGCGGTCCCCTCCTCGTCGCCGACCCGCCGCCGCTTCCTCACCGGCGCCGCCGCGGGCGTGGCCGTCCTCGGCGCCGCCGGCGGGGCGGGCGCCTGGTGGATGAGCCGCGGCGGCGCGAAGTCGCCGACGGCCGACGTCCCTCCCGCCGTGGCGGCCCCGGAGGCCGCGTTCGTCTCGGCCGTCGACCAGAAGCCTGGCGAGACCCCCAAGCCCCTGTGGGGCCCCCTGGACGTCGTGGCGCCGGAGGGCGAACTGCCGCTGCCCGTACGGGATGTGGTGATCACTCAGGCGAAGACGGGCGGCCTGCTCGCGCTGTCCGTCACCAGTGGCAGGGAGCGGTGGCGGGCCAAGGACATCGACGCCGACGCCGGTTACGTCTCCGTCGCCGACCGGCTCGTCGTCGGCGTCGACAGGAACGGCGTCCTGAACGCCTTCGTCGCCTCCACCGGCCGGCCCGTCTGGCAGACCCAGTCCGACGTCGACGACGTCCTCGCCGCCGACGACACCCACGTCTACCTGGTGACGAAGGACAACGAGCTCCGCGCCGTCGACGCCTGGACGCTCGCCACCGCCTGGGCCCGCCCGATGACGTCGCCGCGCTCCCACAACGGGGCCGCGAAGGCGGCCGTGGGCCGGAAGCGCCTCGTGATCCACGGCAGGGACGGCCACGTCGCCGCCCTCTACACCGAGACCGGCGAGACGGACTGGGAGATCGACAAACAGGGCACGGACGGCCAGTCCCCGGCCCTCGGCGACAACAACGCCGCCTACTTCGGCGGCCGCAACCTGACGGCCCGCCGCCTCGACCGCGGCGACTTCCTGTGGGAGGAGGAGGCCGGCAGCGACGCGGCACCCTGGGGCACGCCCGTCGCCTCCGGCGACCTCGTCTTCGCGATCAACGGCTACAACGCCTACCGATACAAGACCATGCGCGACACCCGCTTCCCCGTCTCCGACTGGTACGAGGTCATGGACGGAATCGGCCCCAGTACCGTCAACCCCCCGGCCGTCGCGGGCGCGACGGTCTGGCTCCACTCCCCCGACAACAGCTCCGTCCTCGTGGTCCACAAGGACACCCAGGAACACCTCTTCACCGCGACCATGAGGCGCGCGGGCACCTACCAGCTGGCGAGCGGCGGCAACCGCGTCTTCATCGCCCGGGGCGGCCAGATCGCGGCGATGCCGGTGTTCGGGGTGTAGGAGCGGGTCCGGGGTGCAGGGAGAGTTCCGGATGCAGGGGGAGTTCCGGGTGCAGGGGGAGTTCCGGGTGCAGGAACGAGTCCGGTGGGTCAGCGGCGCGGCGAGCTCACGGCCGCGCCTTCGTGGGCACGCCTTCGACGAGCCCCGTGTCGGTGCACCCCAGCTCGGCGGCGACGCCCCGGGCCGCCGCGTTGGCGAGGGTGACCAGCCGGGTCCGCTGGTCCAGGTCCGTGTCCGGAACACCCGCCGGGCCCCGGACGGCCGTCCCGACGACGATGGCGTGTGCGGTCCCCTCGGGACGGCAGGCGAAGTAGACACGGCCGGTACCGGCGGAGGAGAAGGCCTCGACGCCCGAAACGTAGGACGTCACCGACTCGGCGAGCTCCGCGCCCAGGTAAGGCCCCTTGCCCACCGCGCCCACCTCCACCTCGAGGTCCTTCGGACCGCCCTCGACGGGCCGCAGGACGCAGTACCTCAACGGCTGCGGCCGATACGAGTCGGCCCAAGGCGCCGCGGCGTCGTCACGCAGCCTGGCGACGGCCCTGTCGTGCTGCGACAGGTCGTCCTCGAGACGCCCGCCGCCCAGAACGGCCTTGAGCGCCGCCGCGGCGTCGGCGTCCTCGGCGAAGCCCCCGCAGACCTCCGCCGCGGCCGACCCCTCCGGCTCCTCCGGGCCGCCTCCGCCTCCACCGCCACCGCAGCCCGCGAGAACCGCGGCCACGGCGACGGCCGCACCGGTGCGTACCCGCGCTGAGCGCATGTGCGTCACGGCAGACGGGTCCGCTCAGCCCCGCCGTGAACGGAGTACCGGCACGGCGACGGCCGCACCGACCAGCACGGCCGCGCCGATCCCGAGACCGATCCAGAGGCCCGTGTCGCCACTCTCCTCGCTCGCGACGGGACCGGGCGCGGGAGCCACGGAGGACTCCGCCGGAGCCGGGTCCGCCGAGGGCAGGTCGCCGCTGTCGGACGGCGTGGCCGACGCCGTCGGCGCCGCCTCGGTCAGGTCGTCGATGGGCCGGACGTCGGCCGGGCCCGGGTCGCCGGGCGTCTTCAGCGTACGAAGCGGCCGAAGCGCCCCGTAGCCGACGTAGTCGCTGCGCTTCTCGCCGCCGGAGGGCGCCGCGATGGTGTTGAGCATGACCTTCAGGACCTGGTTGTTGGTCCACTCGGGGTGCTTCGACCACAGGAGCGCGGCGGAGGCGGAGGCGAGGGCGGTGGCGTCACTGGTACCGCTGGACTTGCAGAGGCCGGTGCCTCCGCCGCAGGCGTGCACCGTGTCCTTGCCGGGCGCGACGACGTCGACCTGGTCGCCGTACTGCGACATCGGGATGCGCTTGCCCTTGTTGTCGACGGCGCCGACGCCGACCGCCCCAGGGGACGCCGCCGGGTATGCGGGCAGATTGCTTTTCTCGCCGTTGTTCCCGACGGCGGCGAAGACGAGCGCACCCTTCCCCAGGGCGTACTTCACCGCGTCGGTGAGTGCCTGCGAGCCCGTGGTGGCTCCCAGGGAGAGGTTGATGACCTGAGCACCGGAGTCGGCCGCGTACCGGATCGCCTGCGGAACGATGCGGTTGAACTGCTCGTCGCTCTCCGCCATGTTGTCGTTGTCGTCATCGCGGAGGCCGGGAACACGCACCGGCAGGATCTTGACGCCCGGCGCCAGACCGTAGGCCCCGTTCCCACCGTCCCTCGCCCCGGTACCGGCGATCAGGCCGGCCATGCCCGTGCCGTGACCGTCGTAGTCCGTGAACTGGTCACCCGACAACTCCGGCGCGAAGTCCCTGCCTTCGAGCACCTGACCGCGGAGGTCCGGGTTGCTCTTTTCCACCCCGGTGTCGATCACCGCGACGGTGACGCCTTTGCCCGTGCTGTGCTGCCAGATCTCCTCGGCGCCGAAGGCGTCCAGGTGCCACTGCCGGTCCCGGATGCCCTCCGCGTGGGCGGGAACGGTAGCGATGCCCACCAGCAGCATCCCCAAGGCGGCCGAGGCGGTGGCTCGGGCACGGCTCCGACGAATACTGCTGGTACGCATCTGCTTCCTCGCGCTGATCAGTCGATGACGGGCGGGGCCACGCGGCGGTTGCCCTGCTGCCAGGTCTCCTCGTCCTCGACCAGGTAGTCGGGACGCTCTCCGTTCTGCTCCTCGCGCTCGCGGGACTGCGGGGTACCTCCGCGCACGAGGCCGGAGCCGCCGGGCGTGAAGGGACGCGCGCCACCGGTGCCACCGGCCGTACCGGCGCGCTGCGCCTTGCCGCCGACGACACCGCCGGTCTCGCCGGCGAGGCGGCGGCCGCCGCTGATGCCGTTCTGGCCGGCCGCGCCGCCCATGGGGCCGCCCATGCCGTGGCCGCCGCCCATGGGGCCTCGGCCCATGCCGGTTCCGTTGCGCCCGCCGGGCTCGTTGCCGATGACGGTGCTGCGCGGGATGCCCGTCTGGGGGCGCCCCTGCGTGTGGGGTACGGGGCGGCCGCCGCTGATGCCCTCGCGGGTGCCGCCCAGCGGGCCGGGCATACCGCGCAGGCCGTTGGGCAGCTGGTTGCGCGTGCCGCCGGTGACGGGACCCGTGGGACCCAGCGGCCCCGGACCGCCCTTGCCCGTGACCGGGGGGACGCCCATGGGCGGCATGACCGGGGGTGTACCGCCGTCCGGCCTGGTGACCGGCGGCGGGCCGCCGGGGTTCGGCGTCTGCGGGCCGGTCGTGGTCGGCGGCGGGAGGGTCTCCACGCTGTCGATGCCGAGGTCCGCCGGGACCTCGGGCCGCACCTCCGGCCGGATGACGTGCGTCGGCCCGGTCGGGTCGCCGGACGGCGGGACGACGTTCGTCCCGGGCGTGGTCCGCGTGTCCGGCTGCGACCGGGTGTTCTGCGTCGTGCCCGAGTCCGAGCCGGTGGAGCGACTGTCGCTCTGAGGGTAGGAGCCGATGTACTCCGAATCGTCCCCGTACCTGGTCTTGACATCCGGCACGAACGTCCCCGGCGGCGGCGGGAACGTCGGCGGCTGCATGCCGGACATCTGCGTGCTGGACCACTGGTAGGTGGCGGAGAGGCGCTCCATCTCGGCGGCGGCGGCCTGTTGGTTGGCGCGCTCCTTGCCCTCGATGGTCGCGAGTTCGTCGCTGGCCTTCTTCGCGTCACGGGCGATGGTCTGCGAGTCGGGGTCGTTGTGGTACTTGAGCGCGGCTTCCAGGTTGGCCTTGGCGCTCTCGTACGAGACGTACCGGGGGATGGCGCTGGAGGCCGCGGCGATGGCCGAGGCGTTGCCCTCCATCCAGTACGCGCCGTCGGTGCTGTACGTGCCGAGGTCCGAGGTGGACTTGGCCACCGCGAGGGTCCACTCGGAGAACGCCTTCTCCGCCTCGCCCTCCCAGTCCATGTCCTTCATGCGGTCGACGAGCCGATCGGCGATCTCGGTGAGCTTCGTGCCGGTCGTACGCAGCACGCCGGCCGCGTCGCCGACGTAGAAGCTGCTGGCCTCGTTCAGCCACGTGAGCATCTGCTGGTGGCTCATGTCGCGGAAATTGGTTCCGCCGACGCCTCCGCCGCCGTCACCACCGTCTGACGGAATCATTCTTCGCCTCTTCCCCGTGTCCCCGTGTGTCCCGATGTGTCAGCCGCGCCTACTGGAAGGTGCCGCCGCCCGAGGTGCCCTCGCTGCCGTCGGCCGGCGGGTTGCCCTGGTTCGTCTTCTGCTGCTCGGACTTCTCCTGAGCGTCCTTCGTGCGTTGGTAGATGCCGCGCATCTTCAGCTTGATGTCCTCGTCCATCGTCTCGATGCCGTCCTGGGAGGCGACGACGGCGATGCCGAGGCCCTCCAGGCAGTCCTTGAGGAGCTTGGACAGGTCCACCAGGCTCTGGCGCACCTTGGAGTACGAGGCGTAGGCGCTCTGTGCCTCGGCCCAAGCGGCGCCGCCGCCACCGAACTTGCTGCGGTCGACCGCGGTGACGGTGCCGTTCGGATCGGCCGTCACCTTCATCGTGCCGTCGAGCGAGTCGATGAGCTTGTCGACCTCGGTCTTGAACTCGCTGATGGAGTCGGCGCTGTATTTGACGGCCTGCGTCCGCATCCCGGCCGACAGACCTTCCATCGGAGCTTGCATGCCCGCGTCCCTCCCCCGTGAACCACCATGCTGTGTACCGCACAAGTCTAGAAGTTCACTGTAGTCAGGAACGACGACAGTGCGCACCTCTCGGTTGCACAAGCAACGGACATCACATGGTTACGAATTGGGCACGGCGACGGCTGCCTGGGGGCGGATCGGGAGGCGGTTGACCGGGCGGCCGGTGGCGGCGCGTACGGCTGAGGCTACTGCGGCGGGTGAGGTGACGACGGGGATGGCGCTGGCGGCCTTGGCGCCGAAGGGAGCGACGACGTCGCGCTCTTCGACGAGTTTCACGATGCGAATGTCCGGCGCGTCCAGGGATGTCGGGAGTGCGTAGCCGGTGAAGTCGGGGTGGCGGACGACGCCGCGGGCGGTGCGGAGGTTCTCGGTGAGGGCCGCGCCGACGCCCTGGGTGACGCCGGCCTCGATGCGGACGGCGAGTTGGGCGGGGTTGAGGACGCGGCCGACGTCCTGGGCGACGGCCATCTCCACGACGCGCACGGAGCCGAGTTCGATGTCGACGTCGACGACGGCGCGGATGGCGCAGAAGGCGAGGCCGACGAAGGCGTCGC
Organism: Streptomyces sp. NPDC043176; assembly: GCF_056436715.1. Classification (NCBI taxonomy): domain Bacteria; kingdom Bacillati; phylum Actinomycetota; class Actinomycetes; order Kitasatosporales; family Streptomycetaceae; genus Streptomyces; species Streptomyces sp. NPDC043176. The sequence goes on from NZ_JBWKCA010000025.1 coordinate 27,816, forward strand.
CCTGGCCGGCGTCGTCGAGGGGCTCGGTGGGGTGGGGGCGGCACTGGGCGGTGGCCCAGAGTTCCTTGCCGTCCATGGCCTCGGTGACCGTCGTCGAGAGGACGCCGTCGTACGAGGTGATCTTGCCGTCGGTGATCTGGAGGAGCTCGGTGGACATGCCGAACTTGTGGGCCAGCGGCTGGAGGAGCTGGGTGCGGACCATCTTGGCGGCGCGTTCGACGGCGCCGCCGGAGACCCAGGTGTGGCGGCCGTGGGCGGCCGGGCCGGCGGGGGGCTGGTCGGTGTCGACGGGGGCGACGTGGACCTCGTCGATGCCGAGGGTCTCCTGGACGATCTGGCGGGCGAGGGTGGAGAAGCCCGAACCCGTGTCGACGGCCGAGCAGATGACGGTGGCGACCCCGTCCATGACCCGTACGGTCGCGGTGGAGACCTCGTCGGTGCCCTCCGCGCCGAGCATGTGCACCATGCCGAGGGCGTAGCCGACGCCCCGTCGCACCGCGCCGGGTTCGCCGGCACCCTCGGGGCCGCCGGGCAGCAGCCAGTCGTCCTCGGGGGTGTCCTTGGGGAGCGCGGGGAGCGGGAAGTCGCGTACGGCGGCCAGGAGTTCGGCCACCGGGGCGGGGCAGGTGACGGTCTGGCCGGTGGGCAGGATGTCGCCGGTGGCCATGACGTTCCGCATGCGCAGCTCGGCCGGGTCCACGCCCAGTTTGGCGGCCAGTTTGTCCATCTGGGCCTCGTAGGCGGCGCACACCTGCATCGCGCCCTCGCCCCGCACGTGGCCGGACGGCGGGTTGTTGGTGCGGACGGCCCAGCCTTCGACGAAGGCGTGCGGCACGACGTACGGGCCGCAGGCGAAGGCGACGGCCGCGGCGAGCGACTCGGACGACGAGTCGGCGTACGCGCCCGCGTCGAGCAGGATCTGCGCCTCGACCTTCACCAGGCGTCCCTCGGCGTCCGCGTGGTGCCGGTAGCGCAGCAGGGTGGGGTGGCGGTGGGCGTGGCCGAGGAAGGACTCCTCGCGCGTAGCGGTGAGTTTGACCGGGCAGCCGGTGCGCAGGGCGAGCAGGCCCAGCGGGATCTGGAAGCCGGGGTCCTCGCGGTCGCCGGTGGCGCCGGGGACGCCGGTGACGACCAGTTTGACCTGCTGGGGCGGCAGGCCGAAGCAGGCGGCGGCCAGGTCGCGGTCGGTGTGCGGGTCGGTCGAGGCGGTGTAGAGCTCGACGCCTCCGTCGGGGCGCGGCACGGCGAGGCCGGCCTCCGCGCCGATCGGCGCCGGGTCCTGGCGTCCGATCCGGTACAGGCCCTCGACGACGACGTCGCCCGTCGCGTCCGGGTCGCCGAAGCGCAGCGGGATGTGCCGGATGAGGTTTCCGTCGGGGTGCAGCGCGTCCGCCTCGAAGGCCTTCTCGGGGTCGGTCACGGGGTCGAGGATCTCGTACTCGACGCTGATCGCGGCGGCCGCGAGCCGGGCCGTGTCGGGGTGGTCGGCGGCGACGGCCGCGATCGCCTCGCCGTGGTGCCGGACCAGGTCGGAGGCGAAGACGGGCCGGTCGGCGACCCGTCGGCCGTAGGTCGCCGCGCCGGGCACGTCGGCGGCCGTCACCACGGCCCGCACGCCGGGCATGGCGGTCGCGGCCGAGGTGTCGACGGAGACGATCCGCGCGTGCGGGTGCGGGGACCGCAGGATCGCCGCCCAGAGCAGGCCCTCGGCCCACAGGTCGGAGGCGTACGGAAAGGTGCCCTCGGTCTTCGCCCGTGCCTCGGCCTGCGGGAGCGAGGTGCCGAGGCCGTGGGCGGGCGGCTCCTGGGCCGGGGTCCCGGGAGCGTCCAGGACCGGGAGCGTGGGAATCGCGGTGGTCCCGTCGCTGCTCACGCCATGCCTCCGTCGTGCTGGTGGGGGATCCGGTGCGGGACACGGGCCTCGTCGGAGGCCTCGGACGCGGTGGCCGCGGCGCCGGCCTCGCGCTCGGCGACGACGTCCCGTACGGCTTCGAGGACGCCCCGGTAGCCGGAGCAGCGGCACAGGTTGCCGGCGAGCGCCTGGCGCGTCTCCAGGTCCGTGGGGGCGTGGTTGCCCTCCAGGAGGTCGTGCACGGTCATGCACATGCCGGGGATGCAGAAGCCGCACTGGACCGTGCCGCACCTGGACATCGCCCGCTGCACGTCGGACGGCTCGCCGTCGACCGCGAGCCCCTCGACCGTCCGCACCTCGCTCCCGGCGGCGGTCGCCGCCGGCACCAGGCACGAGGCGACGAGACGGCCGTCGACCTGCACGTTGCACGCGCCGCACTCGCCCTGCGAGCAGCCGTCCTTCGCCCCGGCCAGACCGAGCCGCTCGCGCAGCACGTAGAGCAGGGACTCGCCGATCCACGAGTCGGTGACGGGGCGGTCCGCCCCGTTGACCCGGAGGGTGTACGAGGTGTGGGGGTGCTCGTCGCTGTCCGTGGAGGCGTACGGGTTCGGAGCGGGGACGGGAGCGGCGGCGGGGGTGGCCGCGGTGACGGGCGCCGGGGTGGCCGCCCGGTCCGCGCCGTGCTCGCCGGAGGCGCCGTGGTCGTCACCGGATACGGGGTGATCGTCACCGTGCACGCCGTGGTCGTCGCCGGAGGCGCCGTGGTCGTCGCCGTGTACGCCGTGGTCTTCGGGTGCCGTGTGCTCGCCGGACGCGCCGGAGGGCTCGCCGGATCCGTCGCCTTCGCGGGACTCGTCGGCGGTCACCTGGCCGGCGGCACCGCCCTCGGGGTGCTCCTCGGGGTGGTGCTCGGGGTCCGCTGCGGGCTCGCCGTCCGCGGCCTCGTCCCGGGCGGCGCCCGGAGCGGGTGCGTCCGCGGTCCCGGGGGCCGTGCCCCCGTCACCGTCGGCGGTCGCGCCGACGACGTCCGTGGCCTCGGCCGCCGGCTCCTCCGGCAGTGCCCAGGGCGCCGGAGCGCCGCCCGGCAGGGTCGCCGGGGCCTGGGCGTAGGAGGGCGCGGCCGGGGGGGCGAACGCGGTGGGGTCCTCCCCCGGCGCGTCGGCCGTCTCCGGCACGACGGGGATCTCCCACTGACCGGTGTCGCCGGGGGCGGGCGCCGCCCCGTCGCCGAAACGCCATTCGGCCGTCGCGTTCGGGTCCCGGCCGGCGTGCGTGTCGTGGTCCGGGTACGGGGGCCGGCCGGCGTACGCGGAGTGCTCGGCGTACTCGCCCTGGTCGGCGTACGCGTTCGGCGCCGCGTGCTCGCCCTGGTCCGCGTACGCGTTCGGGTCGGCGTAGTCGCCCCGGTCGACGTACTCGGCGTGCGGGACGTACTCGGCATGCCCGATACGGCCGCCCTGGGCGGCGTACTCGGGGCCGCCGTCGTAGTCGCCCGGCCCGGCGTACCGGTCCTGCCCGGAGTACTCCGGGTGGCCGTCGTACGCGGGCTGTCCCGGGTACTCCGGCTGCTCGAAGTACTGGGTCTGCTCGGCCTCGGTCGGAAGGTGCACGTTCCAGGTGCCGGTGGCGGCCGGGTCCGTGGCGGCGGGGGTGAGCGGCTGGAGCGGGGTGATCATCGGCGGTACGTAGCCGTGGCCGGGCGCTTCCAGCGGGACGCCGTCGAGCATGAAGTCGGGGGGCAGCTGGACGAACGCGGTGGCGTCGCCGTCGTACCCCTCGCTCTGCGGGATCGGCTCCCAGCCGCCCGGGTAGCCGCCCTGGCCGGTGGTCCGGTCGTCGGTGCTCACGACAGTGCCCTCCCCAGAGCGCGTCGGGCGAGTGCGGCGACGGTGCGCCGCAGGTGCAGTACGCCGGGGGACAACTGTTCGTCGCCCGGCGGGTCGGGAATGCAGGCGGCGGCGACGTACTCGCCGAAGGCGGCCAGCGCCTCGGGGGCGAGGCCGCGGTCGTTGTCCCAGTCGACGAGGGAGGCGATCCACCGCTCGGCCTCCAGCGGGCGCAGCGGCATCGGCGCGACGGCGCCGACCGCGCAGCGCACGCCGCGGCGGGCCGGGTCGAGCACGACGGCGACGGAGGCGGTGGCGCGGGCCGGGCCGGTGCGGCCGGTGGCCTTGAGGAAGACCTGGGGGGCGTGGAGCAGGGGGACGCGGACGAAGCCGACGAGCTCGCCGGGGGCGAGGAGGTCGCGGCCCGCGAGGAGGTGGGAGACGGGGATCTCGCGGCTGCCGAGCGGCCCGAGGACGACGAGGTCGGCCTCCAGGGCGGCGAGGACGGGCAGCGAGTCGCCGGTGGGCGCGGCGGTGACGACGTTGCCGCCGAGGGTGCCCGCGTTGCGGATCTGGGGCGGCCCGGCGGCGCGGGCGGCGGCGGCGAGGGCCGGGATGAGGGCGGCGAAGTCGGGGCGGCCCATGCGGGCGTGGGTGAGGCCGGCGCCGAGGAGGGCGTGGCCGTCCTGGTACTGCCAGCCTCGGATCTCGTTGATGCGGCTCAGGCCGACGAGGCCGGCGGGGCGGAGCTGACCTCTGTTGACGGCGGCCATCAGGTCGGTGCCACCGGCGACGGGCACGGCGGCCGGCATGGCCGTGAGCGCTGCCACGGCCTCGTCGAGCGAGGCGGGCAGCGTCACGGACTGCGCCGTCTGTGGTGCGTGCGTGGTCAACCCGCTGCCCCTTCCCGGTGTCCCGGTGGTCCCCGACTGTGCCCGGCCGCGCGCCTGCTGTCACGTCTGCTGTCGCGCCTGCGTGTGGGCGTACCGTACGTGCTCACACGCCGGACGTGGCAACTCTGGCACATCTTCCGAGCCGTCCGGCGCGAGGGTCCGCGAAGGACTGTTCCGCCCGGGACGCCCCGTGAGGGACGGTAACTTCCCTTTCGCCGTTCTTGGGTGACACGGGGACGTCGGGTCGCTCACACCGCCGCCGTCAGGGGCCCCGACGTCGGCCGCGCGGCTCTCACGCGTTCGGCGTCGGGGCCTTCCGGGGAGGGCGTGGACGGGTGTCTCACACGTTCGGGGGCGCCCCCTCGACCGGGCGGCCGAGGAGCCCGGGCCGCCGCTGCCAGGGGTGGGGGCCGGCGGGTGGCCGGTAGTCGACGCCGAGGGCGTCGAGGCGGCGGTAGTGGGTGCTCATGCGGCGCTCGAATCCGGCGTAGTCGCGGGCGTCCGGCGCGGGCAGCGCGGACCAGGCGACCTCGGCGAAGGCGGCGAGGCGGGGGAAGACCTGGTAGTCGACGCGGGCGCGGTTCTCCATGACCTCGGTCCACACGTTGGCCTGGGTTCCCAGGATGTGGGCGGCGGCCTCCGGCGGCAGGCCGGGCGGGACGGGCTCGAAGCGGTAGACGTCCTCCAGGGTGCGGACGAAGCCGATGGGCACCGGCTCGTCCTCGCCGGCCGCCTGGCGGTGGTCGAGGTACACGTGCTGTTCGGGGCACATGACGACGTCGTGGCCGGCCGTGGCGGCGGCGATCCCGCCGCCGTAGCCCCGCCAGGAGGACACGGCCGCGCCTTCGGCGAGGCCGCCTTCGAGGATCTCGTCCCAGCCGATGAGGCGCCGTCCGCGGTCGGCGAGCCAGCGGTCGAAGTGGCGGATGAACCAGGACTGGAGTGCGTCCTCGTCGGCGAGGCCGAGTTCCTCCATGCGGGCCTGGGCGGCCGGTGAGGCCTTCCACTGGTCCTTGGGGCACTCGTCGCCGCCGACGTGGACGAAGGTGGACGGGAAGAGGTCGAGGACCTCCTCGAAGACGCCCTCGTAGAAGCGCAGGACGGTCTCGGTGGGGGCGAGGGTGTTCGGGTTGACGCCCCAGGTGTCCCAGACGGTGAGGGCGGCGGTGTCGACGACGTCGCTGTTGCCGAGTTCGGGGTACGCGCAGATCGCGGCCTGCGAGTGGCCGGGGAGGTCGATCTCGGGGACGACGGTGATGTGCCGTTCGGCGGCGTACGCGACGATCTCGCGGATGTCGTCCTGGGTGTAGAAGCCGCCGTGGGGGGTCTCGGTCCAGAGCGGCGAGGCCCGGTGGCCCCACTTGGTGCGGGACCGCCAGGATCCGGCCTCGGTGAGCCGGGGGTGGCGCTTGATCTCGATGCGCCAGCCCTGGTCGTCGGTGAGGTGGAAGTGGAAGACGTTCAGCTTGTGGGCGGCGAGCAGGTCGAGGTACCGCAGGACGTCGTCCTTGGGCGCGAAGTGCCGGGAGACGTCGAGGAGGAGGCCGCGCCAGCCGAAGCGGGGGGCGTCCTCGACGGTCGTGTACGGGAGCTCCAGGGCCCCGTCCCTCCCCACGGGCGCCTTGCGGTACGCGTCGGGGCCGAGGAGCTGGCGGAGGGTCTGGGCGCCCCAGAAGACGCCCGCGGGGCCGCCGCCCTCGATGACGGCGGTCGCGCCGGGGGTCTCGGTGGAGAGGCGGTAGCCCTCGGGGCCGTACCGCCGCGCCGCCTCCTCGTCGATCCGCAGCCGGATCGCGTGCGGGCCGGTGCCGTCGGCGAGGGCCAGTCCGGTGGCGGGGCCCAGCGCGGACCGCAGCCAGCGGGCGGTGGATCCGGTGCCGGGTCCGGCGTCGATCGTGGTCCGTTCCCCGAGCGGGAGGGAACCGGGGGCGCCGCTCCGGCGCCCGACCGCCAGGGGTGCGGGGATCAGGTCCGTTTCGGGGGTCATCGCGTCAGTCCTTCACCGCCCCGCCCAGTCCGGAGACCAGGCGGCGCTGTACGAGTACGAAGAAGACGAGCACCGGGACCGTCATCACGGTCGAACCGGCCATGATGCCTCCCCAGTCGTTCTCGTCGGGCTTGAAGAAGACGAGCAGCGCCATGGGAAGGGTCGACTGCGAGGTGTCGCTGATGAGGAACGACTTCGCGAAGAGGAAGTCGTTCCAGGTCGAGATGAAGGAGAAGACGCTGGTCGCCACGAGGCCCGGGAAGACCAGCGGGAAGAGGATCTGCCACAGGAACCGGGTGCGGCTCGCGCCGTCGATCTGCGCCTGTTCCTCCAGGGCCTCGGGGACGGCCTTGACGAAGCCTCGGAGCATCCAGATCGCGAACGGCAGGGAGAACGCGATGTGCGGCAGGATCAGCGAGCCGAGGGTGTTGAGCTGTCCCAGGTCCCGCATGAGGAAGAAGAGCGGGATGGTCAGCGCCTCGACCGGCACCGTCTGGGCGACCAGGAACATGACCAGGAGCGTCGTCCGGAACCGGAAGCGGAACCGGGTGACGGCCGTCGCCGCGAGGAACGCGATCAGCGCGGAGGCGAGGACGACCGTGCCCGCCACGACCAGTGAGTTGACGAAGTAGCGGCCGAACTCCTGCTGCTCGAAGACCCGCCGGAAGGAGTCGAGCGACGGCGCGAGCGTCCACGGCCGCGGCCGCGTCGACTGGATCTCGCCCGCCGGCTTGAACGCCGACAGGACCATCCAGTACAGCGGGAAGGCGACGGCCGCCGCGACGAGGAGCGTGACCGCCTCGGCGGCGAGCCGCCCGGGACGCCGTATCCGGAGGGCGTTCACAGTTCTTCTCCCTGGCGTCGGAGCAGCCGGAGGTGGACGAGGGTCACGGCCAGCAGGACGAGGAGCATGACGACGCCGATCGCCGAGCCCAGGCTGTACTGGGAGGAGGCGAAGGCCTTCTGGTAGGCGTAGACGTTGAGGACGAGGTTCTGGCCGGCGATGCCGCCGCCGTTGGTCATCACGTAGATCTGGGTGAAGAGTTTGAAGTCCCAGATGATCGACTGGATCGTGACGACGACGAGGATCGGCCGGAGCATCGGCGCCGTGACCGAGCGCCAGGTCCGCCACTGGGAGGCGCCGTCGAGGGCGGCGGCCTCCAGGACCTCGGACGGCACGGACCTGATGCCGGCGTAGACGGTGACCATCACGAACGGGAACGAGCACCAGACCACTTCGAGGAGGACGAGGGCGAAGGCGCTGTACCGCCCGTAGGTCCAGGAGTGGTCGCCGAGTCCGAGGATCCGGTTGACGGGGCCGAAGTCGGGGTCGAAGAGGAAGACCCAGACGGTGGAGCCGGTGATGGCGGGGGTCGCCCAGGCGCCGAGCGCGGCCAGCAGCAGGACCAGCCGGGGCAGGGCACGCACGCGTGTGAGGAGGACGGCGAGGGCGCATCCGACGGCGAGCGTGGTGACGACGCAGACGGCGGCGAAGAGGACGGTGGTGAGGAGGACCTGGCGGAACTGGGGGTCGGAGAAGAGGGCCGTGTAGTTGCCGAACCCCTGGAAGGAGGTGGGTTCGCCGCCGCTGACCTGGGCCTGGGTGTACTCCAGGAAGGAGATCAGGCCGAGTTGGTAGACGGGGTAGACGAGGAGTCCGCCGAGGACGGCGAGGGCGGGCAGGAGGTAGAGCCAGGGGGTCCAGGGGCGGTGGCCCCGGGTGCGGGTGCGCCGGGCGGCCGGGGTGGCCGGGGCGGGCTTCGGTGCCGGTGCGGCGGTGCGCCGCTCGGTGAGCGGGGTCGTCATGCGGGTCAGCCCGCCGGCGCGAAGGCCGCGTCCATCTTCTCGGCGGCGGCGTCGGCGGCGGTCCTGGCGTCCTTCCGGCCGCTGACGATCTCCTGGAACATCGTGGGGAGGACGAGGCCCGCGTCGATCTGTCCCCAGCCGGGGGACGCCGGGACGAACCTGGTGCCCGCGCCGAGGGTGTCGATGAAGGGCTTCACGAAGGGCTGCCGCCGGGCGGCGGAGGCGCGGACGTCGGTGTAGGTGGGCAGGAAGCCCATCGCGTCGAAGAGCCTGCCCTGGGTGTCCTTGCCGGTGAGGGACTTGAGGAGGTCGACGGCGAGGGTGCGGTGCGAGGTGCTCTTGAGGACGCCGATGTTGTTGCCGCCGGCGAAGGCGGGGGCGATGGAGCCGGGGGTGGTGCCGGGCAGCGGGACGACGGCGTACCTGCCCTTGACGGCGCCGGCTTCGACGGCGGCGTGGCTGAAGTCGCCGCCGATGGCCATGCCGGCCTTGCCGGAGGCGAAGGCGGTGACGGTGGCGTTGCCGCCCATCTGGGCGCACTTGGCGGCGGGGCAGTTGTCGTCGCCGAAGAGCGAGGTGTACGTGGCGATGCCCTTGAGGGCGGCCTCGCTGTTGACGGCGGCCTTGTACGAGTCGCCGTTCGTGGTGGCGAGTTCGCCGCCGGCGGACCAGACGAAGGGCATGGCGCCGTAGGTGTAGGCGCCGCCGACGGCGATGCCGTACAGGTCGGGCCTGGCCTTGCGGATCTTCCTGGCGGTGGAGACGAGTTCGGCCTGGCTCTTGGGTGCGGTGAGGCCGAGCTCCCGGAAGACGTCGGTGCGGTAGTAGAGGGCGCGGACGCCGACGAAGAGCGGGGCGCCGTAGACCTTGCCGGCGACGGTGACGGACTGCCGGGCGGTGGGGTCGGTGTCCTTCGCCTCGGCCCAGGCGTCGAACTCGGCGCTGATGTCGGCGAGTCCGCCGTCCTTCACGTAGCCGGCGGTGTCGGTGTTGCCGTACTCGATGAGGTCGGGGGCCGACGCGGGGTCGTTGAAGGCCGCCTTGACGCGCTGGGCACGGGTCTCGACGGGGATGTACTCGACCTCGACCTTCGCGCCCTGGTGCCGCTTCTCGAAGGCGGCGACGGCCTGGTCGACGACCTGTTCCTTGGGCTTGTTGCTCACCTCCCGGAAGAGCCAGACGCGCAGGGTGCCGGTCCTGTCGTCCGCCGTGGACCTGCCGTCGGACGTCTGGGGGGCGCAGGCGGTGGCGGTGAGTCCGGCCAGCAGGAGCAGGGCGGCCGGGGTGGCGAGGCGGGCGAGCAGCTTCATGTCGGAATCCCCTCCGGAAGTGCGCGTTGCAGCATGTGCAATGGGCGTTTCGTGCTGCACAACACGCGTGAGGTTAGGCGCGGCTCCGGCGACCCGACAAGAGGTCTCGACCACCTCAACCACTCCGTGACCGGCGAAAGCACCCTGCGCAACGGCCCCGTACGCACGGAAGGACCGCCGAACCCCGAACCCGGCACGCCGCACCCGACCCCCCGCAGCCCGCAGCCCGCAGCCCGCAGTCGGCACCCGACAGCCCGCACCCGGCACCCGACAGCCCGCACCCGGCACCCGGCACCCGGCACCCGGCACCCGGCACCCGGAAAAACGGAACGGCCCCCGTCGCACGCACCGAAGTGCGTACGAGGGGGGCCGTCCCCGACGTCAGGACCCGCTTACTTGTCCTTGCCGCCCTTGTCCTTGTCGCCGCCGGCGCCCATGGAGTCGTAGATCTCCTTGCACATGGGACAGACCGGGTACTTCTTGGGGTCGCGCCCCGGTACCCAGACCTTGCCGCACAGCGCCACGACGGGGGTGCCGTCGAGGGCGCTCGCCATGATCTTGTCCTTCTGGACGTAATGGGCGTAGCGCTCGTGGTCGCCGTCACCGTGGGACACCTGCGGCGTCGGCTCGACGAGGGTCCCCGTACCTGCCCCGCGCTCGGGCTCGAGAGTGCTCATAAAGGCCAAGGGTACTGAAAGCCGGGGGCTCAGTTGAGGGACGGGTCGTCCGGGTACGTCGCGATCATCGCGAGCTCGCCGCGCTGGCGGCGCAGCACCTGGCGCCAGAGGGTCTCGGGGCGCGGCGAGGAGACGTCGCCCGGCTCGGACTCGACCACGTACCAGGCGCCGTCGTCGAGCTCGGACTCCAGCTGACCGGGTCCCCAGCCCGCGTACCCCGCGAAGATCCGGAGCGAGCCGAGCGCGGGTCCGAGCAGTTCGGGCGGGGTCTCCAGGTCGACCAGGCCGATCGCCCCGTAGACCCGCCGCCAGCCGAGGGGGCCCTCGTCGCCGGGGATGACGGCGACGCCGAGCGCCGCGTCGAGGGAGACGGGCCCGCCCTGGAAGACGACGCCCGGTTCGCCGGCGAGTCCGGCCCAGGGCGCGAGGATGTCGGAGACGGTCACCGGCGTCGGCCGGTTGAGGACCACGCCGAGCGAGCCCTCGTCGTCGTGGTCGAGCAGCAGGACGACCGCGCGGTCGAAGTTCGGGTCCGCCAGCGCGGGGGTGGCCACGAGCAGCCGTCCTGTGAGCGAGGACACCTCGGTCATGCGACACATGATCCCGCATGTTCGGCGTTCGCGGGGTGTTGTCGGACGGGATGCCGGGAAGGCGGCGACCGTCGCGGCCTGAGTCGCAGGTCGGGCGGGAGGCGGCGGAGCCTCCGGGCCGCGCCGCCGAGCCAAGCGGACGGTGACACTCCGCAAGATCACGGGAACAGAGGGTGTTGTGCCGAATTCATTACATCTGACAGACCCCCCGAGGCACCCGAACGGGGTCTCATGGCCCCTTACCCTTTTCACTGGCCACCCGACCGACCCCACTCCGGAACGCGAGATTCATGACCGGCACAGACGATGTCCTGCTTGTCCACGGCGGAACCCCGCTGGAGGGCGAGATCCGCGTCCGCGGCGCGAAGAACCTCGTGCCCAAGGCGATGGTCGCGGCACTGCTCGGCAGCGGCCCCAGCCGCCTGCGCAACGTGCCCGACATCCGTGACGTCCGCGTCGTCCGCGGGCTGCTCCAGCTGCACGGAGTGACGGTCCGCCCGGGCGAGGAGCCCGGCGAGCTCGTCCTCGACCCGACGCACGTCGAGTCCGCGAACGTCGCCGACATCGATGCCCACGCCGGTTCGTCCCGCATCCCGATCCTCTTCTGCGGCCCGCTGCTGCACCGCCTCGGCCACGCCTTCATCCCGGGCCTGGGCGGCTGCGACATCGGCGGCCGGCCCATCGACTTCCACTTCGACGTGCTGCGCCAGTTCGGCGCCACCATCGAGAAGCGCGAGGGCGGACAGTACCTGGAGGCGCCGCAGCGTCTTCGCGGTTGCAAGATCCGGCTGCCGTACCCGTCGGTCGGCTCGACCGAGCAGGTGCTGCTGACGGCGGTGCTCGCCGAGGGCGTCACCGAGCTGTCGAACGCGGCCGTGGAGCCCGAGATCGAGGACCTCATCTGCGTGCTGCAGAAGATGGGCGCGATCATCTCCATGGACACCGACCGGACCATCCGGATCACCGGTGTCGACCGTCTCGACGGTTACACCCACCGGGCGCTGTCGGACCGCCTCGAGGCGGCCTCCTGGGCGTCCGCCGCCCTCGCGACCGAGGGCAACATCTACGTGCGCGGCGCCCAGCAGCGCTCGATGATGACCTTCCTCAACACGTACCGGAAGGTCGGCGGCGCCTTCGAGATCGACGACGAGGGCATCCGCTTCTGGCACCCGGGCGGCTCGCTCAACGCGATCCACCTGGAGACGGACGTGCACCCCGGCTTCCAGACGGACTGGCAGCAGCCGCTGGTCGTGGCCCTCACCCAGGCCTCGGGCCTGTCCATCGTCCACGAGACGGTGTACGAGTCCCGGCTCGGCTTCACCTCCGCGCTGAACCAGATGGGCGCCCACATCCAGCTGTACCGCGAGTGCCTCGGCGGCTCCGACTGCCGCTTCGGCCAGCGGAACTTCCTGCACTCGGCCGTCGTGTCGGGCCCGACCCGGCTCCAGGGCTCCGACCTGGTCATCCCCGACCTCCGCGGCGGCTTCTCGTACCTCATCGCGGCCCTCGCCGCCCAGGGCACCTCCCGTGTCCACGGCATCGACCTCATCAACCGCGGCTACGAGAACTTCATGGAGAAGCTCGTCGAGCTCGGCGCCAAGGTCGAGCTCCCGGGCAGCGCCCTGGTCTGACCGGACACCCCAGGGCCCCCTTCGCCGGGGGTCCGGGGGTCGTCCCCCGGGCAGGCACAGCATGGAGAAGCTCGTCGAGCTCGGCGCCAAGGTCGAGCTCCCGGGCAGCGCCCTGGTCTGACCGGACGCCTCAGGACACCCCCAGGGGCCCTGCGCCGCTCTGCGGCGTACGGGCCCCGCGCCGGTGGACGGCGTACCGGGCCCGCCGCTCTCGACGGCGTCACGGGCCCCACACGGGCCCCTGTAAGGCGTCAAGGGCCCTCACGGGCCCGTACAAGGGCGAACGAAAGGGCGGCCACCCCCTGACAGGGTGGCCGCCCTTTCTGCGCCTCTAGGCCGCCTTACTTGCCCTTGGCGGCTTCCTTGAGCTTCGAGCCCGCGGAGACCTTCACGCTGTAGCCGGCCGGGATGTTGATCGGGTCGCCGGTCTGCGGGTTCCGAGCGGTGCGAGCGGCACGGTGGGTGCGCTCGAAGGTCAGGAAGCCGGGGATGGTGACCTTCTCGTCGCCCTTGGCGACGACCTCACCGACGGTCTCGGCGAGAGCGGCCAGCACGGCGTCGGCGTCCTTGCGGGTCACCTCGGCGCGGTCGGCCAGGGCGGCCACCAGCTCACTGCGGTTCATGTTGTTACTCCCGTGTTCTTCTTGCCTGTGAGGCGTGCCACGCGGCGGAAGCCGCGTGATTGGGTACAGCGAAGCCGATGCTGCCAGGGCCTTCGGACAGTCCCCGGACCCGGGTCTAATGCCAGACCCTCGCGCCCAAACACGCATCCTGCCCCCACCAGCGGCGGGAACGCCAATCCGGCACCCCCTGGGGTCACACGAAAAGCGCCAGCGCCCCGTCGTGGTGACGTTCTGTCGACTCCCGCCGACTCCGCGAAGGCACGCGGAGCCGAAAAGCAACCCTAAAGGGGGGTTTACGGCTCCGCGAATCGCGACGCGCCGTCAGCGCCCGCTCGGCGCACCGCCCGAGGTGGCCGCCTTCGCCGCGTTGCGCACCGCACCGGCGACCGCGCCGGCGACCTTGTCGTTGAAGACCGACGGGATGATGTAGTTCGGGTTGAGCTCGTCCTCGGAGACGACGTCGGCGAGGGCCGAGGCGGCCGCCAGCATCATCTCGGTGTTGACCGTGCGGGACTGGGCGTCCAGCAGGCCTCGGAAGACGCCGGGGAAGACCAGCACGTTGTTGATCTGGTTCGGGAAGTCCGAGCGGCCGGTGGCGACGACGGCGGCCGTCTGGCGCGCGGCGGCCGGGTCGACCTCCGGGTCCGGGTTCGCGAGCGCGAACACGATGGCGCCCTCCGCCATGGCGGCGACGTCCTCCGCGCCGAGCAGGTTGGGGGCCGAGACGCCGATGAAGACGTCCGCGCCGACGACGGCCTCCTTGAGGGTGCCGGTGACGCCCTCGGGGTTGGTGTTGTCGGCGATCCAGCGCAGCGGGGAGTCGGCCGGCGCCTCCACCAGGTCCTCGCGGTCCGCGTGCACGACGCCGTGGATGTCGGCGACGACGGCGTGCTTGACGCCCGCCGCGATCAGCAGCTTCAGGATGGCCGTACCGGCCGCGCCGGCGCCGGACATGACGACCCGTACGTCGCCGATGCCCTTGCCGACCACGCGCAGCGCGTTGGTGAGGGCGGCGAGGACGACGATGGCGGTGCCGTGCTGGTCGTCGTGGAAGACGGGGATGTCGAGGGCCTCGCGCAGCCGGGCCTCGATCTCGAAGCAGCGGGGCGCGGAGATGTCCTCCAGGTTGATGCCCGCGAAGCCGGGGGCGATCGCCTTGACGATCGCGACGATCTCGTCGGTGTCCTGGGTGTCGAGGCAGATCGGCCAGGCGTCGATGCCGGCGAAGCGCTTGAAGAGGGCGGCCTTGCCCTCCATGACGGGCAGCGAGGCCATCGGGCCGATGTTGCCGAGGCCGAGGACGGCGGAGCCGTCGGTGACGACCGCGACGGAGTTGCGCTTGATGGTGAGGCGGCGGGCGTCCTCGGGGTTCTCGGCGATCGCCATGCACACGCGGGCGACGCCCGGGGTGTAGATCATGGAGAGGTCGTCACGGTTGCGGATGGGGTGCTTGGACGCCATCTCGATCTTGCCGCCGAGGTGCATCAGGAACGTACGGTCGGAGACCTTGCCGAGGACGACGCCCTCGATGGTGCGCAGCTGCTCGACGATCTCGTCGGCGTGCGCGGTGGAGGTCGCGGCGATGGTGACGTCGATGCGGAGCTTCTCGTGGCCGGAGGCGGTCACGTCGAGGCCGGTGACGGATCCGCCGTGGGACTCCACCGCCGTGGTGAGCTGGGAGACCGCGGTTCCGCTGGCGGGAACCTCCAGCCGGACCGTCATCGAATACGAGACGCTGGGCGCCGTTGCCATGGCCGAGTTCCTCTGCTTTCCCTGAGCTTCGTTGCTACGCCGCCCCGGCTGGTTGCCTGGCGGCGCCCTCCGATGGTCGCACCTACCTGCCGGTAGCAGGTAATGCGGTCATTTTGTTTTCGGAAAGTAGTTTCCACCATACGAGAAGCCCCGGAGAAACAGAAGAGGCCCCCGTCACCTGGGGTGACGGGGGCCTCGACTTCGTACGTATGTCCAAGTGGCACCGACCCGCCATGCTCGCCTCGCGGCAAGTGGTCCCTCTGAGGGACGAAGGTTGGGCCCGGGGGCTTGGATCGAGCCGGTGCCACGACAAGGCTAACAAACCACCCTGCTCGGTGATTCCAGCGCCACAGGTTGACCTGAAATCAGCCCCGCGGTCTTGACGGGCAAGCGGGCCCACGGCCGGACGGGCGTCGGAGGCGAGGCCGCCGCCCGCCCCGGTCAGTCCCGCAGCAGGTCCGGGACCCCGGCCTCGTCCGGCATGTCACGGCCGCCCGAGAGCACCGTGAGGGCCTGCGTGGACCGGGTGAGGGCCACGTAGAGGACCCGCAGGCCGGCCGGGGACTCGTCCGCGATCTCCGCGGGCGAGACGACCACCGTGGCGTCGTACTCCAGGCCCTTCGCCTCGAGCGAGCCGAGGGCCACCACCCGGTCGCCCAGCTCGGCCAGCCAGCCGGCCGCCTCCTTGCGCCGGTCCATGGCGACGACGACGCCGACCGTGCCCTCCACCCGCTCCAGGAGCAGCCGCGCCTCGGACCGAACGGTTTCGGCCAGATCCGCCTTGTCCGGGACCGCTACGAAGCGGGGCTCGACGCCCGTCGAGCGGACCGCGCGCGGCGACTCCTTGCCCGGCATGGCCAGGGCGAGGACCTTGGCGGCGAGCTCGGCGATCTCGGCCGGGTTGCGGTAGTTCACGGTCAGCTCGAACCGGCGCCGCGGCCGGCTGCCGAGCGCCTCGTCCCGGGCCTCGGCGGCCTCGTCGGGGTCCGACCAGGACGACTGCGCCGGGTCGCCGACGACCGTCCAGGTGGCGTGCCGGCCGCGCCGGCCGACCATCCGCCACTGCATGGGCGTCAGGTCCTGGGCCTCGTCGACGATCACGTGCGCGTACTCGGTGCGCTCCGCCGCCAGCCGCTCGGCCCGCTCGCGCTGCGTCTCCTCGCGCACGGGCATGAGCTCCTCCAGGCCCGTGAGCTGGTCCAGCGGGTCGTACTCGCGCTTCTTGCGGGGCCGGGCCGGGGCGCCGACGAGGGTCTGCAGCTCGTCGAGGAGGGCCACGTCGTGCACGGACAGCTCCCGGCGGCGCAGCGAGCGGGCGAGCCGCCGCACCTCGCCGGGGTTGAGGATGCGCCGGGCCCAGCGGCCGAGCCGCCGCTCGTCGGCCATCGCGTCGAGGACCTGGCGCGGGGTGAGCTCCGGCCACCAGGCGTCGAGGAAGCCGAGGAAGGAGTCCTCGGTGGAGACGTCCTCGTCGAAGGAGGAGCGCAGCTCGGCGGCTAGCTCGGGGTCGCTGTGCCGGCCCGACGCGCCGGACCTCGCGTACAGCGCGTCGAGGAGCAGGCGGCGGGCGCGGGGCCGCAGCAGGTTGACGGGGGCGGTGCCGCCCAGGACGTTGTGGCGGATGCGCCGCAGGTCCTCGGCCTCCAGCTCGATGCGGCGGCCGAAGGCGACGACCCGCAGCCGCGTGGGGGTGCCGGCGGGCACCGCGGCCTCGTCCTCGCCCAGCGCGAGCTGGTTCCTCGGCGCCGGGGTCTCCAGGGCGCCGCGGGCCGCCTTGCGCAGCACGTGGAGCATGCGGGAGGAACCCTTGATCCGGGCGACGGCCGGCTCGTCGTACGCGGTGGCCTCGGCCCCGTCGACGAGCGACCCGACGGCGCGGATCGCGACCTGGCCCTCCTCGCCGAGCGAGGGCAGGACGCCCTCGGTGTACGAGACGAGGAGCGGGGTCGGAGAGACGATCAGGATGCCGCCCGCGTACCGCCGGCGGTCCTGGTAGAGCAGGTACGCGGCCCGGTGCAGCGCGACCGCGGTCTTCCCCGTCCCCGGTCCGCCCTCGACGTACGTGACGGAGGCGGCGGGGGCGCGGATCACGAGGTCCTGCTCCGCCTGGATGGACGAGACGATGTCCCGCATGGTGTGGCTGCGGGCCTGGCCGAGGGCGGCCATCAGGGCGCCGTCGCCGATGACGGGCAGTTCGTTCCCGTCGAGGGTGGCCCGGAGCTCCGGGCGCATCAGGTCGTCCTCGACGCCGAGGACCTGACGCCCCTTGGAGCGGATGACCCGGCGGCGCACGACACGGCCCGGGTCGACCGGGGTGGACCGGTAGAAGGGCGCGGCGGCGGGCGCGCGCCAGTCGATCACCAGGGGGGCGTAGTCGGAGTCGAGGACGCCGATCCGGCCGATGCGGAGGGTCTCCCCGATGTCGGCGGTGTTGTCGGGGCGTACGGCGTCCTCCGCGGGCTCGACGGAGGTGTAGGCGCCGTCGGGCCCCCTCTTCCCGTCCTTGCCGTACAGCAGGTCGATCCGGCCGAAGAGGAAGTCCTCGAACTCGTTGTTGAGCCGGTTGAGATGGATGCCGGCGCGGAACACCTGGGCGTCGCGCTCGGCGAGGGCGCCGGGCGTGCCGACCTGGCCTCGCTGGGCGGCGTCGTTCATCAGGAACTCCGCCTCGTGGATCTTCTCCTCGAGACGGCGGTAGACCTGATCCAGATGTTCCTGCTCGACACCGATCTCACGGTCCCTGACCGTGTCCACGGCTTCCTGCGCGGCCACCTAAGGCCCCCTTCTCACGTGCACTGGGCAGCCGTCGAGCGTACGCCACCGGGGGGTGCCGTGTCAGGCGCGGTCACCTTCCGTCGGAAGATCGCGCGGAACGCCGGGGGGCGGGTCGTCGTGCAGCAGCAGCTGGAAGAGGTGGTGGTCACGCCAGTCCCCGTCGATGTGCAGGAACTTCGGGGCGGTGCCGATCCGCGTGAACCCGCTTTTCTCCAGGACCCGTTGGGAGGCGTGGTTGTCGAGCATCGTCCCCGCCTCGATCCGGTGCAGCCCCAGCTCCTCGCGCGCCGCCCGGCACGCCTCGGCGACGAGCGCGGACGCGATGCCCCGGCCCGCGTACTCCCCGGCCACCCAGTAGCCCAGCGACGCGCTGCAGAGCGGGCCGAGCACGATGCCCGACAGGATCGCCGCCCCCACGATCCGTTCCCCGTCCACGGCGAACCACCGTGCCCCGCCGTCCGCCAGGCGCTCCGCCTGCGCCTGCGCCGTGTAGTACTCCTCGGTCCGGTACGGCTCCCTCGGCCGCATGTACCGCCGGTTCCTCACCAGCGCCGCCGCCAGCTCCCCCGCGTCCGCCGCCACCGCCGCCCGAACCCGCACGCCCTCCGCACCCATCCCCCTACGCTAACGCGCCCCCCGCCGCGTGAGCCCGCGTCCACAGCCGGGTGGGCAGCGCGGAGGCGGGCGCGGCCTGCGGAGGCGGGCGCGGGGTCAGTCGTCGTACTTCTCGTCGGCCGAGGCGTCGAGGGCGAGCCGGTAGCCGCGCTTGACGACCGTCTGGATGAGCTTGGGCGTGCCGAGGGACGTGCGGAGCCGGGCCATCGCCGTCTCGACGGCGTGCTCGTCGCGGCCGGAGCCGGGCAGGGCGCGGAGGAGGTCGGCGCGGGAGACGACCCAGCCGGGCCGGCGGGTCAGGAGGCCGAGGAGGGCCATGCCGGCGGGCGGGACGGGGCGCAGGGAGCCGTCGACGAGGACGGCGTGTCCGCGGACCTCGACGCGGTGGCCGGCGACGGGCAGGACGCGGGAGCGGCCGGGTAGTTCGCGGCAGAGGAGCTGGACGAGGGGTCCGAGCCGGAACCGCTCGGGCTGGTAGGTGTCGATGGCCTCGGCCTGGAGCGGAAGCGCGGTGACGGGCCCGACGCACACGGCGAGCACGTCGTGCCGGAGCGCCTCGACGAGTTCCTGCCGTACGCCCTTGTCCTCGGCGCGGGAGAGCAGCGAGACGGCGGCCGGGGCGCTGGTGAAGGTGACGGCGTCGAGGGTGCGGGCGAGGGTGGCGTCGAGGAGCCGGTCGAGGGGGCCGATGTCCTCGGGGGCCATCCAGCGGTAGACGGGGACGCCGACGACCTCCGCGCCGCCGGCGTGGAGCGCCTCCACGAAGCCGGGCAGCGGCTCCCCGTGCAGCTGGAGGGCGATGCGGCGGCCCTCCACGCCTTCGGCGAGGAGCCGGTCGAGGACCTCGGCCATGGATTCCGAGGAGGGCGACCAGGACTCGGTGAGTCCGGCGGCCCGTACGGCCCCCTTGACCTTGGGGCCGCGGGCGAGGAGTTCGACGTCCCGCAGGACGGCGAGGAGTTCTTGGCCGTGCCCCCAGCCCTCGGCGGCCTCGACCCAGCCCCGGAAGCCGATCGCCGTGGTGGCGACGACGACGTCCGGGGCGTTGCCGATGATCTCCTTGGTGGCGGCGAGGAGCTCCGTGTCGTCCGCGAGGGGCACGATCCGCAGCGCGGGTCCGTGGACGACGGCCGCGCCGCGCCGGCGCAGGAGCGCGATGAGTTCGTCCGCGCGCCGCGCCGCGGTGACGCCGACCGTGAAGCCGGCGAGGGGGCCGTGTTCTTGCTCGTCCATGAGGTCAGAGCCTGACGGGGACGCGTGACGGATGCGGTTCGCCTGTATTTCCTGGTCGTTACGGTCCGCGCCGGGCACCGGGGATCACACCTTCGCGTAGCCGGGCCGGGGCTCCGGGTCCGTGACGGCCTCGGCGGTCTCGGGGACGGGCGAGGGGTTGCGAAGGTATACCGCCCAGGTGACGACCATGCAGGCCGCGTAGAAGGCGAGGAAGGCGACGAAGGCTCCGGTGCCGGTGCCGGCGGTCTGGAAGGACTGGCGGAAGGCGAGGTTGATGCCGAGTCCGCCGAGCGCGCCGACGGCGCCGATGAGGCCCATGGAGGCACCGGAGAGCCGTCGTCCGTAGGCCTCCGCGGGCTCGCCCGTGAGTCCCTTGCGGTGCCCCTGGGCGAGGAAGATCGCCGGGACCATCTTGAACGTGGAGCCGTTGCCGAGGCCGCTGAGGACGAAGAGTCCGATGAAGCCGACGAGGAAGACGGCGAGGGATTCGATGACGGAGGCGTAGATCACCACGCCGGTCGCGACGGCCATCGCGGCGAAGGTCCCCAGGGTGATGCGGGCGCCGCCGTGCCGGTCGGCGAGGGAGCCGCCGACGGGCCGGATGAGGGAGCCGAGGAGGGGGCCGATGAAGGTGAGGGAGGCGGCCTGGAGGGGGGTGCGGCCGAACTGGGTCTGGAGCACGAGGCCGAAGGCGAAGCTGTAGCCGATGAAGGAGCCGAAGGTGCCGACGTACAGGAAGGCCATGATCCAGGTGTGTCGGGCGGTCACGGCCTCCTTGACGGCGCCGGTGTCGTTCTTGACGGGGGCGAGGTTGTCCATGAAGAGCGCCGAGCAGATGGCGGCGATCACGATCAGCGGCAGGTAGACGCCGAGCACGATCCTGGGGTGCAGGGCGCCGGCGGTGCCGATGACGAGGAGGCCGACGAGCTGGACGACGGGGACGCCGATGTTGCCGCCGCCCGCGTTGAGGCCGAGAGCCCAGCCCTTCTTGCGCAGCGGGAAGAAGGCGTTGATGTTGGTCATGGAGGAGGCGAAGTTGCCGCCGCCGACGCCGGTGAGCGCCGCCACCAGGACGAAGGTGGTGTACGAGGTGCCGGGCTCCATCACCGCGAACGCGAAGCCGGTGGGCAGCAGGAGCAGCAGGGCGCTGAAGATCGTCCAGTTGCGGCCGCCGAAGCGGGCGACGGCGAAGGTGTACGGGATCCGGATCAGCGCGCCGACGAAGGTCGCGGTGCCGATGAGGAAGAACTTGCCGGCCGGGTCGATCCCGTACTGCGGGCCCATGAAGAGCACCATGACCGACCAGAGGCTCCAGATGGAGAAGCCGATGTGCTCGGAGAGCACGGAGAAGATCAGGTTCCGCCGTGCGATCCGCTCTCCCTTCTCTCGCCAGAAGGTCTCGTCCTCCGGCTCCCACCGTTCGATCCAACGGCCGCCCATGTCGTACCTCCGCGGTGTCGGGTCCTGGGGCGTCCACAGCCCCGGTCCTCTTGTCTGACGACGCTAGGGAGGCCGCGTTTCAGGCCGGTGCCGCGAGGTGACGGGTGCGGAACCTTGCTCTCACCCGGTGCGCGGGGGCCCTGTGAGCGCCCCCGCATTCTGCGCCCGCCCCCCTAGGGTGCTGCTGGACCTCCGCTCACGCCCCGCTCGGTCCGGGCAGCCCCGGTTCGTCCGCCGGGAGCCAGGAGCCGGACGGGCGGGTGCGGCCGCCCTCGCGGGCTCCGATCTCCGCGGCGGCGGTCCGCAGGGCGTCCAGGGCGGGGTGACGCAGTCCCTTGCGCCACACCAGGCTCACGGGTGACAGGGGTACGGGGTCGACGAGGGGGCGCAGGACGCAGCCGGGCATGTCGGGGAAGCCGACGACGACGAGGACCGGGTGGCGGTGCTTGGCCATGACGCGGCGGAACTCCTCGTGGCCGACGGCGAGCGGCGCGGGCGGGGCGACCTCGATGCCGCGCCCGGCGAAGAGCCGGTGGGCGAGGTCGGTCCACTCGGTCGTGCGGTCGTTCCCCGCGCCCGCGTAGACCCGTTCCCCGGCGAGGGCGGCGAGCGGCACCTCGGGCAGGGCGGCGAGCGGGTGGTCGTCGTGGAGCAGGACGGCCATCGGCTCGTACCGTACGAACTGGGCGTCGAGCCGTGTCCTGAGCCCGGCGTCGAGTCCTCCGTACCGGCCGAAGGAGGTGTCGAGCCGTCCGGCGAGGATCTCCCGCACGGCGCCGGTGAGGCCGCTCTCGAAGCGGGCCATCAGCTCGTGGTCGGGGGCGAGTTCGCGGGCCCGGCGCAGGATGCGGTCCTGGACGAGGCCGGGGGTGTTGAGGTCGACGAGCAGCGGTCTGGGGCTGCTCCGGAAGGCGTCGAGGAGCTCGTCGTGGGCGGCCGCCACCCGCCGCGCGTAGGGGAGGAGGCGTTCGCCGTCGGAGGTGAGGGCGACGTGCCGGGTGGTGCGTACGAACAGTTCGGCGCCCAACTCGCGTTCCAGGCGCCTGATGTCCCGGCTCAGCGCCTGCTGGGCGACGTAGAGGCGGGCGGCGGCGCGGGTGAAGTGGAGCTCCTCGGCGACGGCGGTGAACGCGCGCAGCAGCCGGGGGTCGATGTCGTGCGAGGGGGCCATCGCCGCATTCAACAACACAGGTGCGTGAATGGCCACTGATCAGGTGTTGGACCGCTCGGGCCCGCCGCCGCGAACCTTGGTCCATGTCTCGACCGGACCTCACCCTCACCCCGGCGGGCCCGGCCCTCGCCCCCCGCTACCGCGCCCGTCCGGCCGGGCCGCCGCACCGCGGCGGGCACCCGGCCCCCGCGCCCCGCAACCCCTACCTCCGCCTGTTCGCGGTCCCCGGCGCCCGCGCCTTCACCGTGGGGAACATGGTCGCCCGGCTGCCCGTCGGGATGTTCGGCATCAGTGCCGTGATCATGATCGCGGCGCGCTACGACTCGTACGCCCTGGCCGGCGCGGTCACCGCCACCGCCCTGGGCGCCGGGGCCCTGAGCGGCCCCTGGATCGCCCGGCTCATCGACCGGTACGGCCAGGCCCGGGTCGCGGTCCCGGCCTCCGTCCACGCGGTCCTCGGCCGTCTGCTCCTGCTCGTCCTGGTGCACGAGCGGGCACCGGCCTGGACGCTCTTCCTCGTCACCGCGCTCACCGCCACCCTGCCGAACACCGGCGGGATGTCCCGGGCGCGCTGGGCCCACCTGCTGCGGGGCGACCGGGACTCCCTGCACACCGCCAACGCCTTCGAACAGGCCGGTGACGAGCTGTGCTTCATGCTCGGCCCGGTCCTCGCCGCGCTGCTCTGCTCGGCGTTCTTCCCGGAGGCGGGCACCCTCGTCGCCGCCGCCCTCCATCTCGGCGGGATCCTGCTCTTCACCGCCCAGCGCGCCACCGAGCCGCCGGTCGCCCCGCGCACCTCGCACGGCTCGCCGCTGCGTGCCCCCGGCATGGCGCCGCTGCTCGCGGTCTTCCTCGCCACCGGGTCGATCTTCGGGTCCCTCGAAGTGGTGGCCCTCGCGTTCGTGGACGGCCCCGCCGCCGGCCCCGTCCTGGCCCTCCAGGCCGCCGGCTCCTGCGCCGCGGGGCTCCTGTACGGCCGGGTCCGCCGCACCGCCCGCCTCCGGACCTGCCTGGCCGCGATGACCGTCCTCATGTCGATGCCGCTGCTCGCGGCCACGACCGGTTCCCTCCTCGCCCTCGCCGCCGGCCTCCTCGTGGCGGGCATGGCCACGGCCCCGACGATGCTCACGGGCATGGGCCTGGTCCAGCGGATCATCCCGGAGTCCCAGCTCAACGAGGGCATGACGCTCGCCGTCACCGCGATCCTCGCCGGGGTCTCCGCCGGTTCGGCCGTCGGCGGCTGGGCGGCCGACCACTCCCCCTTCCCCGCCTTCGGCTTCCTCATCCCGACGGCCGCCGCCCTCCTCGCCCTCGTCCTCTGCGCGGCGACCGGCGTCGGCGGCCGCGCCCGGCCCTGACGGATCGGCGCCGTGGCCCCGCCCCGCGGGCCACGGCCGCCGGCCCGCACCGACGCCGTGGCCCGTGGCGCGGCCACGGCCCGTTCGTCGGATCAGCTCTGCCGCAGCGGCGGCATCGGCACCTGGACCCCGAAGGCGGTGGCGCCCGCGCCGGCGCCGCCCGCGCAACCGTTGGGCTCCTGGGTGCCGAGCCCGCGCGTCGACGGCTTCTCGGCGGCCCAGAACATGTACCCGAGCAGGCCCGAGGTGGTCCCGGCCCCGTTCGGTGCGGCGTTCCGCACCCAGTCGCCGGTGGCCTTCTGCAGCGAGTTCGCGAAGTCGGTGCACTCGGGCAGCGGGCCGCGCCCGTAGGCGAGGTAGAGCCCGGCGGTGAACTTGGCGGGTGCGAGGGGCGCGACCGGCGGCGAGAACTGGGACTTGCCGTCGAGGTGCTCCTGCCAGTTCGCGATGTGCGAGCTCGCCGAGGTGGGTCGGGCGGTCACCATCGCGTTGGCGTAGTCGAGCACCGGGTTGTCGGTGCGCAGCCAGTCGGCGGTGGCCTTGCGGTTGATGTCGATGAGCCAGCGGTCGCCGGCGGCGGTGTCGATGGTGAGCCGCGCGGCCGGGCGCGTACCGGTGGCGTCGTAGGGGTGGACGGACCGGTAGGCGTCGATGAAGGCCTGGAGCCCGGTGAGGTCCGGGTCGGTGTTCTGCTCGTAGTCGATCTCGATGCCGACCCCGAGGTCCGCCGCGACGGCGGCCGCGTTCAGGCCGAGCCGGGTGGCGTCCTCGGCGAGGGCGGCGTCCCACTCGTCGGTGTACGTGATCCCGCCGATCGAGAGCATCACGCGGATTCCGCGCGAGGTGAAGTACTGGACGATCTCGCGGCTCATGCCGACGGGGACGCCGTTCGCCGTGGTGGCGTCGGTGGTGCGGCGCAGCAGCTTGAGCGGTTCGACGAAGCTGAGGACGACGAGGTTGACGGAGGGGCGTCCGTCGCCGCGGTCGACCAGCCAGTGGTTCTTGGCGTCGAACTCGGCGAGGTCGCGGACGGTGCCCCAGGTGCAGTAGTCGTCGCCGCAGTGCCATGTCCCGTAGACCTGCACGGGCGCGGCCGCGGTGGCCGGGGTGGCGGTGGGGATCAGGAGGGCGAAGAGCATGAGCAGGACCGCGAGGGGTCTGTGACGCATACGTACCTCCGGGAGTGCCGTGGCGTGGGGGCGGCCCCGGCAGAGTGGCAGGTACAGACCAAGTCGACAAGAGGGCGGACACGTCCGGGGGACGGACACGACTCTGGTGGACGGACATGACTCCGGTGGACGGACATGACGAAGGCCCGGTGGTCGCTTGCGCGGCCACCGGGCCTTGGCCCACATGGGATGAGTGGAGATGGCGGGAATCGAACCCGCGTCCAACGGTGCGGAATCAGGGCTTCTCCGTGTGCAGTCTGGTACGAGTTTCTCAGCCCTCCGGATCACCCAGACAAGTCCGGAACGGGCTCAGCCACTGTTTGATTTCCCTCCGGCCCCCGTGACCGGGGCTGGAGGTTTAGATCCCTAAATGACGCCAGGATCCGGGTCGGGACCTTCCCCGGGCTGACGCTCCTCACAGAGGCTTCTGTTCGTTACCTAAAATTAGGCAGCGAGGGCGAAGCGGGAGTTATCGCTCTTGGAGTTGGCGATTATTGGTTGCGACATATGGTTTACGAGATCATTGCCGCTTCCTCGACACGCTTCCCACTGCTTCGACATCCGCTGTCGAAACCGATCATCCCCATGTTGTTTTTTCAAAGGTCGCACCCTCGCGGGGTGCACGACCCATCGTACGTGACCGACGGGCGCTGTCGCCAGCGCATTACCCCCGCTACGAGGCCGCGGCCGCCCGCTGCTTCCGCTTCGCCGCCGCGATGGCGCGGTTGGTCTCGCGCGTGTCCTGCTTCTCCCGCAGGGTCTGGCGCTTGTCGTACTCCTTCTTGCCCTTGGCGAGCGCGATCTCGCACTTGACCCGGCCGCCCAGGAAGTACAGCGCGAGGGGCACGATCGTGTGACCGGTCTCCTGCGCCTTCGACTCCAGCTTGTCGATCTCGGCGCGGTGCAGGAGCAGCTTGCGCTTCCGCTTCGCCGAGTGGTTCGTCCAGCTGCCCTGCATGTACTCCGGGACGTGGATGTTGTGCAGCCACGCCTCGTGGTCGTCGATCTGGACGAAGCCGTCGACCAGCGAGGCCCGGCCCATCCGCAGCGACTTCACCTCGGTGCCCATGAGCACGACACCGCACTCGTAGGTGTCGATGATGTGGTAGTCGTGGCGCGCCTTCTTGTTCTGCGCGATCAGCTTGCGCTCGGGCGCCTTGTCCGTCGTCTTCTTCGCAGGCTTGCCCTGCACGTTCACGAGTCCCTTTGCCATAGTGCGGTCATTTTCGCACTACGAGCCCCCTCCGAGGCCACTCAATACCGTCCGGGCCCGCTCCTCGGCCCGGTCCCCCGCCGTCAGGTCCGGCGTGATGCCGTTGCCGTCCACGGCGTGACCGGCCGGGGTGCGGTAGTGGCCGACGGTGAGCTCGGCGACCGAGCCGTCCGGCAGCGTGCTCGGCATCTGGACCGAGCCCTTGCCGAAGGTCCGTGAGCCGACCGTCACGGCGCGGCCCCGGTCCTGCAGGGCGCCGGTGAGCAGCTCCGCCGCGCTCATCGTCCCGCCGTCGATCAGCGCCACCAGGGGCCGGCCGGTGTCCCCGCCGCCCTCCGCGTACACCGCGCGCTGCTCGCCCTCCACGTCGTACGTGGCGACCAGGCCGCCGTCGAGGAAGGCGGAGGCCGCGACGGCCGCCTCCGCGACCAGGCCGCCCGCGTTGCCCCGCAGGTCGAGCAGGACGCCCGCGCCGGCCGGGGCGGCCCGTACCGCGTCACGCACGCGCGTGCCCGCGCCCTTCGTGAAGGCGGCGACCCGGATCAGCAGGGTCCCGTCGTCGAGCCGGCGGACGGTCACCGGGTCGGTCTCCAGCCGCGCCCGGCGCAGGGTCAGCGTCCAGGCGGCACGCCCCCGCCCGACCCGGAGGACGACGGCCGAGCCCGGCACCCCGTCGCCGCGGAGCAGGGACACGACCTCGGAGACCGACAGGCCCTCGACCGCACGCCCGTCGACCGCCACGAGCCGGTCCCCGACGCGCAGCCCCGCACGGGCCGCCGGCCCTCCGGCCCGCACCCGCGTCACGCGTACGCCGGTGGCCCCGGCCCTGCCCGCGGAGAGCCCGACGCCGGTGTACGCGCCGTCGAGGGCCTGCTCGAACTCGGCGTACTCCCTCTTGTCGTACACCGCCCCCCAGCGGTCCCCGCTGCGGCTGACGAACTCCTCCGCCGCCTGCTTCCCCGACTTCCCGTCGGCCATGGCGGCCGCCGCGGCCCGGCGCAGTTCGGCACTGTCGACCGCCGCCGGCTCCCCCGCGGCCCGCTCCCGCGGCACCGGCCCCGCCGGCCTCGCGCCGGTCTCCTGCCGCGGCAGCGCCCCCGTGGCCGCCGCCGTGGCCAGCACACCCGCGAACACCAACGTCAGAACGGCCCCACGGACCACTCCGCGGGGCCGGATACAGAACAGATCACCGCCGGCAGGCATGCCGCCCACTCTAGGACAAGACGACGGCGCCGCACGGGCTTTGCCCGTGCGGCGCCGTCCGCTGTCAGGGGTGCCTTCTCACACCTTCAGGTACTTGCGCAGCGCGATGAAGGCGGCCACGGCGGGCATGAGGAGGCCGATGGCGATGACGAGCGGGAGCTTGGCGAGGACGGCGTCCCAGCCGATGAAGTTGACCAGTTGCATCTTGTCGGCGAGGGCGATGCCGTGGTCGATGAGGAAGTAGCGGCCGACCAGCAGCAGCACGCAGGCGACGGCGCCGCCGAGGAGTCCGGCGAAGGCGGCCTCCATGATGAACGGCATCTGGATGTAGAAGCTGGACGCGCCGACGAGCCGCATGATGCCGGTCTCGCGGCGCCGGCTGAACGCCGAGACGCGGACCGTGTTGACGATCAGCATCAGCGCGATGACGAGCATCAGACCCATGACGCCGAGAGCGGCGATGTTCATGCCGTTCATCAGGTCGAACAGGTTCTGCAGGATGTCCCGCTGGTCCTGTACCGACTCGACGCCTTCGCGGCCCGCGAAGGCGGTGGCGACCACCTTGTACTTCTCCGGGTCCTTGAGCTTGACCCGGAACGACTCCGGCATCTGGTCCGGCGTGATGACGGAGGCGATGGCCGTGTCGCCGTACTCCTCCTTGTAGTGCTTGTACGCCTCGTCGGCCGACTCGTAGTAGACGGTCTCGACGATGTCCATCTTCTTCAGATCGGCCTTGATCTGATCCTTCTGCTGCGCCGTGACCGCACCCTTGGGGCACTTGAGCCCGCCGGCCGCGTCCGCCTTGGTGCAGAGGTAGATGGAGACGTTGACCTTGTCGTACCAGTAGTCCTTCATCGTGCTGACCTGCTCGCGCATGAGCAGCGCGCCGCCGAAGAGGGCGAGCGAGAGGGCCACGGAGATGATGACCGCGAAGGTCATCGTGAGGTTGCGCCGGAGGCCGACGCCGATCTCGGAAAGCACGAACTGAGCGCGCATGGGTCTGCTTTCTCCTACTCGCTACAGGCTCAGTGCTGGTATCCGTAGACGCCGCGCGCCTGGTCGCGGACGAGGCGGCCCTTCTCGAGCTCGATGACGCGCTTGCGCATCTGGTCGACGATGTTCTGGTCGTGGGTCGCCATGACGACGGTGGTCCCTGTCCTGTTGATCCGGTCGAGCAGCTTCATGATGCCGACGGAGGTCTGCGGGTCGAGGTTGCCGGTGGGCTCGTCGGCGATCAGCAGCATCGGGCGGTTGACGAAGGCGCGTGCGATGGCCACGCGCTGCTGCTCACCACCCGAGAGCTCGCCCGGCATGCGGTCCTCCTTGCCACCGAGACCCACGAGGTCGAGCACCTGGGGCACGGCCTTGCGGATCTCGCCGCGCGGCTTGCCGATGACCTCCTGCGCGAAGGCCACGTTCTCGGCGACGGTCTTGTTGGGCAGCAGGCGGAAGTCCTGGAAGACGGTGCCCAGCTGGCGCCGCATCTGCGGCACCTTCCAGTTGGAGAGCCGGGCCAGGTCCTTGCCGAGGACGTGCACCTGGCCCTGGCTGGCGCGCTCCTCACGCAGGAGCAGTCGCAGGAAAGTCGACTTTCCGGAGCCGGAGGAACCGACGAGGAAGACGAACTCCCCCTTCTCGATCTCCAGGGATACATCCCGGAGCGCGGGGCGGCTCTGCTTCGGATAGGACTTGGAGACGTTGTCGAATCGGATCACGGATGCACCACGGTCGGCCGGGAGTAGGTGTGCGTGACCTTACGCGAACGGGGAAGGCCCGCGCAGTCGCGCTCCTGGCTTGCGTGCTTTATCCTTTTCGCCCTCCTGGTCGAACGGGGACGATCCGACGGGGCGCGCCGAAACGCCGCGGAGCTGGCACAGTGGTAGGGGGAACGTCCGGGACCCACCGGACGTTGTCCCGTTGTGTACCCCAGTGCGGGAGGAGGAGAGCGCATGACCTACGACCGACTGGTGTGCGCCAACTGCGCGGCCCCGGTCGCCGAGGGCCGCTGCCCCGTCTGCCGCGCGAACCGGGAGCGTCTGACCCCTCAGGGTCCGTCACCGGCGATGCTGCTGACGCTGGCGATCGCCCTGCTGGCGGCGATCGCGCTGCTCGCGGCCGTCCGGACGGTCTGAGCGGAGGGCGCTCGGAGCCCGTACGAGCCGGAACCACGCGAGAGGGCCGGGGAGCGAACTCCCCGGCCCTTCGTCATGCGCCCACGCGGATGCGCGGTGCCGCCGTACGTCAGACGGCGGTACGGCCGCCGCCGACGAGGCGCGGCAGCATGCGGAAGCCGATGCCACCGGCGATCATGGTCGCCGCGCCGATGACCAGGAACGAGGTCTCCGCCGCGCCGGTCTCGGCGAGCTCCTCCTTCGCCTGGCCCTGCTGCACGGGCTGCGAGCCCTCGTTGTTGGTGTTCGGGTTGTTGTTGTCCGTCTCCACGCACTCGGCGCCGTCGAGGTCGACGGTGCAGGTGCCGGCGCCACCGTCGGTGGACGCGCCACCGGTGGTGCTGGTGGACCCGCTGGTGGAGGTCGACGACGACGAGGAGTTGCTCGAGGTCGACGTCGAGGAGGACGGGTCGCCCGACGTCGACGACGTCGACGAGGAGGACGAGGAGGACGAGGAGGACGAGGACGGGTCGCCCGACGTCGAGGACGAGGACGACGGGTCACCCGAGGTCGTGGACGTCGAGGACGAGGAGGACGGGTCGCCCGAGGTCGTGGACGTCGAGGACGACGGGTCGCCCGAGGTCGTGGTCGTCGAGGACGACGGGTCGCCCGACGTCGTCGAGGTCGAGGACGACGGGTCGCCCGAGGTCGTGGACGTCGAGGACGAGGAGGACGGGTCGCCCGAGGTCGTCGAGGTCGAGGACGACGGGTCGCCCGAGGTCGTGGTCGTCGAGGACGACGGGTCGCCCGACGTCGTCGAGGTCGACGAGGACGGGTCGCCCGACGTCGTGGTGGTGGTCGTCGAGGACGACGGGTCGCCCGACGTCGTGGACGTCGAGGACGACGTCGTGTCGCCGACGATCGTGTTGCCCTCGGTGTCCAGGGCCTCCTGCACGCCGAGGCCCGCGTCCTGGGACTGGGCCGGCTCCGTCCCGAATCCGCCGACGGCCTGCGCGGCACCGGCCGCCGTCAGGGACGCACCGGCGATGATCACGGCGCTGGCCGCGACCCGCACCAGGCGGATCCGCGTCTTGTTCGTCATCTGGCTGCTACCCCCAGTAGCTCATCTCGTCATGGGGCAGCGCTCAGGGCTCGCGCGACAGGGGCGGTGTCACGACTGGACCGGCCCCCGTTCACACGCGTCCCAGAAAAGCGCATGCCAGTACGTCACCCTTCCGAGTTTCCGATGAGGCGTCAAGGTCGTTGCGCGTGCGATGCCCGAAAGATCACCAGGTGACCGACATGCGACGATGCAACTGTGACGTAAACCCTGAACTACGGGCCCCGACACCCCAGTTCCCTTGTCGACAAAGCGTCCCGGCGTACGCGATCGCGCTTGCGTCAGCGAACACGCCCTCCGCCACGGAACGCGTTCGGCCCCGCACCGGAAGGTGCGGGGCCGAACGGGGAGGAACGGGAGGTTACTTGTCCTGCTGCTTGCGCCAGCGGATGCCGGCCTCGAGGAAGCCGTCGATCTCGCCGTCGAGGACGGACTGCGGGTTGCCGACCTCGAACTCCGTCCGGAGGTCCTTGACCATCTGGTACGGGTGGAGGACGTACGAGCGCATCTGGTTGCCCCACGAGCTGCCGCTGTCCTTGAGCGCGTCCATCCTGGCGCGCTCCTCCTGGCGCTGGCGCTCCAGCAGCTTGGCCTGGAGGACGTTCATGGCGCTCGCCTTGTTCTGGATCTGGGAGCGCTCGTTCTGGCAGGAGACGACGATGCCGGTCGGGAGGTGCGTGATGCGCACGGCCGAGTCGGTCGTGTTGACGCCCTGGCCGCCGGGGCCGGAGGCGCGGTAGACGTCCACGCGCAGCTCGGACTCGTCGATCTCGACGTGGTCGGAGGACTCCACGACGGGAAGGATCTCGACGCCCGCGAAGGACGTCTGGCGGCGGCCCTGGTTGTCGAAGGGCGAGATGCGGACCAGGCGGTGGGTGCCCTGCTCGACGGAGAGCGTGCCGTAGGCGTACGGGGCCTTCACGACGAAGGTGGTCGACTTGATGCCGGCCTCTTCCGCGTACGAGGTCTCGTAGATCTCCGTGGCGTAGCCGTGGCGCTCCGCCCAGCGCAGGTACATGCGCTGGAGGCGCTCGGCGAAGTCGGAGGCGTCGACGCCGCCGGCCTCGGCCCGGATGTTGACCAGGGCCTCGCGCTCGTCGTACTCGCCGGAGAGGAGGGTGCGGACCTCCATCTCGTCGAGGGCCTTGCGGACGGAGACGAGCTCCGCCTCGGCCTCGGCGAGGGTGTCCGGGTCGTCCATCTCCTCCGCGAGCTCGAAGAGCACCGCGAGGTCGTCGATCCGCCCGCGCAGGGTCTCGGCCTTGCGGACCTCGGCCTGGAGGTGCGAAAGCTTGCTCGTGATCTTCTGCGCCGCCTCCGGGTCGTCCCACAGGGACGGGGCCGCGGCCTGCTCTTCGAGCACGGCGATGTCGGCCCTCAGCTTCTCGAGGTCCAGGACGGCCTCGATCGACCCCATGGTCGAGGAGAGGGACTTCAGCTCTTCGGATACATCGACGACTGCCACGCGTCCAGCGTAACGGCTCCGGGCCTGGAGCCGAACCTATGGCTGGGAGGACTGCTGGGAGTCCTGCGGCGGAGCGTCCTCCCCGGAGGCCGCGAGGTAGCCGCCGGCGCCGAGCGCGCCCACGACCACGACCGCCGCGACGGCGAGGGTGATGCGTCTCTTGCGGACGGCGCCCGCCTTGTGCCGGGCGGAGCCGGGGCGGGGGGCGCCCGCCGGGCGGGGGGCGCGTGCGGTGCCGAGGGGGCCGCCGGAGAGCTCGTCGGGGGCGGGGACCCGCATGGAGGTGTGGGTGTCGCGGTTGGAGTCGGCGGAGGCGCCGGGGACGAGCGGGACGGCGGCCCGGCGCGGGCCGGGTTCGCCGGCGCCGGCGGCGGTGGGGTACGCGTCCTCCTCGTACGGCTCCGGGGCCGGTTCCGCGTCCGGCTCGTCCACGTCGAGCGGCGGGATGCCCTTGAGCAGCGGCAGGACGTCCCTGAGGCGGGCGGCGAGCTCGGAGGCGCGCAGCCGGGAGGCCGGTGCCTTGGCGAGGCACTGCACGATCAGCTGCCACAGCTCCTCGGGGATGCCGGGGAGCGGGACGACGGTCTCGGTGACGTGGCGGCGCAGTACGGCGCCGGGGTGGCCGCCGCCGAACGGGGTGAAGCCGGCGAGCAGCTCGTACAGGACGGTCGCGAGGGCGTAGATGTCGACGGCGGCGCGGGGCGGGAGGCCCTCGACGATCTCGGGGGCGAGGTAGTCGGGGGTGCCGATGATGCGGGTGGCCTTGGTGCGGCCGGGGGTGTCGATGAGTTTGGCGACGCCGAAGTCGGTGAGGAGGGCGGGGTGGGCGCCGCCGGGGCCGAGCGGGCCCTCCATGTCGAGCAGGATGTTCTCGGGCTTGACGTCCCGGTGGACGACCCCGGCCTTGTGCGCGGCGGCGAGGGCGTCGGCGACGTCGGCGACGATCGCGACGGCCGCCTCGGGGGCGAGGCGGCGCTCGCGGTCGAGGCGGGTGCGCAGGTCGGTGCCGCGGACCAGGTCCATGACGAGGGCGAGGTCGTTGCCGTCGACGACGAGGTCGCGGACCTTGACCACCCGGGGGTGGTCGAGGCCGAGGAGCGCGGTCCGCTCCTGGACGAAGCGGCCGACGAGCTCCTGGTCGGATGCCAGGTCCTCGCGCAGCAGTTTGACGGCGACGGGCCCTTCGGGCCCCTCGCCGAGCCACACCGTTCCGGCGCTGCCCCGCCCGAGGATCTGGTGGGTGGTGTAGCGGCTGCCGATGTTCCGTGCCAAGACTGCTCCCTCAGCGGCTGCGGTTACGCCAAAGCTACGCGTCCGCAGCCGCCGGTCGTCACCTCCGAGGGGAAATCACCCCTCGGAAGTCGATAAATCGGCAGTATTACTGTCCCGTACCGCCGGTAGTACCCGAGCCGCTCCCGCTGTCGAGGAGGGTGGAGACCCAGTCGGTGAAGGAACTGATCCCGTCGCCGATGGCCTCCCAGTAGCCCTTGCCCTCGGCGATCCAGCCCTGGAGGGGGGTGAGCTCCCAGACGAGCCAGCCGGCCACGAAGAACAGGACGATCATGACCAGGCAGCCCTTGAGGCAGCCGAGGCCGGGGATCCGGACCGGGTTGGCGCTGCGCTGACGCGGCGGCCGCGGTTCGCGCGGCGCCGGGGCCTGGGGCGGCGGCTGCGGGGGCTGGTACTGCTGCTGCGGCGGGGCGTACTGCTGCTGCGGGGGCGGCGGCGGCGCGTACTGCTGCGGCTGCTGCTGGTGCTGCGGCGGGTACGACTGGGGCGCCGGCTGCTGCGGGGCGGGGCGCTGCCGGCCGTACTGCGGCGGCTGCTGGCCGTACTGCTGCGGCTGCTGGCCGTACGGGCCGGGCCGTCGGTCCTGCGGGGGCTGCTGCGGCTGCTGGCGCTGCGGGCGCCGCCGCATCGGGTCCTCGCTCGGATCCAGGTACTGCACCTGGGTCTGCTCGTTGCGGTCGCGGGCGGCGCGCAGCTGGCTCTGCCAGGGGTGCGGCTCCTCGGACGGCGCGCCCTGCGGCGGCTGCGGCGGTACGGGGGGCATGACGGCCGTCGGGTCGGCGGCGCCCGCCGGGCCGCCGGTCGGCAGCACGCTGGTCGCGCCGGCGGGGTCGTACTGCGGCGGCGTCCCGGCGCCGGCGGGCAGCACCTGGGTGGGGTCCGCGGCGCCCGGGGTCTCCGGGACCGGCGCGGGGGCCGGGTCGGGGGCGAGGAGCGCGCCGACGCCCTCCGCCGCCTCGATCTGGGCGGGTGTGGCGTGCACGCCGATGCCGGCGGCGACCGCGCGCAGGCCGCGGGCCAGGTTCTCGGCGCTGGGCCGCCGGTCCGGGTCCTTGCTGAGGCAGCGCTCTATGACCGTCCACAGGGGGCCCGGGACGGTCGAGGGGCGGCGCGGCTCCTCGCTGAGGTGCCGGTGCAGGACCTCGAGGGCGGTGCCGCCCGCGAAGGGGGGCCGACCGGTGACGAGCTCGTAGAGCAGGATGCCCGCGCCGTAGATGTCGACGGCGGAGGTCTGCGGGCGGCCCTCGGCGGACTCGGGCGCCACGTACGCGGGCGTGCCGACGAACTCGTGGGTGCGGGTGAGGCCCGGGGAGTCCGCGAGGCGTGCGATGCCGAAGTCCGTGAGCATCGGGTGCATCTGGCCGCCCTGCTCGGCGAGCAGGACGTTGGCCGGCTTGAGGTCGCGGTGGACGACGCCGTCGGCGTGGCTGGCGGCGAGCGCGTCGGCGATCTGGGCGGTCAGCAGGGAGGCGGCGACCGGGGTCAGCGGGCCGCTCTCCCGGATGTACCGGTGCAGGTCGGGGCCCTCGACGAGGTCCATGACGAGGGCGAGGACATCGCCTTCGACGACCAGGTCGCGGGTGCGCACGATGTTCGGGTGGGTGAGCCGGAGCAGGACGGACCGCTCGCGCAGGAAGCGCATCACGATGTCCGCGTCGTTGGCCAGCTCCTCCTTGAGGACCTTGATCGCCACGGTCTCGCCGGGCTGGCCGGCCACGGCCGCCTCGGCGCCCGCCGTCTCCCGCTGGCGGGCTCGCCAGACGGTGCCCGTGGCGCCGCGACCGAGCGGCTCCTCGAGCAGGTACTTGCTGCCGATAGGCCGCACGTCACGCGCTCCCTGCTGATCGTGGTCCTGGGGTTTCCTGTGATGTCCCCGGGGTCCTTGTCCTTTGTTGTGACCCGTCCGGGTGTCCGACCCACTTTAGTGCCGCCGAACGGGTCACAGGCCGGTCGTCCACAGCCGGATTCCGAGGCCGTGTCCGGCGCCTCGTCCGCGCGTCACCGGGGGCCGCGACGGCTCCCGTCACGAGCGGAACTTGTCCGGAAGAAGACGCTCCACGCGGCGGGACGGTTGCCGCGCATGCTCCGAAGGCGTGCCCAACCAGGCGATTTCACGTCCACAGCCGACCATTCAAGATCACTTATGGCCGACCCGGGGGTCGGTTGTCGGTGGCAGGTGCGAGGATGCCTACAGCACGTCGCATCGGGGTCGGGAGCCCCGCGCCGTGCCGACCTGTACCGGGCTACGCGTCCGTGCCGGGTGGGGGGACTCACAGGGCGGTTCCCCTGCCGGGCATGTCGCGCAGAAGGGACCGCTGACGGCGATGCAGATCCGGCTGACCGTCCTCGCGCCGTACGCCGGCCACGGCGCCGGGCGCACGTGCGACGTGCTCGTCACGGCCCCCGCGGGGACGGCGCTCGCCGCCGTCGCCTCCGGCCTGGCCGCCGCCGTCACCGGCCCCGACACCTCGGCCTCGGGCACCACCGTGCTCTACGCGGGCGCGGAGCGTCTGGACACCCGGCGCTGCGTGCTCGGCGAGCCGCCGCTCGTCGACGGCGCGGTCCTCTCCCTCCAGCTGCCCGGCCCCGACGACCGGCTCGGCGAGGCCGCCTCCGCGCGGCTCCACGTGGTCGCGGGACCGGACGCGGGCGGGGTCCACCTGCTGCACGGCGGAGCGATCAGGATCGGCCGCTCCGTCGACGCCGACGTGCCGCTCGACGACCCGGACGTCTCCCGCGCCCACTGCACGGTGACGGTCGGGGAGAACGGCCGGGTGACCGTCGCCGACCTGGGCTCGACCAACGGCACGACCCTCGACGGCGTCCCCGTCGGCGACCGTCCCGTCCGGCTCCGCCCGGGCGCGCTGCTGCGGCTCGGCGAGTCCGCCCTCCGCCTGACCGGCCCCGGCGGAGCCCCGGGCGGTACGGACACGGTGGCGACGGCACCGGACGGCGAGGGTCACCTGCGGGTGGCGCACGGCACGGACGGCCGCGACGACGCGGACGGGCCCGCTTCCGGCCGGCGCACGGCACCGGCGGCCGGACCCGGCGCGGTTCCCGGGCGCGCCGCGGACGCCACCTCGCGCGACACGACCCACGGCGGCGCGCGCGGGATCGCGTTCGGCGCCGCGACGGACGACACGCACCCGTACGAGGAGCGGTACGCCGACGACCGCCGTCCCGCCCCCTACGGCACCGGGCACACCGACCCCTCCCCGGGCCACGCGCGCGCGGGAGAACCCGCCGACGGTCACGACGACGGCGGCGAGGCGCACAGCAGGACCCGCCAGACCCGGCGCGAAGCCCCTCCGGCCGGTTCCGGCCGGCCCGGCGCCAAGCGCGGGCTCGGTGCGTGGGCCCGGCGCCTGACGGGCGGGCGCGAGGAGCTCCCGGCCGCCGCGGCCGCCCCGGGCCCCGTCCCCGACACGCACGCCGGCGCCCGGACCGCCGCGGGCGCCCACGAGGGCGTCCCCGGCCCCCTGCCGGTGGCCGACAGCTGGCCCGACCCCGCGACCGTCCTGCTCACCGCGCTCGGCCCCGGCCCCCGGCTCTGGGAGCGGGAGAGCGGCCACCCCGAGGCCCTGGTGGTCCGGCTCGGCACGGCGGACCGCGCCGAGCTCTCCGGCGTGCCCGTCACCGTCGGGCTGCGCGAGGCCGGTTCGCTCGGCCTGGCCGGGCCCGCCGACCGGCTCGCCGGACTCGCCCGTTCGGTCGTCGCCCAGCTCGCCGCCCTGCACTCGCCCTCCGACCTGGAGATCGTGCTGATCAGCGCCGACCGGAACCGCTCCCTCGACGAGCGGCGCCGGACCTGGGGCTGGCTCGGCTGGCTCCCGCACGTCCGGCCGGCCCACGGCCAGGACTGCCGGCTGCTCCTGGCGTACGACCGCGAGCAGGCCCAGGCCCGCACGGCGGAGCTGACCCGGCGCCTCGACGACGGCCCGCTCGGCCCCGGCTGGCCGAGCGCCGACCGGGCGTCGGTCGCCGACGCCGCGGCCCGCCACGACGGGCCGACGACGGTCGTGATCGTGGACGGCGACCCCGGTTCGGCGGCACTGCGCGAGACCGTGGCGCGCCTCGCGGGCGCGGGCGCGGCGGCCGGCATCCACCTCCTGTGCCTCGCCGAGGCGCCGTCGGCCACCCCGGAGTCGCCGGTGGCCGCCACCTACGAGGCCGCGTGCGCCGCGTCCCTCGCCTTCCGCGAGTGCGGGGCCGCCGCGCTCCTGAGCGGCGACGTGGCGACGGCGCTGCGGCTGCTGCGCACCGCCGGCGGCCGGGTCGCGGGCCACGGCACGGTCGGCGTGGTCGACGCGGTGTCCGTCGCCTGGGCCGAGCGGTTCGGCCGCGCCCTCGCCCCGCTGCGTACGGAGACGGCCGCGGCGCCGTACGGCCGGGCCGCGGCGCTGCCCCCGTCGGCACGCCTCCTCGACGAGCTCGGGCTCGCCCGTGCCACGCCCGCCTCCCTGATGGCCCGCTGGGCCTCCGCCGGCGACGGGACGGCCGTCCTGGGCGCCGGGCCGCGCGGCCCGCTGGCGGTGGACCTCACCCAGGAGGGCCCGCACCTGCTGATCGAGGGCCCCGCGGGCAGCGGGCGCACGGAGCTGCTCCGCTCGATCGCCGCCTCCCTCGCGGCCGGCGGCCGCCCCGACCGGCTCGGCCTGCTCCTCGTGGACGGGGCGGGCGGCGAGCGCGGCGAGGGCCTCGCGGCCTGTACGGAGCTGCCGCACGTGACCGAGCACCTGGTCGCCTCGGACCCGGTCCGGATGCGGGAGTTCGCGCAGGCGCTCGGCGCCGAGCTGAAGCGCCGGGCGGAGCTCCTCGGCGACGCCCACTTCGCCGACCGCCGCGGCGGTCGCCCCGCGTCCCCCGCGGAGCGTCTGATCGGCCCGCGCTCCCCCAGCGCCGCGGAGTCGCTGCCCCAGGGCGCCCGCGCGACCGTCCGCGTCCCGGACACCGGCGACCTCACGGACCGCCCGAGCGGCCGCACCCTGCGCACCGGCGACGGCACGGTCGGCGCCCTCCCCAGCGCTCGCGGCGGCCGCGCGCACGACGGCACGCTGTCCGACCGCCCGAGCGGCCGGCCCCCCTACCCGGGCGGGGACGACCTCGGCGGCCGCGCCGACGGCCGTACGCTCCGCACCGACGACGGCGACGCCTTCCTCCCCGACACGCCCAGCGGACGCCTGCCCCGGCGGGACGGCGGCCCCCTCGACGACCGCCCCAGCAGCCGCACCCTCCGCACGAGCGACGCCGACCTCACCGACCACCCCAGCGGCCGCACCCCCCGCACCGGCGCGAACGACGTCACCGGCCGGGCGAGTGGCCGCATCCCCTACCCGGGCGCCGACGACGTCACCGGCCGGACCAGCAGCCGCACCCCCTACCCCGGCGCCGACGACGTCGGTGGCCGGGCGAGTGGCCGGACCGGGTATCCCGGGGCGAGGGGCGAGGAGGCCGTGGGGCGGATTCCGCGGCCGGCGTCGGGTGAGCAGGCCGCGGCGAGGGCGGCGGGCGGCGGGTACCTGCCGCGGCTCGTGGTGCTCGTCGACGACTTCGACGCGCTGGTGGCCCCGGCGCTCGGCGCTCCGGGCCGACCGGCGGCGGGGTCCGTCGTACGGGCTCTGGAGGCGGTCGCGCGCAGCGGCGAGCGGCTGGGGGTGCACCTGGTCGCGACCTCGGCGCGCCCGGACCGTACGGCCGACACGGAGCTGGCCCACGGGGCCCGGCTGAGGATCGTGCTCGACGCGCCGCCGGTGACCGCGGGGCCGGACGTCCCGGCGGCCGGGCGGGGCCGCCTCGGGCATCCGGACGGCCGGGTGACCCCGTTCCAGGCGGGTCGTGTCACCGGGCGGATCCCGCGGACGGCGACACTGCGCCCGACGGTCGTGCCGCTGGAGTGGGAGCGGATGGGCGACCCGCCCACCCGTCGCCCGGTCCGTGAGCTGGGCAACGGGCCGACGGACCTGGCGCTGCTGGCGAGCGCGCTCGACCGGGCGGCCCGCTCGGTGGAGGCGGCTCCCATAGCGCCGCTGAGCCCCGCGACGCGTGGCTGACGGCACGTCACGAGGACGCAACGATCGCCCGCTTGACACGGAAGGCGGTATTGCGGGGCTCCTTCGCCCGGCGTAGACCTGTCGGCACGGGACAGCGACACGCACGGGAGAGACGGGGCAGCGATGCGTACAACTCTTCGTCCACGCAAGGCCGCGGTGACCATGACCGCGCTCACGGCGCTCTCCGCACTGGCCCTCGCGGCCTGCGGCGGGGGCGGCGAGGTCGGGAAGAAGCCGGGGCCCACGGGCGAACTGCCGCTCAAGGGAGAGAAGATCGAGGTCGCGGCGGTCTGGACGGGTCCGGAGCAGGAGAACTTCACCAAGGTCTTACGGGAGTTCGAGAAGCGCACCGGGGCGACGGTGACGTTCGTGCCCGCCCAGGACCCGATCGTGAACTTCCTCGGCACGAAGATCGCCGGCGGCTCGCCGCCGGACGTGGCGATGCTCCCGCAGGTGGGCGCGATCCAGCAGGCCGCCGCGCAGAAGTGGCTCAAGCCGGTCGGCCCCGAGACCGAGGCCGCGCTGGCCGCGAACTACTCGCGCGGCTGGCAGGAGCTCGGCGCGGTGGGCGGCACCCAGTACGGGGTGTACTTCAAGGCCGCCAACAAGTCCCTGGTCTGGTACAACACGGCCGTCTTCGAGAACGCCGGCGCGTCCGAGCCGAAGACCTGGAAGGACTTCCTCGCGACGGCCGAGACGATCTCCGCCTCCGGCGTCACCCCGGTCTCGGTCGGCGGCGCGGACGGCTGGACCCTCACCGACTGGTTCGAGAACATCTACCTCTCCCAGGCGGGCCCGGCCAAGTACGACCAGCTGGCCAAGCACACGATCAAGTGGACGGACCCGTCCGTCGCCGCGGCCCTGACCACGCTCGGCGAGCTGTTCGGCAAGCCGGCGCTGATCGCGGGCGGGACGGACGGCGCGCTGCAGACGGAGTACCCGGCCTCGGTCACGCAGACGTTCACGGGCGGCGACCAGCCCAAGGGGGCGATGGTCTTCGAGGGCGACTTCGCCGCCGTCAACATCGCCCAGACGCAGGCGAAGATCGGTACGGACGCGAAGGTCTTCCCGTTCCCCACCGTCGGTTCCGGCACCGCGCCGGTGGTGACGGCGGGCGACGCCGCCGTGGCCCTCAAGGACACCAAGGGCGCGCAGGCGCTGCTCGCCTTCCTCGCCTCCCCGGACGCGGCGAGGATCTGGGCGGCGGAGGGCGGCTTCCTCTCCCCCAACAAGAACCTGGACCCGGCCGCGTATCCGAACGACGTCCAGCGCGAGATCGCGAAGGCGCTCATCGACGCCGGTGACGACTTCCGCTTCGACATGTCGGACCAGATGCCGCAGTCCTTCGGCGGCACTCCCGGCAAGGGCGAGTGGAAGGCGCTCCAGGACTTCCTGAAGAACCCGAAGGACGTCGCCGGGGCCCAGGCGCGACTGGAGGCGGACGCGGCCAAGGCGTACCGGACCGCGGCGAAGAGCTGAGGCCCGCCATGCCGAAGGCCACCCGCCACGCCGGGCCGGAAGCCGCCCGCGGCGCCGGGCCGGAAGCCGCCCGCGGCGCCGGGCCGGAAGCCCCGCCCGGCGCCCCCGGCTCCCGCTTCCGCGGTCCGCGCGCGCCCGGCGGCGTCGGCGCGCGGACCGGTGCGCGGAGCAGGGTCGTGGCGGCGGGGTTCCTGCTCCCCGCCCTGATCCTGCTCGGCGCGCTGGTCGTCTACCCGATCGGGTACTCCGTCCAGCGCTCGTTCTTCGACCGTCCCGGCACCTCGTTCGTCGGCCTGGACAACTACGTCGCGCTCCTCACCGACGACTCGCTGCGCACCGCCGTCCGCAACAACCTGATCTGGCTGGTCGTCGCACCCGCGGTGGCGACCGCGCTCGGTCTGGTCTTCGCGGTGCTCACCGAACGCGTCCGCTGGGGCACGGCGTTCAAGCTGGTCGTCTTCATGCCGATGGCGATCTCGATGCTCGCCGCCGGGATCATCTTCCGGCTCGTCTACGAGCAGGACCCCGACCGAGGGGTCGCCAACGCCGTCTGGGTCGGGGTCCACGACACGTTCGCCGAGGCGTCCGGCTTCCCGCGCGCCCGGCCGCTGCCGGTGCATCCGCTGGAGGCGGCCGGCGGCGGCGCGTTCGTCACCGAGGAGCCGGTCCGCGCCGGGGAGCCCGTACGGCTGCCGCTGATCGGGGTGGCTCCCGGGCGGATGCCGGAGGAGGCCCGCCCGGCCCGCGAGCCGGCCGCCGGGTCCGGCGGGTCGGACACGGTCACCGGAACGGCGTGGCTGGACTTCACCCGGGGCGGCGGCGGGCGGCCGAACGTCGTCGACCCGGCCGAACTGGGCCTGGCGGGACTGCGGATCGAGGCGGTGAGGGACGGGAAGGTGGTCGCCACGGCCACGGCGGCCGCCGACGGCACCTTCGCACTGCCCGCCGACCGGGCCGACGGGGCCGTACTGCGGCTGCCCGCGAGCAACTTCCGTGAGCAGTACGACGGCGTGGAGTGGCTGGGGCCGTCGCTCGTGACCCCGGCCGTCATCGGCGCGTACGTGTGGATGTGGGCCGGCTTCGCGATGGTGCTGATCGGGGCCGGGCTCGCGGCCGTACCGCGCGAACTGCTCGAGGCGGCGCGGGTGGACGGGGCGAACGAGTGGCAGGTGTTCCGCCGGATCACGGTGCCGCTGCTCGCCCCGGTCCTGGTGGTCGTCCTCGTCACGCTGATGATCAACGTGCTCAAGGTGTTCGACCTGGTCTTCGTCATCGCGCCGGGTTCGGCCCAGGACGACGCCAACGTGCTGGCGCTCCAGCTGTACCGCTCGTCCTTCGGCACGGACGCGGACCTCGGGGTGGGCTCGGCGATCGCGGTCGTCCTGCTCCTGCTCGTCCTGCCGGTGATGGCGGTCAACATCCGCCGCATACGAAGGGAGACCCGCCGATGACGTCGCTCGCCCGCCGGCCCGCGCCGGCCGCCTCCCGGACCGCTTCGCCCGCCTCCCGGCGCACGTCGCTCGTCTCCCGGGCGGCCGCCGGGGCCGCCTCCGGTGCGGTCCGCGTCTTCCTCGTCCTGGCCGGCCTGTTCTGGCTGCTGCCCACGATCGGGCTGCTGGTCTCGTCGCTCCGCTCGCCCTCGGACATCGCGGCGGACGGCTGGTGGCAGGTGTTCACCGCGCCCGCCCGGCTGACCACCGAGAACTACGCGCACCTGCTGGCGAACGAGACGATCACCGGCTCCCTCGTCTCCACCGTCCTGATCACCGTTCCGGCGACGCTCCTCGTCCTCGTCCTCGGCTCGTTCGCCGGGTACGCGTTCGCGTGGCTGGAATTCCCGGGCCGTGACTGGTGGTTCCTGGGGGTCGTCGCCCTGCTCGTGGTGCCGGTGCAGGTCGCCCTGGTCCCGGTGTCGAAGCTGTTCGGGGCGGTCGGGCTCTTCGAGACGACGCTCGGGGTCGTCCTCTTCCACACGGCCTTCGGCCTGCCGTTCGCGATCTTCCTGCTGCGGAACTTCTTCGCGGAGATCCCGCGCGAACTCCTGGAGGCGGCGCGGCTCGACGGGGCGGGCGAGGTCCGCCTGTTCACCCGGGTGGTGCTGCCGCTCGGGGGCCCGGCGATCGCGTCGCTGGGGATCTTCCAGTTCCTGTGGGTGTGGAACGACATGCTGATCGCGCTGATCTTCGCGGACTCGCAGTCGCCGCCGATCACGGTGGCGCTCCAGCAGCAGGTCCGGCAGTTCGGCAACAACGTGGACGTGCTCGCGCCGGGCGCGTTCGTGTCCATGGTGGTGCCGCTGGTGGTCTTCTTCGCCTTCCAGCGCCAGTTCGCGTCCGGGGTGATGGCGGGCGCGGTGAAGTAGCGGCCGGTCAGGCCCGGAGCGCCGCCACGGCCGAGCGGGCGAGGTCGTCGGCGTATCCCGGCGGCAGGGGGCCGCGGACGACGACGAGCCGCCAGTAGAGCGGTCCGACGACCAGGTCGAGGGCGCGGGCGGGGTCCGCGCCCTCGGGCAGCTCGCCGCGGGCGACGGCCTCGCGGACGATCCGGGTCACCACGCCCTGCTGGCCGTCGAGCAGCGTGGACGTCACGGTCTCGGCGATCTCGGGGTGCCGGGCGGCCTCGACGAGCAGGTCGGGGATGACCTTCGAGGCGACCGGGTGGCGCAGGGCGTGGGAGGCCACTTCGAGGAGGGCGCGCACGTCGCCGTGGAGGGAGCCGGTGTCGGGCGCGGGCAGTCCCTGGGCGGCGAAGGCGCCGACGAGGTCGAGGACGAGGGCGAGCTTCGACTTCCAGCGCCGGTAGACGGCGGTCTTGCCGACTCCCGCGCGGCGCGCGATGCCCTCGATGGACATGCGGGCGAAGCCCACGGTCGCCAGCTCCTCGAAGACGGCGGCGCGGATGGCCTCGGTCACGTCCTCGCGGAGCACGGCGGCCCCTGCGGGGGCGCGGCGTGGGGTCGGAGCGGTCATGACGGCATCCTAACCAACACCCATGTCACGACGATACGGTTGCGTTCCGACGTACACCCGGCCTACTCTCCCCGTGGCGACGATACGGTACCGTCCCATCGCCACGGCCCCCACCAGAAGGCCGGCCCCCGACCCAAAGCCCCCGGAAGGCCGCCCCCGACCGAAAGCCCCACCGGAAGGCCCGACCTCTCTCACCGTGACCGCCCCACCGGAAAGCCCGGCCCCCGCCGGAAGCGCCGCACCGGAAGGCCCGCCCCCCTCGCCGAAAGCGTCCGCCCGTGACCACCGCCCTCGCCCCACCCCCGCCGCAGGCCGCCCCCGAGGAGGACCTGCGCGCGCTCGCCCTCCGCCACGGCCTCACCGTCAGCGGCGCCCGCCCCCCGCTCCCGGAGTACGTCCGGCAGCTCTGGTCCCGGCGCGACTTCATCGCCGCGTTCGCGACGGCCCGCCTGACCGCCCAGTACAGCCAGGCGCGCCTCGGCCAGGTCTGGCAGGTGATGACCCCGCTCCTGAACGCGGCCGTGTACTACGCGATCTTCGGCGTGCTGATGAACGCCAAGCACGGCGTCCCGGACTACGTGCCCTTCCTGATCACCGGCATCTTCGTGTGGACCTTCACCTCCGACACGGTGATGGCCGGCACCCGGGCGATCAGCGGCAATTCGGGCCTGGTCCGCGCCCTGCACTTCCCGCGCGCGAGCCTGCCGATCTCGCTCGCGCTCCAGCAGCTCCAGCAGCTCCTGCTCTCGCTCGCGGCGCTGGTGGCGATCCTGTTCGCGTGCGGCGAGCTCCCGACCTGGAGCTGGCTGCTCGCCGTCCCCGCGCTC
This sequence comes from Streptomyces sp. NPDC043176, assembly GCF_056436715.1. Taxonomy (NCBI): domain Bacteria; kingdom Bacillati; phylum Actinomycetota; class Actinomycetes; order Kitasatosporales; family Streptomycetaceae; genus Streptomyces; species Streptomyces sp. NPDC043176. Next base: position 72,251 of record NZ_JBWKCA010000025.1, read on the forward strand.
ACCTGCCAGGCCCTGTTCAACACGGGCGTGGCGCTCGTCCTGGCCCGGTCGGCGGCCCGCACCCCGGACATCGCGCAGCTGATGCCGTTCGTGCTCCGCACCTGGATGTACGCGTCGGGCGCGATGTGGTCGATCCGGAACCTGGCGAGCGGCGAACGCCTCCCCGACGGCGTGGTGGCGGCCCTCCAGTGCAACCCGGCGGCGGTCTACATCGACCTCGTGCGCTTCGCCCTGATCAGGAGCCACACCGCGGCGCAGCTGCCGCCGCACGCCTGGGCGCTCGCCGCCGGCTGGGCCCTGCTCGCCTTCGGCGGCGGTTTCGTCTGGTTCTGGAAAGCGGAGGAGACGTACGGCCGTGGCTGACATCGAGGCGACCCCCACCGTCGTGGTCGACGGCGTCCACATCACGTACACCGTCAACGGCGGAACCGGCGGTGGGCCGGGCGGCGGCCGCGGCAGCGCCACCGCCACCCTCGGCCGGATCCTGCGCCGCGGCCGTACGACTCCGACGAGCCGCAGGGTGCACGCCGTCCGCGGCGTCAGCTTCGTCGCGCACCGGGGCGAGGCGATTGGCCTGATCGGTTCGAACGGGAGTGGGAAGTCCACCCTCCTGAAGGCCATCGCGGGCCTCCAGCCCGTCGACGAGGGCCGGATCTACACCCACGGCCGCCCTTCCCTCCTCGGCGTGAACGCGGCCCTGATGGGCGATCTGACGGGCGAGCGGAACGTGGTCCTGGGCGGCCTCGCGATGGGCATGAGCCGCTCCGAGGTGCGCGAACGCTACGACGGCATCGTGGACTTCTCCGGGATCAACGAGAAGGACGACGCGATCTCCCGGCCCATGCGGACGTACTCCTCCGGCATGGGCGCCCGGCTCCGCTTCTCCATCGCCGCCGCCAGGAGCCACGACGTGCTGCTGATCGACGAGGCCCTGTCGACGGGTGACGCGCGCTTCCGGCGCCGCAGCCGACGGAGGATCGACGAGCTGCGGGCGGAGGCGGGCACGGTCTTCCTGGTCAGCCACTCGAACTCGACTATCACCGAGACCTGCGAGCGGGCGCTGTGGCTGGAGGCGGGGACGCTGCGGAGGGACGGCCCGGCGGAGGAGGTGGTGGCGGCGTACGAGGAGTACACGGCCGGGCCGGGCCCGAAGACGACGAACAATCAGGACATTACGGTCTAAAGTGCTGTGGGGTGACGAACCATCACCCGCAGCCACCGCCCCTGACCGGAAGCGAGCCCCCGGGACCGCCCCACAGCGGAGGCGAATCCCCCGCCCCGCCCCGGACCGGCAGCGAACCGCCCGCCCTGACCGGCTCGCCCTTCGAGTCGGACACCTTCACCTCGGCCACCTTCGTCACCGTCGGCCGCGGCCCCCACCTCGCCCTCGCCGCCGGCTGGCTCCTCACCCGGGCCTGGATGCTCCTGCTGCTGTACCGCGACGACCTGGGCATCGGCGGGGTGGGGCGCGAGGTCGCCCTCTACCGGCACTGGTACGGGCAGTTCGCCCAGGGCACCTTCCCGGCCGGCGACGTCACCTGGCAGTACCCGCCCGGCGCGGGGCTCGTGATCATGTCGCCGGGCGTCCTCCCGTGGCTCACGTACTTCCAGGCGTTCGTCGCCCTCACCCTGCTCGCCGACGCGGTCGTCGCCCTCGCCCTCGCCCGCGCGGACAGCGCCCACCTCACCCACGGCGCCTGGATCTGGGTCTGCGGCCTCCCGCTCCTCCTGCACCTGCCGCTGGCCCGGTACGACGTCCAGACCACCGCCCTCGCCGTCCTCGCGCTCCTCGCCCTCGGCGCCCGCTCCACCGCCGCCCACCGGCTCGGCGGGGCACTCGCCGGCATCGGCGCGATGGTCAAGGTCTGGCCCGCCCTCGCCCTCATCGGCACGCCCCGGGGCCGTACCACCCGCGAGGCCTGGACCGCGGCCGCCGTCACCGCCCTCGCGCTCCTCGCCACCCTCGCGCTCTTCTTCTCCGAGTCCCTGGGCTTCCTGCGCCAGCAGGGCGACCGGGGCATCCAGATCGAGTCCCTCGGCGGCACCGCCCTCGCGCTGGCCCAGGCCTCCGGCGCCTGGTCCGGCGGGGTCGAGTTCCGCTACGGCGCCTTCGAGTACGTCGGCCCGTACGTCTCCAGCCTCGGCCACCTCGCCCTGCTGCTCACCGTCGCCGCCTTCGGCTGGCTGCTCCTCTGGCGCGTCCAAGCCCGGCGCTGGACCCCGGCCACCCCCCTCGACGCGGCCTTCGCCGCCGTCCTGCTCTTCACCGTCACCAGCCGCGTGATCAGCCCCCAGTACATGATCTGGCTGATCGGGCTCGCCGCCGTCTGCCTGACCTCCCGCCGGACGGTGATGCGCCCGGTCGCCCTGCTCCTCCTCCCGGCCGCCGCGCTGAGCTCCCTCGCCTACCCCGTCCTCTACCTCGACGTCGTCGCCGGCACCCCCACCGGCCTCACCGTCATGGTCCTCCGCAACGCCCTCCTCCTCGCCGCCGCCCTCCTCGCCGCCCGCCGCCTGTGGACCTCGACGGTCGCCCCGCCGGCCGAGCGGGCCTCCTGACGACATGGGCGCGCGAGGAAGGGCCCCGCCGGAGAACCGGCGGGGCCCTTCCCTGTCGGGCGGCCACGCGATCGGGCCGCCGGGCGACTAGCTGTGCGAACGGAGCAGGGTGCGCATCGTCCGCATGGCGACCGACAGGTTCGCCAGGTCGAAGGTGTCCGAACCCTGGATCTCCTCCAGCGTCGTCCGGGCGCGGCCCAGGATCGCCGCGTTCTTCTCCTCCCAGGCCTTGAACCGCTCCTCGGGGCTCGTGCTGCCGTTGCCCACGGTCAGGACGTCGGCGGTGAGCGCCGAGTGCGCCGCGAAGAGGTCCTCGCGGATCGAGGCGCGGGCCATCGACTGCCAGCGGTCGCTGCGCGGCAGCTCGATGATCCGGTCCATCAGGTCGGTGATCCGCAGCCGGTCGGCCAGGTCGTAGTAGACCTCGGCGACCGCCAGCGGCTCCTTGCCCATCCGGTCCGCGATCGCGACGACGTCGAGGATCGGGAAGGCGGAGGAGAAGCCGGCGACCCGCAGCGCGAGCTCCTCCGGCACGCCGAACCCGGTCAGCTCGTCGAAGATCGACTGGTACCACTCCAGGTCCGCGCCGCGCAGCAGCTGCGGCAGCTGCTGCCAGACCTCCTCGACGCGCTCGCCGAAGAAGTCGATGGTCTCGCCGATCTGGAGCGGCTGCGGCCGGTTGTTGAGCAGCCAGCGCGTGCCGCGCTCGACGAGGCGGCGGGAGTGCAGCCGCATCTGGGTCTGGATGCCGGCCGGCACCTGGTTGTCGAGGGCCTCGACGGCGTCCCAGACCTGGCCGAGCCGGAAGACGGCACGGGCGGCGGTCTGCGCCCGCACGATCTCCTCGATCGACGCGCCGGTCTCCTCCCGGAGGCGGTGCAGGAAGGTCGAGCCGCCGGTGTTGACGGTGTCGTTGACCAGGACGGTCGTGATGATCTCGCGGCGCAGGGCGTGGTTGTCGACGGCCTCGGGGAACTTCTCGCGCAGCAGCGTCGGGAAGTACGCGTGGAGCAGCCCGCGCAGGTACGGGTCGTCCGGGAGCTCCGTGCCGATCAGCTCGTCAGCCACCGTGATCTTGGTGTACGCGAGGAGGACGGCGAGCTCCGGCTGGCTCATGCCCCGGCCGTTGTTGAGCAGCTCGCGGATCTGCCGGTCGTTGGGCAGGAACTCCAGGGACCGGTCGAGGCTGCCGTCGCGGCCCAGGCGGCGCATGAACCGCTGGTGGGCGTGGAGCAGCGAGGGCGACTGGGCGACCGCGTTGGCGAGGGCGGTGTTCTGCGCGTAGTTGTTGCGCAGGACGAGCGCGCCGACCTCGTCGGTCATCTCCGCGAGGATCTTGTTGCGCTGCTTGACGGTCATGTCGCCCTCGGCGACCAGCCCGTTGAGCAGGATCTTGATGTTGACCTCGTGGTCGGAGGTGTCGACGCCGGCGCTGTTGTCGATGGCGTCGGTGTTGACCTTGCCGCCGGCGCCCTCGGGGCCGCCGGTGCGGGCGAACTCGATGCGGCCCAGCTGGGTCGCGCCGAGGTTGCCGCCCTCGCCGATGACCTTGGCGCGGACGTCCTGGCCGTCGACGCGGATGGCGTCGTTGGCCTTGTCGCCGACGTCGGCGTTGGACTCGGCCGACGACTTGACGTACGTGCCGATGCCGCCGTTCCACAGCAGGTCGACGGGCGCGTGGAGGATGGCCTTCATCAGCTCGGCCGGGGTCATCTTGGTGATCCCGTCCTCGATGCCGAGGGCGGCCCTGACCTGCGCGTTGATCGGGATCGACTTGGCGCTGCGGGGGTGGACGCCACCGCCGGCGGAGAGCAGCGACGGGTCGTAGTCGGCCCAGGACGAGCGGGGCAGGTCGAAGAGGCGGCGGCGCTCGGCGTACGACACGGCCGCGTCCGGGTTCGGGTCGACGAAGATGTGCCGGTGGTCGAACGCGGCGACGAGCCTGATGTGCTCGCTGAGCAGCATGCCGTTGCCGAAGACGTCGCCGGACATGTCGCCGACGCCGACGACCGTGAAGTCCTCGGTCTGGGTGTCGTGGCCCAGTTCGCGGAAGTGCCGCTTGACGGACTCCCAGGCGCCGCGGGCGGTGATGCCCATGCCCTTGTGGTCGTAGCCGGCCGAGCCGCCGGAGGCGAAGGCGTCGCCGAGCCAGAAGCCGTAGTCCTCGGCCACCCCGTTGGCGATGTCGGAGAAGGTCGCGGTGCCCTTGTCGGCGGCGACGACCAGGTACGTGTCGTCCTCGTCGTGGCGGACCACGTCGGCCGGCGGCACGACCTCGCCCGCGACCAGGTTGTCGGTGATGTCGAGCAGCGCCGAGATGAAGGTCTTGTACGAGGCGATGCCCTCGGCCAGCCAGGCGTCGCGGTCCACGGACGGGTCCGGGAGCTGCTTGGCGACGAAGCCGCCCTTGGCGCCGACCGGCACGATGACGGTGTTCTTCACCATCTGCGCCTTGACCAGGCCGAGGATCTCCGTACGGAAGTCCTCACGGCGGTCGGACCAGCGCAGGCCGCCTCGGGCGACCTTGCCGAAGCGCAGGTGGACGCCCTCGACGCGCGGGGAGTACACCCAGATCTCGAAGGCCGGGCGGGGCGCCGGAAGGTCCGGGATGGCCTGCGGGTCGAACTTCATCGACACGTACGAGTGCGGCGTACCGTCCGCCGTCAGCTGGAAGAAGTTCGTCCGCAGCGTGGCCTTGATGACGGTCAGGAAGGACCGCAGGATCCGGTCCTCGTCCAGGCTCGCGACCTGGTCGAGGGCGGCGTCCAGCTCCTCCATGAGAGCGTCGATCAGCTCGGTGCCGGCGCGCTGGCGCTCCGGGGCCATCCGGGCCTCGAAGAGGGAGACGAGCAGCCGGGTGGTGTGGACGTTGTTGCGGAGGGTGTCCTCCATGTAGTCCTGGCTGAACGTCGCACCGGCCTGGCGCAGGTACTTGGCGTAGGCGCGCAGCACCATCGCCTCGCGCCAGGTGAGCCCGGCGGAGAGGACGAGGGAGTTGAAGTTGTCGTTCTCGGCCTGGCCGGTCCAGGTGGCGGAGAAGGCCTCCTGGAAGCGCTCGCGGGCGTCGTCGCCGACGTAGTCGCCGCCGTTCCCGGTCGGGGCGGGCATCCGCAGGCCGAAGTCGTAGATCCAGGCGTGGGTGCGGTCGGCGCAGCGGAGCTCGTACGGACGCTCGTCGGTGACCTCGACGCCGAGCCGGTTGAGGACCGGGAGGACGGCGGAGAGGGAGATCTGGTCGCCGGTCTTGTAGATCTTGAAGCGGCGCTCGCCGGGGCCGGCGGCGACCGGCTCGTAGAGGGAGAGCGCGAAGTCCTTGCCGCTGGCGGCGAGGGCCTCCATGCGGACCAGGTCGGCGACGGCCGCGCGCGGCGAGTGGTCGGCCTTGTAGCCCTCGGAGAAGGCGCTGCCGTAGCGGCGGAGCAGCTCGGCGGCGCGCTCCTCGCCGAACTCGGCGTTGAGGGCCTCGCCGAAGCCGTCGGACCAGGAGCGGGCAGCCTCGACGAGCCGGGCCTCGATCCGGTCGACGTCGGCGTCGGTCAGCTTGGCGAGTTCGGTGCCGGGCTTCACGCGGACGACGAAGTGGAGACGGGAGAGGATCGACTCGGTGTTCCAGGCGGTGAAGTCGACGCTGGTGCCGTCGAGCTCCTCCTTCAGGAGGTCGATGATCCGCAGCCGGACACGGGTCGTGTAGCGGTCGCGCGGCAGGTAGACGAGGGCCGAGTAGTAGCGGCCGTACTCGTCCTGGCGCAGGTAGAGCCGCAGCCGGCGCCGTTCCTGGAGGTACAGGACGCTGGTGACGATGGCCTGGAGCTGGTCGACCGGGGTCTGGAACAGCTCGTCGCGCGGGTAGGTCTCCAGGATCTGGAGCAGGTCGCGGCCGTCGTGGCTGTTCGGCGAGAAGCCGGCGCCCGCGAGGACCTCCTGGACCTTGCGCTTGACGACCGGGACCCGGCGGACGGACTCGGTGTACGCGGCGGACGAGAACAGGCCGAGGAAGCGGCGCTCGCCGATCACGTTGCCGTCGGCGTCGAACTTCTTCACGCCGATGTAGTCGAGGTACGAGGGGCGGTGCACGGTCGCCCGGCTGTTGGCCTTCGTCAGGATCAGCAGCTTGTGCTCGCGCGCCTTGGCGCGGGCGTCGGCGGGCAGCCGGCTGAAGGAGGGCGAGACGGGGTGGGCGTGGTGGCCCTCGTCGTCGCCGAGGTGCTGCGGGTCGGAGCGCAGGATGCCGAGGCCGGTGCCGGGCACGGCGGTCAGGGCGTCGCCGTTGACGAGCTCGTACTCGCGGTAGCCGAGGAAGGTGAAGTGGTCGTCGGCGAGCCAGCGCAGCAGCTCGCGGGCCTCCTCCACCTCGGTCGGCCGCAGGTCGGAGGCGGTCGGCTCGGCGGGGAGCCCCTCGGCGATGCGCAGCGCGGCGTCGCGCATCTTGTCCCAGTCCTCGACCGTCTCGCGGACGTCGGACAGGACGCGCAGCAGGTCGGCGGTGATCTGCTTGAGGTCGGCGCGGTCGGTCTCGCGGTCGATCTCGACGTGGATCCAGGACTCGGTGAGCGCGTCGTGCGGCAGCTCGCCGTCGATCTGGACCGACAGGACCTCGATGAGCTTGCCGGCGACGTCACGGCGGACGAGGACCTGCGGGTGGATCACGACGTGGATGCCGCGGCCCTGGCGGGACAGCTCGTTGGTCACCGAGTCGACGAGGAAGGGCATGTCGTCGGTGACGACCTCGACGACGGAGTGGCTGCTCGTCCAGCCGTTCTCCTCCACCGTCGGGGTGTGGACGCGCACGTTCGCGGTGCCCTGCGGGCGGTTCTCCGCGAGCCGGTAGTGAGAGAGCGCGGCACCGAACACGTCGACCGGGTCGCGGTCGCCGAGGTCCTCGGGCGCCGTGTGCAGGTAGTAGCGCTGGAGGTAGTCGAGCACGGTGTCCCGGTCGGGGTGCTTCCCGGCACCCGCCGGGCCCGTCGGAAGTCGCCCCCCGACCGGGCTGTGCTCAGCTACCCGGGCGGCCCTCTCGAGCAGCTCGGCCTTTGCTTCGTCCAGCTTGGTCTGCATGTCCTCTGACTCCTGTCGCGCGCCGTTGCGTGACGTCGGTGGAAGAAAGGGCACAACGCCACGACGCGGTGATTCCGGTCGAAGACGACGGTATGCCCGGATGAGAGATGCCCGGATCGTTATCGGCCACGGAGCGTGGCGCGTCCGGACGGGAAGGATCGGCGAACGCACGGTCGACCCGGCCGCTGTCGCGGGCCGGGCGGCAGCCGGGGGCTTCGCTGCCCCCACGGCGTATCGCGCTGATCACGGCAAAAGCCTATCGCTCCCGCACCCCGAACCGTCATGAGCCGTATGCGTACAAAAGAGCGGGCGAAGTTTGACGTTATGGACAGCGACACGTGTCCTCTTGGCAAACCGGCCCGTCGCGGGCAGCGTGTACGCGAGCATGGACAGAGCACGACAGACCGACCATCTGTGATCCGGGAGAGCCATGGCGAAGATCCTGATCGTGACCGGTGACGCGGCGGAGTCGCTGGAGGTGATGTACCCCTACCAGCGGCTTCTCGAAGAGGGCTACGAGGTCGACATCGCCGCCCCGGCCCGCAAGACGCTGAGGTTCGTCGTCCACGACTTCGAGCCCGGTTTCGACACCTACACCGAGAAGCCCGGCTACACCTGGCCCGCCGACCTGGCGTTCTCCGAGGTCGACCCCGGCGCCTACGCGGCGGTGGTGATCCCGGGCGGCCGCGCTCCGGAGTACCTGCGCAACGACCCCGAGCTCCGCAAGATCCTCAAGGCCTTCTTCGACGCCGACAAGCCCGTCGCCCAGATCTGCCACGGCCCGCTCCTCACAGCCGCCGTCGGCAGCCTCGAAGGGCGCCGCGTCACCGCCTACCCGGCCCTCGAACTCGACATGCAGGCCGCCGGCGCCACCTTCCAGGACTCCGCCGCCGTCGTCGACGGCCTCCTCGTCTCCTCCCGCGCCTGGCCCGACCACCCCACCTGGATGCGCGAGTTCCTCAAGGTCCTCCACACCAAGGCCTGAGCCGACCCACCCCCGGGCGGTCGTGGGCATACGCCCGCCGGGTGGTCGTAGGCATACGTCCGCCGGGCGGTTGCGGGGACCCGCCCGGCGGGTGGTGGGCACACGTCCGCCGGGCGGTTGCGGGGACCCGCCCGCCGGGTGGTGGTGGGCACACGTTCCGCAAGGGCGGAACGGATGGGCGCAACCACCCTCCGGGCCGCACCGGCCCTCCCGCCCTGCCACCCACCGATGCAAAGGTCAAAGGTCGCAGGCCCGCAGGGCGTACGCCCGACAGGGCCCGCAGAGTGGCGCGCGCCCACCGACCCACGGGCCGCAAGCCACAGACCGCAGGCCGCCGGGCACCCCGTCCTAGACCAGCGACTCCGCGACCGCCACCGCTTCCTCCAGGGAGTCCACCACCGGCGCTCCCACCCGCGACAACGACGCCCGGCTGTGCGACCCGCCGGTGTACAGCACGGCCTTCGCCCCGACGTGCCCCGCCGCCACCGCGTCGTCCGCCGCGTCACCGATGACGACCACGCGCTCGGCCGGAACGCCCAGCGCGGCCAGGTGCCGCACCATGTGCCCGGACTTCCCGTCCGTCGACGCGTCGACCCGCCCGTCCATCCGGACGAACCGCTCGGCGATCCCGTGCCGCCGCACCAGCGGTATCAGATCGGCGTGCGGCGCCAGCGACAGCAGCGACTGCGTGGATCCGGACGCCTGCCGCGCGGCGAGCAGCTCCGCCGCGCCGGTGGTCAGCCCGCAGCCCTCGGCGCGCTGCCAGTAGTGCCGGTGGAAGGTCCCGTCCATGACGGTCCACTCCTCGTCGGTCGGCAGCCGCCCCATCAGGCGCTCGTAGAACTTCGGTACCGGAACCGTGTACAGCTCGCGGTACCGCTCCAGGGTGATCGACGCCAGACCGAGCTCGGCGAAGGCCGCGTTCGTCGCTCCGATCACCGCGCTGATGTCGTCCAGCAGTGTGCCGTTCCAGTCCCAGACCAGGTGCTTTCCGTGCTTCCCCATGGAAAGACGGTACCCGGCGCCTCGGACGGCGAAGACTGCCCCCGCGGGCGGAGGAAGCGGGGACGGAAGCCGTCGGCTCAAAGGGATCCGAGCGCGAGGAACGTGGATCTCCTGGCGCGTGGACGGAAGCCGCCGGCTCAAAGGGGAGCCGCGCACAAGCAGCCCGGGGACCTCCCGGGAGGGGCGCGTGGACGGAAGCCGTCAGCCCAGCAGCCCGGGGATCTCCTGCACGCCGAACCACAGCAGCTCGTGGTCCTCGGCGCCGTCCACGACGAACTGGGCGTCGTCGTCGCCCTGGTCCGCCGCCCCGAGCGCGTCCGCCGCGGCCGTGACGTCCGCCTCGGCGTCGTCCGCGTCGGCGTGCACCGCGGCCGCCTTGGCGAACGGGACGGGCCCGGCGATCCGGACCTCGCCGATGGAGGCCGCTTCGAGCCCGCCGTCGGGGTCGGTGGCCGCGTCCTTGTCGGCCACGTCGACGGCGACGACGACACGGCGCCGGGGCGCATCGGGCCGGCCCGCGAGGAGGCGCAGGGAGGCGGCCGCGGCCCGGTTGAGCGCCGCGTACTCCAGCTCCTCGATGTCGTCGGAGACGTACCACTCGCGCAGCGCGGGGGTGACGGCGTAGGCGGTCAGCGGGCCGGGGCCGAGCTCGCCCGCCTTGTGCGCCTGTGCGAGACCGGGGAGGGTCAGGGGGACGTAGACGCGCATGGCTGGCCGCTTTCGTAGTCGGAGAGGCCCTCAGGATACGTGCGGAGTCCCCCTTCGGGGCGGGCGGCCGGACACGCCGCCCGCCCGGCGCGGAGGGCCTCCCCCTGGCGGCCGGAGAACCGGTTTCCCGCCGCGTCACCCTGATAGGTGATCCGTTTTCCGGCCCGCCCCGCCGCGGCGGCCTCCTTGCGGGGCCTCGGGGTCCCCCCGTACAAGATCCCCAACGAAAGTTACTGACTGGTACCACTCGGTTACGCAATGACAGGGGCCCGCCATGACCGCCACGCTCACCACCACGCCCTCCCCCACCCCACGTCCCCGCACGGCCCCCGGCGGCCCGGCCGGCACCCGCCCGCACGGCTCCGCGGGAGCGCACCCGCGCGGTCGTGCCGCCACCCGCCCCCGTACGCCGTCCCAGGGCGGCCCGCCCCGCACCGCGCCCCGCGCGCTCCCGCCCCACACCGTCTTCGCCGAGCGCCTCCTCGCCGTGCTCAGCGGGGAGCGGCCGGTCCACTGGATGCTCGGCCACACCGTCGGCGAGGCGTACGAGCAGCTCGTCCTGCTCGCCCCGCGGACGCCCCTGCGGTCGCTCGGCCCCCGCCCCGTGCTGCGCCGCTGCTCGGTCCAGGTCCGCCCCGGCGGCACCGCCGTGGAGGCCTTCGCGACGATCGCCACCGGCCCCCGCGTCCGCGCGATGGCCTTCCGCCTGGAACGCGGCACCGACCAGCGCTGGCGCTGCGCCGCCGTGGAACTCGACGGCCTCGAAGGAGCCGGCCACCGCCCATGAACCGCCCGCCCGCGGACACGAACCGACACCCACCGGGCCATGACCCCGCCCACCCACGGGCACGACGGCAAAGCCGACGCCACCGGCCCACGACCCGCCCACCGGCACGACAGCGGAGCCGACGCCACCGGCCCACGACCCGCCCACCGGCCCGCGGGCATGGCGAAGGGGCCGGCCCCCGGCGGGCGACCGACCCCTGTCACTCGTGCTCACCGCGTCAGCGGGCCCGTGTCAGAGCCCTCGGCGGTGGTGCCTCACTTCTTGCGGCGACGACCGCCGCCCGCGTTCTTCTGCGCCTTGCGCCGCTCGGCCCGGGTCATCCCGTCGCCGCCGTCGTCGTCCGAGGCGAAGTCGCCCTCGATGACGCCGCCGTCGCCGTCCACCGTCGGCGCGGAGAAGTGCAGCCGGTCCGGCCGCTGCGGGGCGTCGAGCCCCTTGGCACGGATCTCCGGACGGCCGGCGGGCGCCGGGACGGCGTCCTCCTTGGCGAGCGACGGTGCGCTCGCCTGCACCGGGACCTCCTCGACCTGCTGCTCGACCTGGACCTCCAGGTTGAACAGGTAGCCGACGGACTCCTCCTTGATGCCCTCCATCATGGCGGTGAACATGTCGAAGCCCTCGCGCTGGTACTCGACCAGCGGGTCCTTCTGCGCCATGGCACGCAGGCCGATGCCCTCCTGGAGGTAGTCCATCTCGTAGAGGTGCTCGCGCCACTTGCGGTCCAGGACGGACAGGACCACGCGCCGCTCCAGCTCACGCATGATCTCCGAGCCGAGCTGCTTCTCGCGCGTCTCGTACTGCTCGTGGATGTCGTTCTTGATCGACTCGGCGATGAACTCGGCGGTGATGCCCGCCCGGTCCCCGGCCGCGTCCTCCAGCTCCTCCACGGTGACCTTCACCGGGTAGAGCTGCTTGAAGGCGTTCCACAGGCGGTCGAGGTCCCACTCCTCCGCGAAGCCCTCGGCGGTCTCCTGGCGGATGTAGTCGTCGATCGTGTCGTCCATGAAGTGCTGGATCTGCTCGTGCAGGTCCTCGCCCTCCAGGACGCGGCGCCGCTCGCCGTAGATGACCTCGCGCTGCCGGTTGAGGACCTCGTCGTACTTCAGGACGTTCTTGCGCGTCTCGAAGTTCTGGGTCTCGACCTGCGACTGGGCGGAGGCGATGGCGCGGGTGACCATCTTGTTCTCGATCGGCACGTCGTCCGGCACGTTGGCCATGGCCATCACGCGCTCGACCATCTGCGCCTTGAACAGCCGCATCAGGTCGTCGCCGAGGGAGAGGTAGAAGCGGGACTCGCCGGGGTCGCCCTGACGGCCGGAACGACCGCGCAGCTGGTTGTCGATACGGCGGGACTCGTGGCGCTCGGTGCCGAGGACGTACAGACCGCCGAGCTCCTTGACCTCCTCGAACTCCGCCTTCACGGCCTTCTCGGCGCGCTCCAGGGCGGCGGGGAGGGCGGCGGCCCACTCCTCGACGTGCTCGACCGGGTCCAGGCCCGCCTGGCGCAGCTCGGCCTCGGCGAGGTCGTCCGGGTTGCCGCCGAGCTTGATGTCCGTACCGCGGCCGGCCATGTTCGTGGCGACCGTGACGGCGCCGCGGCGGCCGGCCTGGGCGACGATGCTGGCCTCGCGCTCGTGGTGCTTGGCGTTGAGGACCTCGTGCTGGACGCCGCGCTTGGAGAGCTGCTGCGAGAGGTACTCGGACTTCTCGACGGAGGTCGTGCCGACGAGGATCGGCTGACCCTTCTCGTGCTTCTCCGCGATGTCGTCGACGACGGCGGCGAACTTGGCGACCTCGGTCCGGTAGATCAGGTCGGACTGGTCCTTGCGGACCATCGGCCTGTTCGTGGGGATCGGGACGACGCCCAGCTTGTAGATCTGGTGGAACTCGGCGGCCTCGGTCATGGCCGTACCGGTCATGCCGGAGAGCTTCGAGTACAGGCGGAAGAAGTTCTGCAGGGTGATGGTGGCGAGGGTCTGGTTCTCGTCCTTGATCGCCACCCCCTCCTTCGCCTCGATCGCCTGGTGCATGCCCTCGTTGTAGCGGCGACCGGCGAGGATACGGCCGGTGTGCTCGTCGACGATCATGACTTCGCCGTCCATGACGACGTAGTCCTTGTCCTTCTTGAACAGTTCCTTCGCCTTGATGGCGTTGTTCAGGTAACCGACGAGCGGGGTGTTCACCGACTCGTAGAGGTTGTCGATGCCGAGCCAGTCCTCGACCTTGGCGACACCGGCCTCGTGGATGGCGACGGTGCGCTTCTTCTCGTCGACCTCGTAGTCGCCGGTCTCCTCGATGCCCTTGAGCGGGTTGCCGGGCTCGCCCTTGGAGAGGCGGGTGACGAGCTTCGCGAAGTCGCCGTACCACTTGGTCGCCTGGTCGGCCGGACCGGAGATGATCAGCGGCGTACGGGCCTCGTCGACGAGGATGGAGTCGACCTCGTCGACACAGGCGAAGTTGTGGCCGCGCTGGACGAGCTCGTCCTTGGACCACGCCATGTTGTCGCGGAGGTAGTCGAAGCCGAACTCGTTGTTCGTGCCGTACGTGATGTCGCAGTTGTACTGCTCGCGGCGCTGGGCCGGCGTCATGTTGGCGAGGATGCAGCCGACGCTCAGGCCGAGGAACTTGTGCACCCGGCCCATCAGCTCGGAGTCGCGCTCGGCCAGGTAGTCGTTGACCGTGATCAGGTGCACGCCCTTGCCGGACAGCGCGTTGAGGTACGCCGGGAGGGTGCCGACGAGGGTCTTGCCCTCACCGGTCTTCATCTCGGCGACGTAGCCGAGGTGGAGCGCGGCGCCGCCCATCAGCTGGACGTCGTAGTGGCGCTGGCCGAGGACGCGCTTGGCGGCCTCGCGCACCGTCGCGAACGCCTCGGGCATCAGGTCGTCGAGGCTCTCGCCGTCGGCGTACCGCTGCTTGTACTCCTCGGTGAGCGCCCGCAGGTCGGCGTCGGAGAGGTTGACGAAGTCCTCTTCGATGGAGTTGACCTGGTCCGCGATGCGGTGCAGTTTGCGCAGGATCTTGCCTTCGCCTGCACGCATGAGCTTGTTGAAGACGGACACTGAGGCTGGTCTCCTTGCCGGTCGGGCCTGGCACTGGGTCTTGTGAAGGACGCGAGCGCGGGCACGGCAGGTGGTCCCCACCGTAACGGCCATCGTAAGCGAGACCGCCCGCGCAGAGGGAGGCCCGCAGTGCCGGAGCCGTACGTGCGCCCGGAAAGAGAACGCCCGAGGTGGGCGGAAGGTGCCGCCCCACCCGAAAAGTGTTCGCTTCCGGTCTGCGCGGTCACCACAATCCCGGCATGGATCCCATCACCCTCACCACGGACCGCCTCCGGCTGCGCGCCTTCGTCCCCGAGGACGCCGAAGCGGTGTACGCCGTCTGCCAGGACCCCGACATCCAGCGCTGGACCGTCGTCCCCTCCCCGTACAAGCGCGAGGACGCCGAGCTCTTCGTCCGGCGGCTGGCGCCGGACGGCTGGCGCGACGACACGGAGTACGCGTTCGCCGTCGAACCGGTGGCCGGCGGCCCGCTGCTCGCCGCGACCTCGCTGAGCAGTCGCGGCCAGGGCGTCTGGGAGGTCGGCTACTGGCTGGCCAAGGAGCATCGCGGCGCCGGCTACATGACGGAGACCGTCCGGGCCCTCGCCCACTGGGCCTTCACCGGCCTCGGCTGCACCCGCCTGGTCTGGCGCGCCGAGGTCGGCAACGTCGGCTCGCGCGCGGTCGCCGAACGGGTCGGCTTCGTCATGGAGGGCGCGCAGCGCGCCGCCCTGGCCAACAAGGGCACCCTCAGGGACGCCTGGATCGCCGCCCTGCTGCCCTCCGACTTCGGCTTCCCCAGCCCCCTCCCCTACCTCCCGGCCCGCGACCTGCCGACCGGTGCCGCCTAGGGAACGCCCGACAGGCACCGCGAGCCGGACGGGCCTTGCGGGGAACGCCCGGCCGGCACCGCGATCCGGACGGGGCCCTGCGGGGAACGCCCGACGGGCGCCTCGATCCTGACGGGGCTTTGCGGGGGGGGGTGTCCGGCGGACGCAGCGAGCCAGGCGGGGCCTGCGGGGGGCCCGCGGATCAGGGCCGGTTGTCAGTGCCGGGGCCTAGGGTGCGGTCCATGACGACTGCGCCGCCCCCCGCTGCCGAACTGTCCGCCGACGACGCCCGCCGGATCGCGCTGCGCGCCCAGGGATTCCTGGGCGCGCCCGACCGCAGGGCCGGGGTGCGCGGGGTCCTCCGGGCGCTCGGACAGGTGCAGCTCGACACCATCTCGGTGCTGGCCCGCTCCCACGAGCTCATTCCGTACGCGCGCCTGGGCGCCGTCGGCCGTACGACGGTCGAGGACGCGTACTGGACCGGGGCGCACGCCTTCGAGTACTGGTCGCACGCCGCCTGCGTGCTGCCGGTCGAGGAGTGGCCGCACTTCGCCTTCCGCAGGCGCGCCTACCGCGACCGCCCGCACTGGGGCCACGAGCTGTCCCCCGGGGCGTACGACAAGGTGATCGCCCAGCTGCGCGACCAGGGCCCGCTGACGGCGACGGAGCTGGGCGGCGCGAAGAACAAGGGCGAGTGGTGGGACTGGTCCGACGCCAAGATCGCCGTGGAGCGGGCGCTGATGTACGGCGAGGTCGTCGTCACGGAGCGGCGGAGCTGGAAGCGGGTGTACGACCTGGCGGAGCGGGCGATCCCGGCCCGGCTGCTGCACGACGACCTGGACGACACCGAGTGCGTGCGGCGCCTGGTGCGGCAGGCGGGCGAGGCGCTGGGCGTGGGCACCCGCGCCGACATCGCCGACTACCACCGGATCAAGGCCGAGCAGTTCGACGCGGTCGTGGAGGCCTCGGGTCTGGTGCCGGTGACGGTGGCCGGCTGGGGGAAGCCCGCCTGGGCCGATCCGGCGGCCCTGGCGACGGAGCCCCGCGGCCGCCACCGTACGACGCTGTTGTCGCCCTTCGACTCGCTGATCTGGGAGCGGCCCCGCACGGAGCGGATCTTCGGCTTCACGCACCGCCTGGAGGCGTACGTGCCGAAGCCGAAGCGCGTGCACGGCTACTTCGCGATGCCGGTCCTGGCCGGTGGCCGTCTCGTCGGCCGCGTCGACCCCGCCCGGGAGGGCCGCACGCTCGTCGCCCGCCAGATCACCCTCGACGGCCCGAAGGCCGTGCCCGCCGTCGCCCGCGCGCTGCGCGAGGCCGCCGAGTGGGTCGGCTGCGACTCCGTGTCCGTGGAGCGCCTCAACCACCCGGAACTGGCGCCCGAACTGGTCACCGCCCTCGGCTAGGGGCGTCTTGCCGGTCAGCCCCTGTCAGGGGCCCACGCGCCCGGCGTGATCGGCGAGGCACCTCCTGAATCCTCTCCGGCGGATCACGGCCGAGCCGCCTGATCCGCCGGACACCCCTAGCGGATCTCCAGGATCTTCTCCCGCATCGCGTACACCACGGCCTCCATCCGCGAGTGCAGCTGCAGCTTCTCCAGGATGTTCCGGACGTGGTTCTTCACCGTGTTCTCGGAGATGAACAGCTCCTTGGCGATGTCCCGGTTGTTCATCCCGGTCGCGACGAGCTTGAGGACCTCGAGCTCGCGGTCGGTGAGCCGGGGCGCGGGCACCAGCCGGCGCTCGTCGGTGCGCTGGATCATCGACTTGAACTCGGTGAGGAGCTTCGACGCCATCGACGGGCTGATCTGCGACTGCCCGTCCGCGACGGCGCGGATCGCCGTGGCGACCTCGTCGGTGGAGATCTCCTTGAGGAGGTAGCCGGTGGCTCCCGCCTTGATGGCGTCGTAGAGGTCGGCCTCCTCGTCGCTGATCGTCAGCATGATGATCTTCGCGCTGGGGGCCACCTCCTTGATGGAAGTGCAGGCCTCGATGCCGCCGCGGCGGGGCATCCGTACGTCCATCAGGACGATGTCGGGCAGCAGGTCGGCGGCCTTGTCGACGGCTTCCGCGCCGTCGCCGGCCTCTCCGACGACCTGGATGTCCTCCTCCTGCGCGAGGACGATCTCGAGTCCGCGGCGGAAGAGGGCATGGTCGTCCACGACAAGGACCCGGATCGGCTCCTTGCGGAATGCACCGCTGTCCGAATCCGATCCCTCCGAGACCCCAACACCGCGCTCACGCCCGCTGAGCACCGGCCCGAAGCTGTCCGCCATCGTTCCTCCCCCTGAAGGCCGTGGCCTGAATTCGTTTCCGGTCCTCCAACCGCTGCTCGGAGAGCACCGGTTGGCGTGCACGACATGATTTCATGCCCCGGCGGCCGCGGGGTGCTCCACGGGCACAAGGGGGTGCCCCTGGGAGGCACCATGCGCTCCAGGGGCACCGGGTGGGACATCTGAGGTGTGGGGGTGGTGCGGGGTCGGCGGCCGGTCAGCCGCCGAGTGCACCACCGGCGCCGCCGCCCTCGGCGAGCGGGTCGCTCTCCAGGTGGATGACGCCGTAGTCGTACGCGTGTCGCCGGTAGACGACGCTCGGCTGCTTGTTGTCGGAGTCGACGAAGAGGTAGAAGTCGTGGCCGACCAGCTCCATTTCGTAGAGCGCCTGGTCGAGCGTCATCGGGGCGGCCCGGTGGGTCTTCTCGCGGACCACGAGGGGCCCCTCGCCCTGGACTTCGATCGAGCCCATCATCGTGGTGGGCACCTTGTCGGGCTCGTCGACGGCCAGTTGGCCGTCACCGTTGAGCTTGGCGGCGCCGGGCACCACGTCCCCGACCTCCGCTGCCGACAGCCTGCCGTTGCCGCGACGGGTGTACCGCTTGTCGTGCTGCTTGCGCAGTCGTGCCTCGAGCTTGTCGCTCGCGAGGTCGAGCGCTGCGTACGGGTCGCCTGCCGCAGCTTCCGCCCGGATCACCGGGCCTCGGGAGTGGAGGGTGATCTCCACGCGGTCGGACCTGTCGGCCTGCCGCGGGTTGTGCTCCTTGGACACCTCGACGTCGAGGCTGATCACCTTGCCGTCGAGCTTCTGGATCTTCTCCAGCTTCAGCTTCTCGGCCACGTGCTTGCGGAACCGCTCAGGCACCTCGGTCTTGCGGCCCTTGACGACGATGTCCACGCAGAACTCCGTTCCCGGATCGCCCGGACCGGCTCCCTGGCCGCCGGGCATCTCCCTTTGCACCACACTCCGGCTGGATTAGCCGGAGTTCGGACTTGGCGACTTTCACCTCCTCCTCCCCAGTCGACAAGATCCCCACCCCATCGACAGAGGTTAATTCGCCCTGAACTCCTGTCCTGTAGGCGCAACCATGTATTCGGTGAGGCGATGGCGTTCGCCATTCCTCACAACCGAACATAGCTCCTTCGGACGGGTGTCGGCACCCGCTACCGCGACATACCTCCGATCGGATGCTTTCACCACTCACCACCTGCAACGATCCAAGTTCCCGGCGAGTTCCGGTTTATTCCGAACGAAGCGGGAGAGGATGCGATTACAGCCGCCACCCGCTGTTCGAATCCGTCCTGCGGTGAACCGGCCGGTAAACCGTGCGGTATTCCGTGAACGGTGAACGGAAGGTGTACGGCGGAGAGGGCGCGCGCCCCTTCCGCGAGCGACGCCCCGGTGGTCATCAGGTCGTCCACGAGGACCACCCGTCCCGCCGTCAGGAGCCGCGCGCCGCCCGGCACGACCTCCAGCGCCCCGGCCAGGTTCGCGAGCCGTGCCGCCGCTCCGAGCCCCGCCTGGTCGGCCACGTGCCGCCGCTGGCGCAGCACCGGAACGACCCGTGCCGCCCGTCCCGTCCGCCGCAGCGCGGCGGCCGCCGCGAGCGCGACGCGCCGCGTCGGATCGTGCCCACGTGCCCGTACGGAACGCCGGGAGGACGGCACCGGTACGAGGAGCAGCGGCGACGCTCCGAGGCCCTCTGGCACCCCGGCAGCGGCCTCCACGGCGGCGGCCAGGGCCGTGCCCAGGGGACGGGCCAGCGTGAGCGCCCCCCGCTCCTTGTGGGCGAGCAGCAGTTCCCGTACGGCGTCCGCGTACGGCGCGGCGGCATGGACCTCGGGCAGTCCGGCCGGCTCGGGCGACGGCCGCACCCGGCTCGGCCCCGTACCCCTCAGCGCGCCGGCGCACGACGAGCACAGCTCTGTCCCGGGGCTGCCGCAGCCTCCACAGGCGACCGGCAGCACCAGCCCGGCGATCTCCCGCCACCACCCCCGCATGGCTCCACTGTGCGCCTCTCGGCCCGCCCCGGCCACCCCTGTGGAAAACCCGCCCCCGGACCCGGCCGCCACGGCCGGCCGGCTCTCGGCGCACCCCGGCCACCCCTGCGGGAGCCGCCCCTTGGACCGGCTGCCACGGGCGGCTGCCCGGTACCTCACGAGCCCGCCGGAGCCGGACAGGGCCCGGGGCCTGTCCGGAAAACAGCGCCGTCTGCCCGGAGGGCCGGGCGTGACTTTCCGGACAGGCCCCTGGGGGGTCTCGTCGATCAGCCCGGATAGACCGGTGAGGTGCCCTTCTTGAGCACCGGCTGCCAGTTGGTCCCGGGCGCGAGCCGGACGATGCCGTCGTTGCCGGAGTCGGCGACGACGGACGACTTGTCGTTGTGCGGCGCGGCGACGGAAATGGCCCCGTCCAGTCCGGGCAGCACCGAGGTCGTCGAGGTCGAGCCGTCGGTCTGGAGGTACCGGATCTGCTGGACGCCGCCCGCTTCCCGGCCGACCACGACGAGCCGGCTCGGACCGGCCCAGGAGACGGCCGTGACCGACTCCATCCGGGGCGTGGCGGGCTGGAGGTCCAGGACGGAGACGACGGGCTCGTCGCCCGAGTTCTGCCGCTGGACCCGGCCGATCTGCAGGGTCGTGCGGTCGCCCCGGGTGACCACCAGCGCGATCCGGACGCCGTCCGCCGAGACCCGCAGGGACTCGATCCGGGCGTCGGCGTCCAGCCAGGGCGTGCGGACCTCGACGGGCTCGCCGGTGCCGTCCGGCACCATCCACAGGTGGGGCGCCGCGGGATCCCGGTCGGCGACCCACAGATCGCCCCGGCCGTCCCAGCTGGGCGCGGACAGCCGGTCCTCGGGCTTGGCGGCCTTGCTCCGGAGGATCGCGGCCGGCGTCTCCTGCTCCGTGGTGATCGAGGAGACGAACAGCTCGCGGCCGCCCGCGCCGACCCCGGCGGCCCGGGTCTCGCCCCGGTCGACGGCGACGGAGCCGAGCTGCAGGCCGGCCTTGCCGAGCGGCCCCGGCACCTCGGCCGGCGCGGCGGCCTCCTTGGCGCCGAGCATCAGCATCATCAGCTTGCCGTGCCCGTCGACGAAGTACGGGTTCTCCTCCCGGTCCGCGTTGCGGACCGCGGCGAACTCTGCGGCCTGCCCCTTGCCCAGCCGGCACAGCGACTGGCCGCCGGACCCGAGGAGCTCCACCTGCTCGACCCGCACGGACGTCAGGTCCCCGAGGGTGAACAGCAGTTGCGCGGCCATCCGCCGGCACGCGTCGCCGCCCACCCGGTCCGCCTTGGCGTTGAGCGGCACCCGCAGCGTGGACTGGTCGTCCGGGGTCAGCGTGGTGACGCCCTCCTTCAGCTCCGTACCGGAGAGGAACGACGAGTCGACGGCGGGCTTCAGCCAGTTCGTCGGGCCTTCGAGGAGCGCCTTGACCGTCTGCGTCACCGGATCCATCCGGGTGACGGGGTCCTGCCGCTGCCGGATGTAGACGGGGTCGGCGACGACCCAGTCCTCCCCGGACGCGAAGTAGTACTTGTTGACCGAACGGTAGTTGCGCAGGAAGTCGGCCTCGCCGAGCACCAGGCCGGGCGGGAGGCTGTCGATGCGCCACTCCTTGCCCTTGCCGTTCGCCGTCGGCTGCTGCACGACGTGGATCGACTGCACGTACTCGGCCGGACTGACCGGCTGGTAGGCGTGCCGGGCGTCCACGGTCGCGATCCTGCGGCCGGAGAGCGGGTAGGCACGGCCCTGGTTCTCGGGGTCGGCGTTGCGGTCGGCCTGCTCGCGGTCGGGCGCGGTGGTGAGCACGGTGATGCTCTGCTCCGGCTTCCAGCTCCGCGCGGCGTCGTTCGTCAGGTACTTGCGGGCGGTGGCGAACCCTGGGTCGTCACTCGTCATCGCCTCCAGGAAGCCGTCGACGATCTCGTCCGGCTCCGCGTTGTCGCGCGGTGCGACGGCGTAGACCCGCACCTGCGAGTCGCCGGGGTTGGCCCCCTTGACCGCCTGGACGTCACCGCTGTCGGGCATCGTCGCGCAGGCGGTCATCAGGAGACCGCCGCACGCGGCCAGCACCGCTCCGCGTGTCGCCCTGCCCCGCCCCGCGTGCTCCGCTCGGGAGTCAGCGCCCACGTGTCCCGTCCTCCCGCTCCGCGTTCCCGTTCCCACCGGCCCCCGCCGTACTCGTCTCGCCGCCGTCGGTCTCCGTCGCCGCGCGCGCCACGACCCGGGCGCCGCTGCCGGGCAGGGCCGTCGGGTCGACGGTCGCCCGCGACGGCGCGGGCAGCCTCGGCGGCACGGGGAGCGAGGGCCGCTCCCCGGCGGGCTGCGCGGGCACCGCCACCCGGCGCGCGGCTTCCTGGGCGTGCCCCGCGGCCGCCTGCTCGCGGTTGCGCCGCGAGTCCTCGGGCTCCAGCGGGATCGGGGAGCCCCGCAGCGGCTCGTCCGCGGTACGCGGCAGGGTGAGCCGGAACTGCGAACCGCCGCCCGCCTCGCCCCAGGCCTGGAGCCAGCCGCCGTGCAGCCGGGCGTCCTCGACGGCGATCGACAGGCCCAGGCCCGTACCGCCGGTGGTGCGCGCGCGGGCCGGGTCGGCCCGCCAGAAGCGGTTGAAGACCCGGGTCGCCTCGCCCGGCTTGAGTCCGACGCCGTAGTCGCGGACGGCGACGGCGACGGCTCCGCCCGCGGCGGCCAGCTTCACCACCACGTCCCGGCCCTCGCCGTGCTCGACGGCGTTGACGACGAGGTTGCGCAGCACCCGCTCGACCCGGCGCGCGTCCGCCTCGGCCACCACGGGCTGCTGGTCGCCGACGACCACGATCCGGGTGCCCTTGCGCTCGGCGAGGGGTTCCGCGCCGCCGATGACCCGGCGGACGACCTGGCGCAGGTCTATCGGCTCGGCCTCCAGGGCCGCCGCTCCCGCGTCGAAGCGGCTGATCTCCAGGAGGTCGGAGAGCAGCGACTCGAAGCGGTCGAGCTGATCGCCGAGGAGCTCAGCGGAACGCGCGGTCACCGGGTCGAAGTCGACCCGGGCCTCGTGAATGACGTCGGCGGCCATCCGGACCGTGGTCAGCGGGGTGCGCAGCTCGTGCGACACGTCCGACACGAAGCGCCGCTGCATCCGCGACAGCTCCTCCAGCTGCTGGATCTTCAGCTGGAGGCTCTGGGCCATCTTGTTGAAGGCCTCGCCGAGGCGCGCGATGTCGTCCTCGCCGGTGACCTTCATCCGCTCCTGGAGGCGGCCGGCGGAGAGCCGCTCGGCGATCCCCGCGGCCATCCGGACGGGCGTGACGACCTGGCGCACCATGAGCCAGGCGATGGCGCCGAGCAGGACGACGACGAACAGGCCGGCGGTCGCGAGCGTGCCCTTGACCAGGGTGAGGGAGTCCTCCTCCTGTGTGAGCGGGAAGAGGTAGTACAGCTCGTACGGCTTGCCCTCGGAGTCGTTCAGCCGCTTGCCGATGACGAGCCCGCGCTCGGACGCCTTGCCGTTGGTGTAGTGGATCCGGGTGGACTGCTGGAAGGTGTCGGTGCCCTGGGCCACCGAGTGCCGCAGTTCCGCGGGAATGCTCGTGGTCGGGTCGACCTCGCCGGAGGCGCGGACACCGCGGCTGGCGGCCTCGCCGGTGTCGAGGGAGAGCGCGACCACGTTGAAGGCGCTCTGACCGCCACTGGCGAGCTGCTCGACGAGCGTGGAGCGCCAGTTCACGGACGCGCCCGCCCGTACACCCTCCTGCTGGCCGGGGCCCGAGGGGGTCGTCGCGGCCCGGTCCTGCGCGGCGGAGAAGCCGCCGGCGGCCTGGCTCTGCGCGGCCTTCTCCTTGGCGTCGAACAGGCCGTTGCGGACCTGTCCGATCACGACGATGCCGAGCAGCAGCACCACGCCGAGCGACATCAGCAGGGTGCCCGCCACGACCCGCAGCTGGAGGTTCCGCCGCCACAGGCGTACGGCGGGCAGCAGGGGCCGGCGCACCCAGCGGACGAAGAGCCGGAAGACGGTTCCTCCCGGCGCCCCGTCCTGGAGGAGCCGTCCGCCGCGTGGCAGACGGCCGGAACGCGAGCCCCCCCGCCCCGGTCCGGCAGTCCGCCCCGTACGGACTCCCGGGTCCCCGGGCTTCGGAGCAGTACTGCCTGCAGTCATGTCAGCTCGGTCCCGCCTTGTAACCGACGCCCCGGACGGTCACCACGATCTCCGGCCGCTCCGGGTCCTTCTCGACCTTCGAGCGCAGCCGCTGGACGTGCACGTTCACCAGCCGGGTGTCGGCCGCGTGCCGGTATCCCCAGACCTGCTCCAGCAGGACCTCACGGGTGAAGACCTGCCACGGCTTGCGCGCCAGCGCGACGAGCAGGTCGAACTCGAGCGGGGTCAGCGCGATGGACTGCCCGTCCCGCTTCACGGAGTGCCCGGCCACGTCGATGACCAGGTCACCGATGGTCAGCTGCTCCGGCGCCGGCTCCTCGGACCTCCGCAGCCGCGCCCGGATACGGGCGACGAGCTCCTTCGGCTTGAACGGCTTCACGATGTAGTCGTCGGCCCCGGACTCCAGGCCCACCACCACGTCCACCGTGTCGCTCTTGGCCGTGAGCATCACGATCGGCACACCCGACTCGGCCCTGATGAGCCGGCACACCTCGATGCCGTCCCGTCCGGGCAACATCAGGTCGAGCAGCACCAGGTCAGGCTTGGCCTCCCGGAATGCGGCAAGCGCCTTGTCACCGTCCGCGACGAACGACGGCTCGAACCCTTCACCCCGCAGCACGATGCCGAGCATCTCGGCCAGTGCGGTGTCGTCGTCGACGACAAGAACGCGTCCCTTCATATCGACATCATCCCATTAGCCAATCGTTACCTGTCGTGACCTGCCCCACAGTGCCTCCCCCAGCTCGGGTCGCGATCTCGACGACCACACCCCGCTCGGCCCGCTACCGCACGGATCGTGCGGCCTGATCGGGCATCCGCACAGTGTGCCGCCTACCGCTCCCACAATGAAGGTCCGGATGAAGGTACGAACGAGTCGGCGGCCCCGGCCCACGCGCGGGCCCCGCGTGGCACGATGGCACCCGGCCCGCCGCCGCGTCAGGTGTCGGCCGCCGTGACCGAGCCGGTTTCGCCGATCCGGCACCGCGACCATTCCTCCGAGGTGGACGACCGTGAACGACACTCCGGGCTGGACCTCGCCCGGATCCGCCCCCTCCGACGACCAGGACGGCTCCGGCGTTCCCCGCCCCACCGCCCCGGCCGACGCGAACGGCTCCGCCCCCCAGTGGTCGAAGGACCAGCCGCCCGCCGGCCAGTGGTCCCCGCCCACCGGACAGACGCCGCCTCCCGGCCCGGGCGGGAACCGGGGGGCTCCGCCCTCCCCCGTGAACTGGGGCAGGCCCCCGGCCGCGAAGCCCGGCGTCATCCCGCTGCGCCCGCTCGGCATGGGCGAGATCCTCGACGGCGCGGCGAAGACCCTCCGCGCCTACTGGCGCACGGTGCTGACCATCACGGTCACGGTCGCGGTGATCTCCCAGACCGTCGACATCCTGGCCCAGCGGTATCTCGTCCCGGCGCCGCCGAAGCTCAGCCCGGACGCCACGCCCGCCGAGGAGATCCAGCAGGCCCTCGACTCGTTCCAGTCCTCCCTGATCGGCCTGGCCCCCTCCCTGCTGGTCACGCTCATGGCCTCCACGGTCAGCGCGGCCCTGCTGACCGTCGTCATCAGCCGTGCCGTCATCGGCCGCCCGGTCTCCCTGGGCTCCGCCTGGCAGGAGGCCCGGCCCCGCCTGCTCCAGCTGCTCGGACTGACCCTGTTCCTGGCCGTGCTGGGCGCGGCCGTCGTCTTCGTCGGCCTCCTCCCGGGGCTCCTGATCGGCGGCGCTCCCGGCGTGGCCCTCGCCGCCCTCGGTGGCCTCGGCGCCCTGGCGGCAGCCGTCTGGCTGGTGATCCGCTTCAGCCTCGCGTCCCCCGCCCTGATGCTCGAGCGCCAGGGTGTGATCCGGTCCCTGAAGCGCTCGGCCAAGCTGGTGCAGGGCTCGTGGTGGCGGATCTTCGGGATCATGCTCCTCACCCAGCTGCTGGTCTTCCTCTTCGCGATGATCATCGCGATCCCGTTCACCATCGTCGGCATCGCGATCGACGGCGACGGCTTCAGCGGCCTCCTCTCCGGCTCCACCACCGACTTCGGCTGGCCGTTCCTGATCGTCACCGGCATCGGCGGCGTGATCATCAGCGCGGTGACCTACCCGATCTCCGCCGGCGTGATCGTCCTGCTCTACGTCGACCAGCGCATCCGCCGTGAAGCCCTGGACCTCGACCTGGCCAGGGCCGCGGGGCTCCCCGGCTACGCCACCACCCCCGGCGACCGGGCCGTCGGGGGCTGATGCGGTGACGGTCACGGGGGGAACGACCGCTGCAGCACCCACACAGCTGCTCGCCGACGGCGACGTACCGGTGGACATCTCCCGCGTCCCCGCCCGCGAGGCGGCGGAGCGGGAGCTGTCCGACCCGATGTACCACCAGAACGATCCGAGCCTCCTCCAGCGCGGCCTGGACCGCTTCTGGGAGTGGCTCGACGAACTGTTCGGCGCCGCCTCGGAGGCCACCCCGGGCGGCGTCATCGGCCTTGTCGTCATCGTCGTGGTCGTGAGCGCCCTCGTCGCCGCCCTCTGGTGGCGCCTGGGCACCCCGCACCGGGCCCCCGGCACCACCGGTGACTCCCTCTTCGCCGACGGCCCCCGCACCGCCCGGGACCACCGTTCCGCCGCCGCCCGCCACGCCTCCGCCGGCCGCTGGAACGAAGCCGTCAAGGAACGGATGCGGGCTATCGTCCGCTCCCTCGAGGAGCGCACCCTGCTCGATCCCCGCCCCGGCCGCACCGCCGACGAGGCCGCCGCCGAAGCCGGCCGCTCCCTGCCGTCCCACGCGGACGACCTGCGCCTCGCTGCCCGCGCCTTCGACGACGTCACATACGGCGGCCGCACGGCCGACGAGGCCGCGTACCGCCGTGTCGAGCAGCTGGACACCGCCCTGGAGCGGACCCGCCCCACCCTCGACACCGCCTCGGCGGGGACTCCCGCATGAGCCGCCCCGCGACCGCCTCGACGTCGACCGCCCCCTCCGCCCGCCGCGTCTGGACCCGTGTCCGGGGCGCGGCCCTCGTCGTCGCCCTCGTCCTGATCGGCGGCGTCGCCCTCGCGACGGTGCGCTCCACCGACGCCCACGGCGCCCTCGACCCCCGATCCGCCGACCCCTCCGGCAGCCGGGCCCTCGCCGAACTCCTCAAGGACCGCGACGTGGCGATCACCCTCGCCACCACCCTCGACGAGGCCACCTCCGCGACCGGTCCCGACTCGACCCTCCTGGTCACCAGCCCCGACCTGCTGACGGAGACCCAGCAGGCCACCCTCCGATCGACGATGGCCCGCTCCACCGGCCGCACCGTCCTCGTCGGCGCCGGCACCGCCTCGCTCGACACCCTGGCCCCCGAGGTCACCAGCGCGTCCAGCACCCCCGTGCGGAACCTCGTCCCCTCCTGCACCCTTCCCGCCGCCGACCGCGCCGGAAGCGTCGACCTCGGCGGCGAGCGCTACCTCACCGACCCCGGCACCACCGCCGACGCCTGCTACCCCTCCGGCGGCCTGCCGACCCTGGTCCGCCTCCCCGGCCCCGGCACCACCGACACCGTCCTCCTCGGCTCGCCCGACATCCTCTCCAACGACCGCCTCGACCAGCAGGGCAACGCCTCGCTCGCCCTGCAACTCCTCGGCTCCCGACCCCATCTCGTCTGGTACCTCCCCTCTCTCGCCGACGCCTCGGCCCCCACCGACGACTCCGCCGGCGACACCACGGACAACTTCCTCTCGCTGATCCCCTCCGGCTGGCTGTGGGGCACCCTCCAGCTCGCAGTCGCGGCCCTGCTCGCCGCCCTCTGGCGCGGCCGCCGCCTCGGCCCCCTGGTCACCGAACGACTCCCGGTCGCCCTCCGCGCCTCCGAGGCCACCGAGGGCCGCGCCCGCCTCTACCGCAAGGCCGACGCCCGGGACCGCGCCGCCTCCGTCCTGCGCACCGCGACCCGCACCCGCCTCGCACCCCTGCTCGGCGTCGCCGCCCAGGACGCCCACTCCCCCGAGCGCCTCCTCCCCGCACTCTCCTCCCGTCTCCCCGGCACCACCACGGACCCCCGGGACCTCCTCTTCGGCCCGGCTCCCGCCGACGACGCCACCCTCATCCGCCTGGCGGACCAACTCGACGCCCTCGAAAGAGAGGTACGCACCTCATGAGCGCCCCGACCCCCGAGACCGTGACGACCTCGGACAGCGCCCGCGCCTCACTGGAGGCCCTGCGCACCGAGATCGCGAAGGCCGTGGTCGGCCAGGACCCCGCCGTCACCGGTCTCGTCGTCGCCCTGCTCTGCAGGGGACACGTCCTCCTCGAAGGAGTCCCCGGTGTCGCCAAGACCCTGCTGGTCCGCTCACTCGCCAGTGCACTCGAACTCGACACCAAGCGCGTCCAGTTCACTCCCGACCTGATGCCCAGCGATGTCACCGGCTCCCTGGTCTACGACACCCGGACCTCGGAGTTCTCCTTCCAGCCCGGCCCGGTCTTCACCAACCTGCTGCTCGCCGACGAGATCAACCGCACGCCCCCGAAGACCCAGTCCTCCCTCCTGGAGGCGATGGAGGAACGCCAGGTCACCGTCGACGGCACCCCCCGCCTCCTCCCCGAACCGTTCCTGGTCGCAGCGACCCAGAACCCCGTCGAGTACGAGGGCACCTACCCCCTCCCCGAGGCCCAACTGGACCGGTTCCTCCTCAAGCTGACGGTGCCTCTGCCCTCACGCGCGGACGAGATCCAGGTCCTCACCCGTCACGCCGAGGGCTTCGACCCCCGCGACCTGAAGGCCGCGGGCGTCCGCCCCGTCGCCGGCCCCGCCGAGCTCGAAGCGGCCCGTGCCGCCGTCGCCAAGGTCTCGGTCTCCGCCGAGATCGCCGGCTATGTCGTCGATATCTGTCGTGCCACGCGCGAATCCCCCTCGCTCACGCTCGGGGTCTCCCCCCGAGGCGCCACCGCCCTGCTCTCCACCGCCCGCGCCTGGGCCTGGCTCACCGGCCGGGACTACGTCACCCCGGACGACGTGAAGGCCCTCGCTCTCCCCACCCTGCGTCATCGCCTCCACCTGCGGCCCGAGGCCGAGATGGAGGGGGTCACCCCCGACTCCGTCATCAACTCGATCCTCGCCCACGTCCCCGTCCCCCGCTGAGAACGGCGCCCCATGGCCCTCACCGGACGAACCGCGCTGCTCGCGGCCCTCGGATCGCTCCCCGTCGGCATCCTCGCCCCCAGCTGGACGGGGATGCTCGCGGTGAACGCGCCTCTCTCACTAGCAATTCTGTGCGACTACGCCCTGGCCGCGCCAGTACGAAAGCTGCAATTCACCCGAAGTGGTGATACATCCGTTCGACTCGGTGACGCGGCGGAGGTCCACCTCGCCGTCACCAACCCGTCCGGCCGGCCTCTCCGTGCCCAGCTCCGCGACGCCTGGCCGCCCAGCAGCTGGCTCCCGGGCACCGAGCACACCGCGTCCCGCCGGAAACTGAAGGTCCCCGCCGGCGAGCGCCGCCGCCTCACCACGCGCCTCCAACCCACGCGCCGCGGCGACCGCCAGGCCGCGCGGATCACCATCCGCTCGTACGGCCCCCTCGGCCTCGCCGCCCGCCAGGGCAACCACGAGGTCCCCTGGACCGTCCGCGTCCTGCCCCCCTTCACCAGCCGCAAGCACCTGCCGTCGCGCCTGGCCAGGCTCCGCGAACTCGACGGCCGCACCAGCGTCCTGATCCGCGGCGAGGGCACGGAGTTCGACAGTCTCCGCGAGTACGTCCCCGGCGACGACACCCGCTCGATCGACTGGAGGGCAACGGCCCGCCAGTCGACGGTCGCCGTCCGCACCTGGCGTCCCGAACGCGACCGCCACGTCCTGATCGTCCTCGACACCGGCCGCACCTCCGCCGGCCGCGTCGGCGACATCCCCCGCCTCGACGCCTCCATGGACGCGGCCCTGCTCCTCACCGCGCTCGCCTCCCGCGCGGGTGACCGCGTGGACCTCCTCGCCTACGACCGCCGCCTCCGCGCCCAGGTCCAGGGCCGCTCCGCCGGCGACGTCCTCCCGGCCGTCGTCAACGCCCTCGCCCCACTCGAACCCGAGTTGGTCGAGACGGACGCCCGCGGCCTCGCCGCGACCGCTCTCGCGCGCGCCCCACGCCGCTCCCTCGTCGTCCTGCTGACCAGCCTCGACGCGGCTCCCATCGAGGAGGGCCTGCTGCCGGTCCTGCCTCAGCTCACCCAGCGCCACACGGTCCTGGTGGCCTCCGTCGCCGATCCCCACATCGCCCGCATGGCGGCGACCCGCGGCTCTCTCGACGGCGTCTACGAGGCCGCCGCGGCCACCCAGACCCACTCCCAGCGCTCCCGCACCGCCGACCACCTGCGCCGCCACGGCGTGACGGTCGTCGATGCCACGCCCGAGAGCCTCGCCCCCGCCCTGGCCGACGCCTACCTCGCCCTGAAAGCGGCTGGCCGCCTCTGAACGCCCCACCCCGGATCCCTCCCGAAGGGATTGGGTCCGGAACGCAGAAAAGCCCCGCACCAGAAGGTGCGGGGCTTTCCCACAATGATTGTTCGGCGGTGTCCTACTCTCCCACAGGGTCCCCCCT
>NZ_JBWKCA010000026.1:0-101563 GCF_056436715.1 Streptomyces sp. NPDC043176
TGGTGAGTTCCTAGACAGCTCCCACCACACCGGAGGTCTTCGCCATGTTCAAGACCAGACCAGTGTCAACAACGCTCGTGATCAATACACCTAGGGCTTCGCGGGGGCGGGGAGGCGGAGTTCGGGGGGGAGGGTGTCGGGGAGGGGACCGAGGGCCGCGAGGGCGGCGGAGGCCCGGGGCGCGTGGAGGGGCGAGAAGCGCGGGTTGATGCGGAGGGCCTCGGAGAGGTGCCGCCGCGCGGGCCCCGTCCGGTCGAGGGCGCGTTCGATCTCGGCGCGGTGGTAGGTGAAGAGCGCGCTGCGCAGCCCTTCCTCGGTGG
Organism: Streptomyces sp. NPDC043176; assembly: GCF_056436715.1. Lineage (NCBI taxonomy): Bacteria > Bacillati > Actinomycetota > Actinomycetes > Kitasatosporales > Streptomycetaceae > Streptomyces > Streptomyces sp. NPDC043176. The sequence goes on from NZ_JBWKCA010000026.1 coordinate 321, forward strand.
CCAGCTTCGCGTAGCCGAGGGCTTCCCCAGTTGCCCCTGACCGGTGCAGCGTCCAGCCGAGCGCGTCGGCGACGTGGACGGAGCGGTGGCCGCGGGCCCATTCGGCCCGCATGCGCACGGCCGCGGCCGCCGGGTCGCCGTGGTCCGCGTCGAGGAGGCCGAGGGTCACCTCGGCGCCCGTCCAGGTGCCGGTCCGCAGCTCCGCGTACAGGGCCCGCGCGTCGGCGTCGCGGCCGAGGGACTCGTACAACTCGCCGGCCTCCAGGAGGTACTCGGGGCGCGGCAGTCGGGCGAGGGCGGCCCGCCAGTCGCGCAGGGCCTCGTCCGTGCGGCCCTTGGCCGCGAGCGCCCGTGCCCGGCCCGCGAGGGAGGGACCGTGGTCCCGTACGAGCCGCAGGGCGGCCCCGTAGTGCGCCAGCGCCTCGTCCGCATCGCCCCGCTCCCACGCGAGGTCGCCGAGCCGGGCCAGCGACGCCGTCTTCTCCGCGTCGGTCTCGGCGAGGGCCACCGCGTCGAGGGCCGCGGCGTCGGCGTCCTCCCGCCAGCCCCGGTCGCGGTACGACTGCGCGGCCCGGGTCCGCACGGACGCGCCCGCGTGGAGCCCTTCCAGGGTCTCCACGGCCTTGCGCGCCGCCTTGTAGTCCCCGAGGCCGTTGTAGGCGTCGATCAGCACCGGGTACGCGGGCCAGCGCCGCGGGTCCGCCTTGCGGACCCGCTCGCCCCACTCCTTGGCGGTCTTCCAGTCGCCGCGGGCTCCCGCGAGCGCCCCGAGTCCCAGCTGCGCGTCCAGGTTGCCGCGCGCGGCGGGCCGTTCCGTGAGGGAGCGGCGCAGCGCCCGTTCGGCCCGGGGGTAGTCGCGTGCGTCGCCGACGCGGGTCCCCCGCTCGGTGTACGCGGCGCCGAGCTCCGCCCAGGACGCGTCGTCGTCGGGGTGGGCGCGCAGCCACATCTCGCGGTCGGCGATCAGCGCGGCCAGGTCCGGCAGGGCGGCCTGCGCGCCCGCGTGGGCCGCGATCGTCGCCCGCTCCGCCGGACTCGGCGGGGACGGCGGGCCCTGGCCGGTGAGTTCGGGGAGGTACAGCAGCGCCGTCGCCGCCAGCACGGCGGCCACCCCGGCCCCGAGCACCGTCCGCGACACGTTCTGGGGTTTCATGGCGCTCACTGTGCGCCCGCACCGGCCTGTACGAAGAGCACACGAAGCGCCCGCCCCGGCGGGTTCACACCGATGGCCCCGGGTGCCAGGCTGGGACGCATGGACGATCTCCTGACGCGGCTGCGCGCCGGTCTCCCCGCCGAGGCGCTGCTCACCGATCCGGACGTGACGGCCTCGTACGCCCGCGACATGGCGAGTTTCTGCGCGGCCGGGGTCCCCGCCGTCGTCGTGCTCCCGCGGACGGTCGAGCAGGTCCAGCACGTGATGCGGACCGCGACCGAACTCCGCGTCCCCGTCGTGCCCCAGGGCGCCCGTACCGGCCTGTCCGGCGGCGCCAACGCCTCCGACGGCTGCATCGTGCTCTCCCTGGTGAGGATGGACCGCGTCCTGGAGATCAACCCGGTCGACCGGATCGCCGTCGTCGAACCGGGCGTGGTCAACGCCGTGCTGTCCCGGGCCGTCGCCGAGCACGGCCTGTACTACCCGCCGGACCCCTCAAGCTGGGAGACGTGCACCATCGGCGGGAACATCGGCACCGCCTCCGGCGGCCTGTGCTGCGTCAAGTACGGGGTGACGGCCGAGTACGTCCTCGGCCTCGACGTCGTCCTCGCCGACGGCCGGCTTCTGTCCACCGGCCGCCGCACCGCGAAGGGCGTCGCCGGGTATGACCTGACCAGGCTCTTCGTGGGATCCGAGGGCAGCCTCGGCATCGTCGTGCGGGCCGTCCTGGCGCTCAAGCCGCAGCCGCCCGCCCAGCTCGCGCTCGCCGCCGAGTTCCCGTCCGCGGCCGCCGCCTGCGCGGCCGTCTGCGCGATCATGGAGCGCGGCCACACCCCGTCGCTGCTCGAACTCATGGACCGCACCACCGTCCAGGCCGTCAACAAGCTGGCGCGCATGGGGCTGCCCGACACCACCGAGGCACTGCTCCTGTGTGCCTTCGACACCCCGGACCCGGCCGCCGATCTGGCCGCCGTCGGGGAACTGTGCGCGGCGGCGGGCGCCACGGAGGTCGTACCGGCCGCGGACACCGCCGAGTCCGAGCTCCTCCTCCAGGCGCGCCGGCTGTCGCTCACGGCCCTGGAGACGATCAAGTCCGCGACGATGATCGACGACGTGTGCGTGCCGCGGACGCGGCTGGCCGAGATGCTCGACGGCACGGCCGCCGTCGCGGAGAAGTACGGTCTGACGATCGGCGTCTGCGCGCACGCGGGCGACGGCAACACCCATCCCGTCGTGTGCTTCGACCACACCGACGAGGACGAGTCCCGGCGGGCGCGGGAGTCCTTCGACGAGATCATGGCGCTCGGGCTCGCCCTCGGCGGCACGATCACCGGCGAGCACGGCGTGGGCGTCCTCAAGAAGGAGTGGCTGGCACGGGAGCTGGGGCCGGTCGGTCTCGAGCTCCAGCGCGGCATCAAGGCGACCTTCGACCCGCTGGGGTTGCTCAACCCCGGAAAGCTGTTCTGAGGCCCGTTCGGGGCGCTGTACGGGGGTCACAGCTCGCCGTCCTGCGACTCGTCCGACGGCCACGGGTCGCGCAGCCACAGGTCGTCGGCGAGCACGGTGGTCGCCAGGAGTTCGGCCAGCCCGTCGTCCATGCCGAGCCGCTCGGACTCGGTGCCCGGCGGGACGGCCCGCAGGGTGCGCTCCAGCCAGGCCGACACCTGCGCGGCGGGGGCTTCGAGCAGGGCGTCGCCGTCGGGCGAGGAGAGCGCCATCAGGACGACGCTGTGGCCGTCGACCTTCGTCGGCCAGATGCGGACGTCGCCGTGGCCGCAGGCCCGGAAGACGCCCTCCACGAGCAGTTCGCGGGCGAAGGTCCAGTTGACCGGGTGGTCCGAGCCGACGTGGAAGGTGATGTGGACGGCGTACGGGTCGTCGGTGCGGTAGGCGAGCCGGGCGGGCACGGGGATGGAGCGCTCGGGGGAGAGCACCAGCTTCAGCTCCAGCTCGCGCTCGACGGTGGTGTTGTCGGTGTTCTGCATGGTCGTGCTCCCTCTCTCGTACGGCCCCGGGCGGGCCCTCACGGGGAGAGAGCGGGGTGCCCGCCGTTCATTACGCGACTTCGGGAAGTTTTTTCCGGGAAGTTTTTCCGGGGAGCGCGCCGGGCAGGATGCAACGGCCCGAACATCACCGGGAGTGATCGATTCCGTTACGAGTCCCTCGAAGGCGGCCTTTCTCGCGGGCTCTTTGTTCCCTCGGGGACGTTCTTCGTTACTGTCCTCCTTGGGCGCGGCACGCCCGGCGCGCGGCCGTGCGGATCAAAGGCGTTGTGACTGAACGGAGTCGGGGCAGTGGCTACTCCTCCTGGAGGCGGCGAAGAGGTACCGCAGGCGGGGTACTACCCGGACCCGTCCATTCCCGGATACATCCGGTACTGGAACGGCGGCGCCTGGGTGCCCGGCACGAGCCGGCCCGCGCCCCAGGGGGGCGAGATCCCGCCCCACCCGCCCGCCTCGGCCATCCCGGCCGGCCCCCTCCTGGCCTCCGGCCCGGCGCCGGCACCCGTCCCCGTCTCCGCACCCGAGGCCGGCCGGCCCGCCGGGACTCCGGAGCCGGTACGACAGGCGGAGCCCGTACGACAGGCGGAGCCCGTACGACCGGCGGAGCCCGTACGGACCCAGGCCCCCGTGACACCGCACCCGGTGACGCCGCCGAACCCGGCGACACCGAACCCGGCGACACCGAACCCCGCGACGCCGACCCCCGTGACGGCGCCCGACCCCGTACGGGCCGAGGCCCCCGTGCCGCCCGCCGCTTCCGTGCCGGCCCAGCACGCGCCGTCCGCCGCGCGGCCGCAGCCCCGGGCCGCCGCTCCGGCGCCGGTGCCCGGGGTGGAGGAGACCGGCCCCGTCTTCTTCGACGAGGAGCCGGCCGCTCCGGAGCCCGCCTCGGCCTGGCAGGCGGACAGCTCCCGCCAGACCGGCTTCGGCGGCGACCTCGACCGGAAGGTCTCCTGGGGCGCGCCCCGGACCGCCGACCCACGGACCCCGGCCGAGTGGCCGGTCGCGGGCGGGAGCGAGCCCGAGGCGCCGGACGCCGCGCCCGCCGGGGCGCCCGACCCCTGGGCGACCGGCGGCGCCGCCCGCCTCGGCGGGATGCCGGTCACGCCGATCCCCACCCCCTCGCCGGCGCCGGAACCGCGGCGCGACCCGCGGCCCCAGCCGGCTCCCCAGCCCTCCCCGGCGGCCGCGGCCCCCGCGACCCACCAGGCGCCGGCCCCCGCCCCCGTGCCCAACCCCGCGTCCGCGGGGCCCTCCTGGGCGCAGCAGCCTTCCCCGCCGCAGGAGCAGCAGCCGGTCGTCCCCTGGAAGCCGCCGGTCGAGGACGTCTTCCAGCAGGCGGCCCGTGAGCAGGCGGCGGCCCGGCCCGCGGGGCTCGGCAGGCGGCTGCTGGCGCGGCTGATCGACACCGTGGTCCTCGGCGCGCTCGTCGGCGGCGCCGCCTTCCCGTTCGTGACCGCCGCGCTCGACCACATCGACGGCAAGATCGAGGCGGCCCGGCAGTCCGGCGTCACCGTCCAGGTCTGGCTGCTGGACTCGACGACCTCCGTCCAGTTCGGCATCGCGCTGGCCGCGCTGTTCGTGATCGGCGTCCTGTACGAGGCGCTGCCGACGGCCAAGTGGGGCCGGACCCTGGGCAAGAAGCTGTGCGGCCTCGAGGTGCGGGACATCGAGGCGCACCAGCCGCCGACGTTCGGGAAGGCCCTCGTCCGCTGGCTCGTCTACAGCGTTCTCGGACTCCTCGTGATCGGCGTCCTCAACGTCCTGTGGTGCCTCTTCGACCGCCCGTGGCGCCAGTGCTGGCACGACAAGGCGGCCCGCACCTTCGTGGCCCGGTAACGCCCGCGCCGGGCCGTCCCCCGAACGGGCGACGATCTTTTGCGGGGTCGTCGCCCCCGGGATGCACTGCCCCCATGAGCACCGATCAGCCGCCGCCCGGCCAGCCGCCCGACGAGGATCCGTTCCTCAAGAGGCCGCAGGAGCCTCCGCCCCCGTCAGCCGGCCAGCCGCCCCCCGGTGGGCCCCCGCCGGACGGGCCCCCTCCGGGAGGCCCCCCTCCGGGAGGCCCCCCTCCGGGAGGCCCCCCACCGGGAGGGCCGCCGCCGGGGAGCCCGTACGGCTCCCCGTACGACAACATGCCCCCGCCCCCGCCCCCGTACGGGAGCGGCTACGGCGGCGGTTACGGCGGGACGGACCCGCTCGCCGGGATGCCGCCGCTCGCCGACTCCGGGCGCCGCATCGTCGCGCGGCTCGTCGACTGGCTGATCGTCGCGATCCCGCTCGCGATCATCGGCATCCCGTTCGACGTCTACGAGCGGGCCACCCGCGACGGCAACGACTTCGGCGACACGGTCAACAGCTTCAACGGCGGGAGTCAGCTGGTCTTCCAGCTCATCACGATCGTCGCGTACGTGGCGTACGACACGGTGATGGCGGCCAGGAACGGCCAGACCCTCGGCAAGAAGCTGATGAAGCTGCGGGTCGCGATGCTCAACGACGGCTCGACGCCCCCGATGAGCCAGTCGCTGCTGCGGGCCGTCGTGCTCTGGGTGCCCGCGCTGGTCTGCTGCGCCTGCCTGTGGCCGCTGCTCCTGCTGATCCTGATCCTGGTCGACAAGCCGTACAAGCAGGGTCTGCACGACAAGGCGGCGAAGACGGTGGTGGTCTCGGTCCTGCGGTAGAACGGACGAACCGTCACGAACCGATCCGGGTATCGGCCCCCGCGCCCACGCGTGCGGCCGGTACCCGGATCGGTTCGTTCCCGGGGGCCGGCGGAACATCGGCGGAGCTCTTGACGGGCCTCGTCCGTGCGGGCATCGTCACCGCCACGAGGATGCCGAGCAGGAGTCCGGAGGCGCAGACCACCGCGATGCCGAGGGTCGTCGTCACCCGGGAGAGCAGCAGCAGGGCGACGGTCGCGAAGACGACGGTGGCCGAACCGCAGGCGAGCTGCGCGGCGTTCGGACGCTGCATGACGGGTACCGCCCTCTCGGGACATCGGCTCGACTCTATGACGGTGGATGCCCGGACGGGGTCGGAAGTAAGCGTGACCTTACCCACGGTGTGGTTGCACGGGGGGCGCACGGGGTCACGACTTGCCCAATTCTCGGCCGTGATGCGCCTGCCGGGCGTCCGGATACCGGAATCCGGCTCCCACATAGTGCACTTGGTATGTGCAAGTCAAGATCTGTCTTTTCTTGTCTCACTCCGGTCGAATGTCGTCACTTGTGACGCGCGACCCCGCCGGACGGACACCCCACCATTCGGTCCGAGGGCGGCGGGCGCCGGGGAGGAACACATCAAGTGACCAACAGACGACGGGCGATCAGAGCGTCCGCAGTCGTCGTGGCGCTCGCGGCCACCGCCGCCACCGCCTCGACCTTCACCACCGCCTGGGCCGACAACCACGTCAGCGTGGAGCCGGCCGGCATCCAGACCGTCGACAAGACGACGGTCGACCACGACCTCGCGGGTCCGTTCAGCGAGCAGCAGGCCCAGCAGCGCAAGGCCGCTCTGGAGCAGGTGCTCAACGGCGAGGCCAAGGTCGAGAAGCGCGGCGGCTCTCAGGTCGTCAAGCTCGGCAGCAAGAAGTACGTCGAGCTGGGCCGCGAGAAGACCGACAAGATCTTCACCATCCTCGTCGAGTTCGGCGACCAGGTGGACAACACCACCCTGGTCGACCGCAAGGACGACGACACGCCGGACCTGAAGCCGAAGTACGGCGGCACGCCCGGCCCGCTGCACAACGCGATAGCCAAGCCGGACCGTGCGAACGACAACTCCACGGCCTGGCAGGCGGACTACAACCAGCAGCACTTCCAGGACCTGTACTTCGGCACCGGCAAGGACGCCAAGGGACAGCCCAAGCAGTCGCTGAAGACCTACTACGAGAAGACCTCGTCCGGCCGCTACTCGGTCGACGGCACGGTCTCCGACTGGGTCAAGGTCCCGTACAACGAGGCCCGTTACGGCTCGAACTACTGCGGTCAGACCAACTGCGCCAACGTCTGGGACACCGTCCGCGACGGCCTCAACGCCTGGGTCGCCGACCAGAAGGCCAAGGGCCAGACCGACGCCCAGATCAAGGCCCAGCTGGCGACGTACGACCAGTGGGACCGTTACGACTTCGACGGCGACGGCAACTTCAACGAGGCCGACGGCTACATCGACCACTTCCAGCTCGTGCACGCGGGCGAGGACGAGTCGGCCGGCGGCGGCGCCGAGGGCACGAACGCCCTGTGGGCCCACCGCTGGTACGCCTACGGCACCAACGCGGGCAAGACCGGCCCCACGAACAACAAGGCCGGCGGCACCCCGATCGGTGACACCGGCATCTGGGTCGGCGACTACACGATGCAGCCGGAGAACGGCGGCCTCGGCGTCTTCGCGCACGAGTACGGCCACGACCTCGGTCTGCCGGACCACTACGACACCGCGGGCGGCGAGAACTCCACCGGGTTCTGGACCCTCATGTCCTCCGGTTCCTGGCTCGGCCAGGGCAAGGACGCCATCGGCGACCTGCCCGGCGACATGACCGCCTGGGACAAGCTGCAGCTCGGCTGGCTGAACTACGCCAAGGTCAACGACTGGCAGCGCTCCACCAAGACCACCCACAAGCTGGGCGTCTCGGAGTACAACACCAAGAACCCGCAGGCGCTCCTGGTCGAGCTGCCGAAGAAGCAGGTCACCACCGACGTCGTCGCGCCCGCCGAGGGTGCCACGCAGTGGTGGAGCAACATGGGTGACGACCTCAAGAACACCCTGACCCGCTCCGTCGACCTCACGGGCAAGACGTCCGCCTCCCTGGAGCTCCAGGGCTGGTACGACATCGAGCTCGACTACGACTACCTCTACACCGAGGTGTCGACCGACGGCGGCGCCAACTGGACCGCCCTGGACGGCACCGCCGACGGCGTGGCCCTCCCGAAGGACGCCTCCGGCGCCCCGGCGCTGACCGACGTCTCCGGCGGGCACAAGAAGCTCGTCTACAACCTGGGCGCCTACGCGGGCAAGAAGTTCGACCTCCGCTTCCGCTACCAGACGGACGGCGGCGCGGGCGGCAAGGGCTTCACCGCCGACGCCATCACGCTGACCGCCGACGGTGCCACCGTCTTCTCGGACAACGCCGAGAACGGTGACAACGGCTGGGTGTCGAAGGGCTTCTCGCGCATCGCGAAGGGCTTCACCAAGGAGTACGAGCAGTACTACATCGCGGAGAACCGCCAGTACGTCTCGTACGACGCGACCCTCAAGGTCGGCCCGTACAACTTCGGTTTCACGGGTGACAAGGCGAGCTGGGTCGAGCACTACGCGTACCAGAACGGCCTGCTGATCTGGAAGTGGGACCTGTCCCAGAAGGACAACAACACCTCCCAGCACCCGGGCGCCGGTCTGGTCCTCCCGATCGACGCGCACCCGAGCCCGCTGAAGTGGTCCGACGGCACGCTGATGCGCAACCGCGTGCAGTCGTACGACGCGCCGTTCAGCCTGTCCCGCACGGACGGCTTCGCGCTCCACAAGGCCGGCGTCTCGACCTGGGTCCCGTCCCAGGCCGGCAACCCGACCTTCGACGACCGCAAGGGTGTCTACTGGTTCGCCGAGACCCCGCGTGCCGGTGTCCAGGTAACTGACACCAACACGAAGATCCAGGTCGTCAAGGAGCCGAAGGATGGCCAGACGATCACGGTTCAGGTCGGTCCCTCGACCAAGTAATTCGTAAAACCGCAGGTCAAAGCATGATCGGCCGTCGCCCTCTAGCGGGCGGCGGCCGATCGTGTTTAGGTGCCTCTGACGCTTTTCTTATTGACATCTCATCCACGGGGGAGTGGTTACGCATGCCCAACGGAGGGTTCTGCAAGCTGCCGGGCGGCAGCGTGGTCGTCGCGATAGGGCTCCCCAGCCCTGCCCGCGACGGGGCCACGGTCCGCTTCCTGGTGCACGCCGCGAACCGTGCCCGCGCCCTGACCAGGCTGCGGAACCTCGGTCTCCGGGCGGTCTACCTCCGCGGCAACTCCGAGCCGCCCACCCCGGACGAGATCACCGCCGTCCTCCACCACCCCGACGGCCTCCTCTGGAAATCCACCCCGGGCACCGCCCAGGAACTCTGGCACCCCGTCCGCTCCCTCCCGAGAGAGCCCGCCGCGTAGGGGTGTCTTGCCGATCGTGCCGGGCTCGCGGGACCTGGCACGCACGCTCGCCGCGTCGTCGTCGGCCCCGAGCCCCCTCACGCCTCTCCGGGAGGCGTGAGGGCGTCGATCCTGGCCGCGAGGTCCGGGTGGGCGGCGGCCAGGTGGGGTCGGGCGGCGGTCAGGGGGGCGATGAGGTCGGCCGCGTCGTCGTGGGCGAGAGCCGCGTGGAGCTCGCCGAGCGGACGGCGGGCGGCCGGGGCGAGGTCGGCGAGGGCGGTGATCTGGCCGGCGAGGCGGCGCAGGTCGGCGGCGTTGCCGCGGGCCCAGGTGGCCGTGGTGCGCTCGGCGGCCCGCGCCTGGCGGGTGGCCGTCACGCGCTGCTCGCCGGTGCTCCCGGCGGGGCCGGGGCGGCCGCGCAGATAGCGCCGCTCGGCCGCCTGGCGGCTGGCGACGCCGAGGGGGTGGGCGAGGTCCGCCCAGCTGGCGCCCGCGTCGCGGGCGGTTTCGATCAGGCCCGTCTCCCATCCCGCGAGCTGCTCACGCACGTGCCGCAGCAGCGTCAGGGAGGCCAGGGCCTGCTCCGCGCCGGGGCCGTCGCCCCCGGGAGCGTCCGGGGGGTCCCGCTGGGCGTCGCGCAGGACGTCGCCTATGGCCGTGAGGGCCGCCGCGGCGGCGAGGAACGACGTCGGGCCGTACGGGTGCGCGCCGGTCGACGGCGGCGGTTCGGCTGCGGTCACGGGCACCTCCCTCGGGTTGTCATCATCTCGACGACATCGTGTTTGTCATCCATTGGATGACATGTTACAACGGTGTCAGTGAGGCGCATTGGCAGTTACTGCCTGAACCTGCTGGAGGTGTTTTCACGATGTTGATGCGCACTGACCCCTTCCGTGAGCTGGACCGGCTGGCACAGCAGATGATGGGCCCGGGCACCTGGTCCCGCCCGTCGGTGATGCCGATGGACGCCTACCGCGAGGGCGACGACTACGTCGTGGCCTTCGACCTTCCCGGTGTCAGCGCCGACGCGATCGACATCGACGTCGAGCGGAACATGCTCACCGTCAAGGCCGAGCGCCGGCCGACGGCGAAGACCGGCGACGTGCAGATGGAGCTGTCCGAGCGGCCGCTGGGAGCCTTCTCCCGCCAGATCGTGCTCGCCGACACCCTCGACACCGAGCGCATCAAGGCCGACTACGAGGCGGGCGTGCTCACCCTTCGCATCCCGATCGCCGAGCGCGCCAAGCCCCGCAAGATCTCCATCGGCGCCGGTTCCGACCGCAAGGAGATCTCCGGCTGACACCGGCCGGACACGCGCGGAGGACGGGCACCCGATCCCCCTCGCCCGTCCTCCGCACCCCGTGGACAGTCCGAAGAGGAGAAGGGGGCGGCAGAGATGAGTCCGCGACGCGCGGCGTTCCTCGACGACGTGAGGGAACGCGGCGCCTACGACACCACCGAGGAAGCCGAGCGCGCGGCCCGTGTCGTGCTCGCCCTGCTCGGCGCGCACCTGGTCGGCGACGTCCGCGCCCATCTCGCGGCGTGCCTGCCGGAGGGCTTCGCCCTGATCCTGCTCAACCCGCTGCAGAGCGTCGAACCACTCTCCCCCGAGCGGTTCGTCCGGGCGACCGCCGCCTGGATCGAGGGCGCCACCGAGCGGACCGCGGCATGGGACGTCAGCGCCGTGCTGTCCACCGTCGCCGACGTCGTGGGCGATGACCTGCTGGGGCAGATCCTGCTCCAGCTGCCCGTCGGCTACGACCTCCTCTTCGGTCGCCCCCAGCCCATCTGACCGAGACGGGTGGTGCCGTACGCTCCGGCACCACCCCATCCCCACCACTCCCTGCTCCACGAAAGGCATGCACCGCAGTGATCACCGACGCGCGCGTATCGCATGAGCACCGGCAGTCGTACGGGACGGCGTACGAGCAGATGCTGGAGAAGGTCCGTTACGAAGGCGCCTACCCCACCCGCGAGCGGGCCGACGAGGCCGTCCGCATGGTCCTCGGGGGGCTGGGGCGCCAGCTGACCGGCGACGAGCGTGTCGATCTCGCCGCCTGTCTGCCCCTGGAGGCCGCCCGTGCCCTCACCGCGCAGGTCCCCGACATCGAGCCCCTGACCGGCTGGGCCTTCGTCAAGGACCTCGCGTCCCGCACCGGCGCCTCCCTGGCCGCCACCCGCTGGGACACGGGATCCGTCTTCGCCGCCGTCGCCACCCACGCCGGTCCCGACCTCGTCACCCGCATCCTGAACCGGCTCCCCACCGGCTACGCCCTGCTGTTCGGCCGCGCCGAACTCGTGTCGGCCGCCTAGGGCCCGTACCGCCGGAGGGGCTCAGGCGACGACCGGCCGGCCGGTGAGCCGCACGCCCGCCGTCCGGAGCTCCTCCAGGGCGCGGTCGGTGGTCTCCTCGGCCACTCCCGCCGTGAGGTCGAGCAGCACCACGGTGCGGAAGCCCTCGCGCGCGGCGTCCAGGGCCGTCGCCCGCACGCAGTGGTCGGTGGCGATCCCTACGACGTCGACCTCGGTGACCTCACGCTCGCGCAGCCACTGCGCGAGCGTCATGCCGTTCTCGTCGAACCCCTCGAAACCGCTGTACGCGGCGGAGTACGCGCCCTTGTCGAAGACGGCGTCGATCGCCCCGCTGGCGACGGCGGGCGCGAAGTTCGGGTGGAAGCCGACGCCCTCCGTGCCGGCGACGCAGTGCACCGGCCAGGACGACACGTAGTCCGGGGCCTCGCCGGCCGGGGCGAAGTGCGCGCCCGGGTCGACGTGGTGGTCACGGGTGGCGACCACGTGCCGGTAGGAGGTGCCCGCCGTCTGGCCGATCAGGTCGGTGATGGCGGCGGCGACGTCCGCGCCGCCGGTCACCGCGAGGCTGCCGCCCTCGCAGAAGTCGTTCTGAACGTCCACAACGATCAATGCGCGGTGCATGGCGGGTGTCCTTAGCGCGTCGGATGGGGGTGGGGCCTCGGGGGACGGGTTCGAGCCTAGAGACTTCCCCCTCCCGGCGGGAGAGGGCGTCCCCGAGGACTCCTCCGGGTGCTCCCGCGGGAGCACCCGGAGGGGGTGACGAGTGCCGGTCGGCGGCACCCGCAGGGGTTCACGGGTACGCGGCCGGCGGTACCCGGAGCCGCTACAGGTACTCGGTCGGCAGGACCGGCTCGCCCCGGGAGAGCTGGATCGCCGACATCGGCAGCGCGCCGCGGGCCGCGATGTGCCGCGACCTGGCGGCCTCCAGCGGTTCCCGGGCCACCACGTCGCCGCCCTTGACCAGCTCGACCAGGAGCTGGTGGTCGGCGAGCTCCGGCGGGACCGGGCCGGTGCCCACGACCTCCGCCTCGGCGACCCCGTACGCGTCCGGCCGCCGGGCCGCCCACTTGCGGCCGCCGACGGACGCCTTGCCGCCCAGGGACTTCTTCGCGACCGGCACCAGCGGCGCCTTGAGGTCGGCGGAGGAGGCCCGCGCCACCAGCTTGTAGACCATGGAGCAGGTCGGGTGGCCGCTGCCGGTCACCAGCTGCGTCCCCACCCCGTACGCGTCGACCGGGGCCGCCGCGAGCGAGGCGATGGCGTACTCGTCGAGGTCCGAGGTGACCACGATCCGGGTGTCCCGGGCGCCCAGCTCGTCGAGCTGCGCCCGCACCCGGTGGGCGACGAGCAGCAGGTCGCCGGAGTCGATCCGGACGGCTCCCAGCTCGGGCCCGGCGATCTCGACGGCGGTCCGGACGGCCTCGGTCACGTCGTAGGTGTCGACGAGCAGGGTCGTACCGCGCCCCAGGGTCTCGACCTGGGCCCGGAAGGCGTCCCGCTCGCTGTCGTGGAGCAGGGTGAAGGCGTGCGCGGAGGTGCCGACGGTCGGGATGCCGTAGCGGAAGCCGGCCGCGAGGTCGGAGGTGGAGTCGAAGCCGCCGACGTACGCGGCGCGGGAGGCGGCGACGGCCGCCAGCTCGTGGGTGCGCCGGGCGCCCATCTCGATCAGGCGCCGCCCGCCGGCCGCGGCCGACATGCGGGAGGCGGCCGCGGCGATGGCCGAGTCGTGGTTGAGGATCGAGAGGATCACGGTCTCCAGGAGCACGCACTCGGCGAAGGAGCCCTCGACGCGCAGCACGGGTGAGCCGGGGAAGTACACCTCGCCCTCGGGGTATCCCCAGATGTCGCCGGAGAAGCGGTAGCGGGCCAGCCACTCCAGGGTCGGCTCGTCGACGATTCCGTGCTCGCGCAGGAAGCCCAGGACGGCGGGGTCGAAGCGGAAGTTCTCGACGGCGTCCAGGACCCGTCCGACACCCGCGAGGACTCCGTAGCGCCGCCCTTCGGGCAGCCGCCGGGTGAAGACCTCGAAGACGGAGCGCCGGTCGGCGGTGCCGGCCCGCAGGGCCGCCTGGAGCATGGTCAGCTCGTACTGATCGGTGAAGAGCGCGGTCGACGGCACGTCCACCGGCAGCCCAAGGTCCGCAGCGTTCATGCCAGCGATGCTAGCGCAGAAATCGTCAGAGTGACGATTTCTATCGTCGCGGATGTGCCGCATCCGTGACGTGCCGTACGCGGGCCGTACGCGTGCCCCGGGCGCGCCCCGTTTGCGCGACGGGCCCCCCGGGGTGACAACATGGGGTGAGTGAGCGTCGCGCCTATTGAGATCGAACGTACGGAATCGGCCGAGGAGGTCTCCGCGGTCGCCGAACCCGACGTGCCGTGGGTGACCCTCGTGCACAACGATCCGGTCAACCTGATGAGCTACGTGGAGTACGTCTTCCAGTCGTACTTCAACTACTCCAAGGACAAGGCGCACAAACTGATGCTCGACGTGCACCACAAGGGCCGCGCGGTGGTCTCCAGCGGCACCCGCGAGGAGATGGAGCGCGACGTGCAGGCGATGCACGGCTACGGCCTCTGGGCGACCCTCACCCAGGACCGCTTCTGATGGCCGGCCACTTCGAGGCGCTGCCCGGCGGCGGCGCGGCCGTCGCCCTCGACGACGTCGAGATCTCCATCCTGCGCTCCCTCGCCGTCCAGCTCATGGAGCTGATCGGGCCGGGCGACGAGCCGGCGGAGGACGCCGACCCGCTGGCCGCCCTCTTCGCCGAGGGGCCGAGCGAGCCGCCGTCCGACCCCGCCCTCCGCCGCCTCTTCCCCGACGCGTACGGCGACGACAGCGAGGAGCTGCGGGCGGCCGCGTCCGACTTCCGCCGCTTCACCGAGCACGACCTGCGGGCCCGCAAGCGCGACGACGCCCTCGTGGTGGTCCGCGCGCTGGACGGGCTCTCCGCCGAGGTGGCGGACGAGGGCGGGGCGGTCCTGAAGCTGACCCCGGACGAGTCCCGGGCCTGGCTCGGCGCGCTCAACGACCTCCGGCTGACCATCGGCACGCGCCTGGACGTCACGGACGACGAGGAGAGCGAGCGGCTGTACCGGCTGCCGGACTCCGACCCGCGCAAGCCGATGGTGATGGCGTACCTCTGGCTGGGGGCGCTCCAGGAGTCCCTCGTCGCGACCCTGATGCCGTAGCGGGTCCCTCCCGACGCGTGTTCGCTCAGCGGACGCTCAAATCCGGATAACGAATGCGTTATCAGAGCGTCCGCTGCGCCATCTTGAGTCCTGTTTGTACGTATTTATATGTGGCGCACGTCACGCCCAACTCCCTCGATCACCCCCCAGCCCGTGATAAATCTTCACGACCGCTCGGGGACGCCACCCCTGTTCCCGAGGGCGCTTGGACCGGCTGACCGCCGGTGGCACTCCATCCACATCCGGGGGGATCAGGATCTGATCCGCGGCAGACGCACTCGCAGTCGCGCGGATCAGCATGGAGAAAGGCGCACCACCATGACCTCAGTGCAGGTCGACAAGCAGCACGACGGCAATGAGGCCGAGGACTCCGCCTCGGGCGAGGGTTACCACCGGGCACTCGGGGCCCGCCAGATCCAGATGATCGCGATCGGCGGCGCCATCGGCACCGGCCTGTTCCTCGGCGCCGGCAAGGGCATCTCCATCGCGGGACCGAGCCTCATCCTGGCGTACGCCATCGCGGGCCTCGTCATCTTCTTCATCATGCGGGCGCTCGGCGAGCTCCTCATGTACCGCCCGGTGTCGGGCTCCTTCTCGGAGTACGCCCGGGAGTTCATCGGCCCCTTCGCGGGCTTCGCGACCGGCTGGACGTACTGGCTCTTCTGGGTCGTCACCGGCATCACCGAGGTCACCGCCGCCGCGACCTACATGACGTACTGGTGGGACATCCCGCAGTGGCTCTCCGCCCTCGTCTTCACCGTGATCCTCTACGGCGCCAACCTGATCTCCGTGAAGCTCTTCGGTGAGCTCGAGTTCTGGTTCTCCATGGTCAAGGTCACCGCGATCGTCGGCATGATCCTGATCTGCGCCGGCATCCTCACCCTCGGCTTCTCCGACGCCGGCGACACCGCCTCCGTCACCCACCTGTGGGACCTCGGCGGCTTCTTCGCCGGCAAGGACGGCATCGGCTCGACCCTGATGACCCTCCAGATGGTCATGTTCGCCTTCCTCGCCGTCGAGCTCGTCGGCGTCACCGCGGGCGAGTCCAAGGACCCGAAGACGGTCCTGCCGAAGGCGATCAACACCGTGCCGTGGCGCATCGCCGTCTTCTACGTCGGCGCGCTGATCATGATCCTGTCCGTCGTCCCGTGGACCGAGTTCCAGCCGGGCGTCAGCCCGTTCGTCGCGGCCTTCGAGAAGATGGGCCTCGGCGTCGGCGCCGCGATCGTCAACTTCGTCGTCCTCACGGCCGCCCTGTCGTCCTGCAACTCGGGCATGTACTCCACCGGCCGCATGCTGCGCGACCTCGCGCTCAACGGCCAGGGCCCGAAGGTCTTCACCAAGCTGACCAGGTCCGGCACCCCGCTCGTCGGCACCACCTTCTCGGCCGCGCTGATGACGGTCGGCGTCTGGATCAACTACCAGTGGCCCGGCGAGGCGTTCAACTACGTCGTCTCCTTCGCCACCATCTCCGGCATGTGGGCCTGGATCGTCATCCTGGTCTGCCAGATCCGCTACCGCCTCAAGGCCGACCGGGGCGAGCTGCCGCAGTCGCCGTTCAAGGCGCCCGGCGGCATCTGGTTCAGCGTCTTCTCGCTCGCCTTCATCGCCATGGTCATCGTGACCATGGCCATGGACGCCGGCAACCGGGTCGCGCTGTACGGCGCGCCGGTGTGGGGCCTGATCCTCGGCGTCTCCTACCTGGTGCTCAAGGCCCGCAACCCCGAGGGCGCGGCCTTCGCCAAGCGCTCCTGACGGCCTTCCGTCCAGCATCCGGGCCGCCCCGTACCACTCCTCGGTACGGGGCGGCCCGTCTGTTTATCCTGTCGGCATGCTGACCATCACCCGGGCCCTGTACGACCAGATCGTGGAACACTCCCGCGCGGACCACCCCGACGAGGCCTGCGGCGTGGTCGCGGGCCCGGCCGGCAGCGGCCGCCCCGAGCGGTTCATCCCGATGCTGAACGCCGCCCGCTCGCCCACCTTCTACGAGTTCGACTCCGCGGACCTGCTCAAGCTCTACCGAGACATGGACGACCGTGACGAGGAACCCGTCATCGTCTACCACTCGCACACCGCCACCGAGGCCTACCCGTCCCGCACGGACATCTCGTACGCCAACGAGCCCCAGGCCCACTACGTCCTCGTCTCCACCGCCGACACCGACGACGCCGGCCCCTTCCAGTTCCGCTCCTTCACCATCGTCGAAGGCGTCGTGACCGAGGAAGAGGTCCGGATCGTCGAGGCCTACGCGTAGGACCCGCCGTCCTCCCTACGCGGAGGACCCGTCCGACGCCGTCGTGCGGAACCTCGCGAGATACGCGGAGGGCGTCACCCCGAAATGCCGGGCGAACGCCCTCCGCAACGTCTCGTCACTCCCGAGCCCGCTCCGCGCGGCGGCCCCCGTCACGCTCGCCCCGCCCTCCAGCAGCACCCGTGCCGCCTCCACCCGCACCCGCTCCACGTACCCCGCCGGCGTCGCCCCCACCTGCTCCCGGAACAGCCGGGCCAGATGCCGGGCACTGACACCCGCGCGGCGCGCCAGCACCGCAGCGCTGTGGTCCGCCGCCGGATCCGCCACCACCGCGTCCAGGAGCGGGCGGACCACCGGATGCCCCGTCGGGGGAGTGCGCGACGCCGCCGAGAACTGCGACTGCCCGCCCGGCCGCTGCAGGAAGACCACGAGATCCCGCGCCACCGCACGGGCCGCCGCCGGCCCCCGGTCCTCCTCCACGAGCGCCAGGCACAGATCGATCCCGGCCGTCACCCCCGCCGAGCTCCACACCCGCCCGTCCCGCACGTGGATGGCGTCCGGCTCCACCCCCACGTCCGGATACCTGCGGGCCAGCTCCGCCGCGTGCTCCCAGTGCGTCGTCGCCCTCCGCCCCGACAGCAGCCCCGCCGCCCCCAGCGCGAACGCCCCCGTGCAGACCGACGCCACCCGGCCCGACCGCGCCGCGAGCCCCGCCACCGCCGGAGCCGCCGCCACGCACAGCTCCACGTCCACCGCGCCCGGCACGACCAGCGTGTCCGCCCGCGGCACCTCCCCGGCCGCGAGATCCACGCCGATCCGCAGCCCGCACGAGGTCCGGACGCCCCGCCCGTCCGGGGAGCACACCCGCACCCCGTAGCCGGACCCGGCCGTCGAGAACACCTCCAGGGGCGCCGAGACGTCGAGCAGCCGGACCCCGTCGAAAGCGAACACCCACACCTCGTGCGTCGTCATGTGTCCGATTCTGTGGGATGCCTGTCCCCAGGGACATGGCGGGGGCGCGGCCCCGACGGCGAGGCTGGTCCCCATGAATCCGATGACGCTCGTCCCCGACAGCAGGCTCGCCACCGCCGCCACCGAACTCGTCCGCGACACGGCGAGCGACCTCGTCTACGACCACTCCCGCCGCGTCTACCTCTTCGGCGCGCTCCAGGGCCGCGCCCGCGGCCTCGACTTCGACCCGGAACTGCTCTACGTCGGCGCGATGTTCCACGACCTGGGCCTGGGGGAGAAGCACCGGGGCAGCGGCCGCCGCTTCGAGGTCGACGGCGCCGAGGAGGCCGCCGCCTTCCTCCGGGCGCAGGGCGCCGACGAGGACGCCGTCCGGCGCGTCTGGACCGCGATCGCGCTGCACACCACCCCCGGCGTCCCGGAGTTCATGGAGCCCGAGATCGCGCTGGTGACCGCCGGCGTCGAGTACGACGTGCTCGGCATCGGCTACGACGACCCGGCCGTCGTGACCCCCGAGGACCGGGCGGCGATCGTCGCCGCCCACCCCCGCCCCGACTTCAAGAGCCGCATCCTGGCCGCCTTCGCCGAAGGCATCGCCCCCAAGCCGGACACCACCTTCGGCAACGTCAAGGCCGACGTCCTGCGCCACTACGTGCCCGGCTTCGTCCCCGGCGACTTCGTGACCACCATCCGCGACTCCTCCTGGCCCGAGTGAACCCCTCCGGAACCCGGCCGGGCGGGCGACACCGTCCGGCGCCTCCCGGCCGAGTGAGAGACTGGCCGGTACCAACGGGCGGCAGGACCCAGGAAACCGGTGCGAATCCGGCGCGGTCCCGCCACTGTGACTGCCTCCCCGGGAGGCGGAAGCCAGGAACTGACCTGCCGCCTCTCACCACCGATCGGGGACGTGGAAATCCCCGGAGGAGGCCTGTTCCGGCATGTCCTGGCGCCGCCCGCTGCTGTCCGCAGCCGTCCTGATCCCGCTGCTCGCCGCCTGCTCGGCCGCCCCCGAGGCCGCCGCACCGCCCGCGGAACCCGCCGCCGGATTCCCGTACACCGTCACCAACTGCGGTGTGCGGCACACCTACCAGGCACCGCCCCGGCGCGCGGTCACCATGAACCAGCACGTCACCGAGATCATGCTCGCCCTGGGCCTGGAGAAGTCGCTCGTCGGCACCGCCTACCTGGACGACGCGATCCTCCCGGCCTACCGGAAGGCGTACGACAGCGTGCCGGTCCTGGCGAAGGAGTACCCGTCCAAGGAGGCGCTCCTCGCCGCCGACCCCGACTTCGTGTACGGCGGTTACTCCTCGGCCTTCTCCGCCAAGGACGGCCGGAGCCGCGACGACCTCGGCCGCTCCGGCATCGCGACCCGCCTCAACACCGAGTACTGCCCGACCGGTTCGCCCTCCGTCGACGACCTCTACCGCGAAGTCCGCGAGACCGGCCGGACGTTCGGCGTCCCCGACCGGGCGGAGGCGTGGATCCGGCAGGCCGGCGCCACCGTCGCCGCCACCGGGAAGAGGCTGAAGACCGTCCGGCCCGTCTCCGTCTTCGTGTACGACAGCGGCGACAAGACCGCCTTCACCGCCGGCGGCAAGGGCATCGGCAACGAGCTCATCACCCGCGCCGGCGGCCGGAACGTGTTCGCCGACCTCGACAAGCCCTTCGGCGACGCCACCTGGGAGCAGGTCGTCGACCGCCGCCCCGACGTGATCGTGATCTACGACTACGGCTCCACCACCGTCGAACAGAAGAAGAAGCGCCTCCTCGACGACCCGGCGCTCAAGGACGTCCCCGCGATCAGGAACCACCGGTTCGCCGTGATGCCCCTCTCCGACACCGTCCTCGGCGTCCGCGTCCCCGCCGCCGTCGGCACCCTGGCCGCCCAGCTCCACCCCGCCCACCTCGCCGCCCGGTGAGCACCACCCTCCGCCCGGCCGGGACCGGCGCCCGCACCGCGCCCCCGGCCGGGGGCCCCGCGCGCGCCGCCCGGTACGCCCTCGTCGTCACCGGCCTCGCCCTCGCCCTCGCCGCCGCCGCGCTCGCCTCCCTCGCGCTCGGCTCCGTCCGCGTCCCGCCCGGCCGGGTCCTCGACGCCCTGACCGGGCGCGCGGGCCCCTCCCCGTACCGGACGATCGTGCTCGACGTACGCCTGCCCCGCGTCCTCCTCGGCGTCGTCGTCGGGGCCGGACTGGCCGTCGTCGGCGCCGTCCTCCAGGCCCTCGTCCGCAACCGGCTCGCCGACCCCTTCCTCCTCGGCATCTCCTCCGGAGCCTCCGCCGGAGCCGTCCTCGTCCTGGTCGTCGGCGTCGGGGGAGGGGTGACCACCACCCTCGCCCTGCCCGCCGGCGCCTTCGCCGGCGCCCTCCTCGCGCTCGTCCTCGTCTACGGGCTCGCGCGCCGCGGCGGGACCATGACCGGCACCCGGCTCGTCCTCGCCGGCGTCGCCGTCTCCTACGTCCTCTCCGCCCTCGCCACCCTGCTCCTCGTCGTCGCCGGCCGGCCCGAACAGTTCCAGGAGGCGATGTACTGGTCCCTCGGCGGCCTCGGCAGCGCCCGCTGGGACACCCTCGCCCTGCCCGCCGCCGTCCTCGCCGCCGGCGTCGGCGTCCTCCTCACCCTCGCCCGCCCCCTCGACCTGCTCCTCACCGGCGAGGAGGGCGCCACCGTCCTCGGCCTCGACACCGCCCGCTTCCGCGCCGCCGTCTTCGTCCTCGCCTCGCTCGTCACCGCCGTCATGGTCGCGGCCAGCGGAGCCGTCGGGTTCATCGGCCTCATGGCCCCGCACGCCGCCCGCCTCGCCGTCGGAGCCCCGCACCGCCGCCTCCTCCCGGTCGCCGCGCTCGGCGGCGCACTCGCCCTCGTCCTCGCCGACCTCGGCGCCCGGACCGTCGCCGCGCCCCAGGACATCCCCGTCGGCGTCCTCACCGCCCTGACCGGCGGCCCGTTCTTCCTCTGGTTGATGCGCCGCCGCCCGGAAGGAGCACTCCGGTGACCGAGCTCCGCCTGCACGGACTCTCGTACGAGGACCGCCTCCGCTCCGTCGACCTCACCGTCCGCCCCGGCGAGACCGTCGGCCTCATCGGCCCCAACGGCAGCGGCAAGACCACCCTCCTGCGCTGCGTCTACGGCACCCTCGCCCCGACCGCCGGCCGCGCCACGCTCGACGGCGACGACCTCCGCGCCCTCGGCCCCAAGGCCCGCGCCCGCCGCGTCGCCACCGTCCCCCAGGACGGCGCCACCGAGTTCGAACTCACCGTCCGTGAACTCGTCGCCCTCGGCCGCTCCCCGCACAAACGGTTCTGGGAGGGCGACACGGGCGCCGACCGGGAGCGCGCGGCCGCCGCCCTGGCCCGCGTCGGCCTCACCGGGCTCGCCGACCGCCCGTACCCCACCCTCTCCGGCGGCGAACGCCAACGCGCCCTCGTCGCCCGCGCCCTCGTCCAGGACCCGGCCCTCCTCGTCCTCGACGAACCCACCAACCACCTGGACATCCGCCACCAGCTCGACGTCCTGGCCCTCGTCCGCACCCTGGGCACCACCAACCTGCTCGCCCTCCACGACCTCAACCTGGCCGGGGCGTACTGCGACCGCCTCTACGTCCTCGAACGCGGCAGGATCGTCACCGGCGGCGCCCCCGCCGAGGTCCTCACCCCCGCCCTCCTCGACGCCGTCTACGGGGTCGAGGCCGAGGTCATCCCCCATCCGAGGACCGGCAGCCCGACCGTCGTCTACCTGCACAGTCCGCCAGGCGGTCAGGAACCGTCCGCCATGTGAGATCACATTCCGGAACCCGGACCGGGAATCGATACGATGAGCCCATGGTTTCCCACGACGTGAGCGAAGAGACTCCGGGCACACCCCTGCTCGTTGCGCGCCTGCACGTCGACCTGTGCCGCCTCGCCGGCGCGATGTGTACGACCCGCGCCGCGTTCTGAGCGACCGGCGAGTACGACCGGCCGAGCGCACCTCACGGCACGACCCCTCCGCGCGGGGCCCCAGCAGCGCGCCCACCACGCCACTTCCGACAGGAGCCCACGCCATGGCCATCGAGGTCCGCATCCCGACCATCCTCCGCACCTACACCGACGGCGAGAAGGCCGTCGAGGGCAGCGGTGACACCCTCGCCGAGCTCCTCGCCGACCTGGAGTCCCGGCACAACGGGATCGAGGCCCGCATCGTCGACGGCGGCAAGCTCCGCCGCTTCGTCAACGTCTACCTGAACGACGAGGACGTCCGCTTCCTCGACGGCATCGACACCAAGCTCGCCGACGGCGACAGCGTCACGATCCTGCCGGCCGTCGCCGGCGGCATGGTCTGATCCACATGCGCTACGACTCCTCGCTGGCCGCAGTCGGCAACACGCCGCTGGTCCGCCTCCCCCGGCTCTCGCCCTCGGACGACGTCCGCATCTGGGCGAAGCTGGAGGACCGCAACCCGACCGGCTCGGTCAAGGACCGCCCCGCGCTCCACATGATCGAGCAGGCGGAGAAGGACGGCCGGCTCACCCCCGGCTGCACCATCCTGGAGCCGACCAGCGGCAACACCGGCATCTCCCTCGCCATGGCCGCAAAGCTCAAGGGCTACCGCATCGTCTGCGTCATGCCCGAGAACACCAGCGAGGAGCGGCGTCAGCTGCTCGCCATGTGGGGCGCGGAGATCATCTCGTCCCCCGCGGCGGGCGGATCCAACACGGCGGTGCGCGTGGCCAAGGAGCTCTCCGCGGAGAACCCCTCCTGGGTGATGCTGTACCAGTACGGCAACCCGGACAACGCGGGCGCCCACTACGCCACCACCGGCCCCGAGATCCTCGCGGACCTCCCGTCCATCACCCACTTCGTCGCCGGCCTCGGCACGACCGGGACACTGATGGGCGTCGGCCGCTACCTCCGCGAGCACAAGCCCGACGTCAAGATCGTCGCCGCCGAGCCGCGCTACGACGACCTCGTCTACGGCCTCCGCAACCTCGACGAGGGCTTCGTCCCCGAGCTGTACGACGCCTCCGTCCTCACCACCCGCTTCTCCGTCGGCTCCGCCGACGCCGTCACCCGCACCCGCGAACTCCTCCAGCAGGAGGGGATCTTCGCAGGCGTCTCCACCGGCGCCGCCCTGCACGCGGCCATCGGCGTCGGCAACAAGGCCCTCAAGGCCGGCGAGTCCGCCGACATCGCCTTCGTCGTCGCCGACGGCGGCTGGAAGTACCTCTCGACCGGCCTCTACACCGCCGCCACCACCGAAGAAGCCATCGAAGCCGTCCAAGGCCAACTCTGGGCCTAGCCCCGCCCCCGCTGTGGGCAATCGTCCGCCAGGGGCGGAACGGGTGGGCCCAGCGGACGGCGCCCCGGGCCGGGCCAAGGCTCCCGGGCCCGAAACCCGCGCCGCGGGGCCGGCACCGAGCCGGGCCCGAAACCCGCGCCGCGGGGCCGGCACCGAGCCGGACCCGAAACCCGCGGGCGCGCGCCGCGCTAGCGCGCGAGATGGCGGACCCGGTCCCACACGACCGGGTCCGCCCTGCCCACCCTCCGCCGGAACTCCCACACCGGCACGTCCCGCAGCTCGTCCGTCTCCAGGAAACTGGGCCGCCCCTGCGCGTCCCCCACCGAGCCCGGCGGCAGCGCGATCACACCAGGCCGCTCGTCGTGGTACTTGCTGGTGATCTTCGCGACCAGCGCACTGTCGCCCCGCAGCGCGAGGACCAGACACGGGCGGTCCTTGGAGCCGGGCCCGTCCTCGTACGGCACGTCCGCCCACCAGATCTCACCCGCGCGCGGCAGCCGCTCCGGCAGCCGCCCGCGCGGTGCGGGCCGGGCCGGCGGCCGGGTCCGCCCCGACGGTCTCCGCCCGGACGGCCCCCGCCCCGAGGGTCCCGGCCCCGGCCGCGGGCGGCGCGACGACCGCCTCCATCCGTCGGCGAGCGCCACGACGAGCGCGAGCACCACGACCGCGACCAGCGCGGGCCACCACGACGTGTCCATACCTCAAGACGGTACCGGCGCGCGGTTCACTTCGCCGTGGCGGCCCGCCATCCATCCGAACCGGTGACAGAGCCCGTGAGTTCGCCCACAACGGGCCACCGCGAAGGAGCGACAGGCCCTGGTGCGCCTTACGCTCGACAGATCGCACAGCCTCCCTCCCCCAGCGCGCTTTCCGTACCCGTCCACGGAGGTTCACGCTCCATGAAGCTCACCGTCGTCGGTTGCTCCGGGTCGTTCCCGTCCGCGGAATCGGCCTGTTCGAGCTACCTCGTCGAGGCCGACGGCTTCCGGTTGCTCCTCGACATGGGCAACGGCGCCCTGGGCGAGCTGCAACGACACATCGGTCTGTACGACCTCGACGCGATCTTCCTCAGCCACCTGCACGCGGACCACTGCATCGACATGTGCGGGTACTTCGTCGCCCGCTACTACCGGCACGAGGGCGGGCGCTGCGACGCGATCCCCGTCTACGCGCCGGAGGGTGCCGAGCAGCGGCTGACCACGGCGTACGCGGACACCCCGTCCGCGACCTCGATGAGCGAGGTCTTCGACTTCCGCACGCTGAAGTCGGGCACCTTCGAGATCGGCCCGTTCTCCGTCCGTACGGAGAAGGTGTGCCACCCGGTCGAGGCGTACGGCATCCGGGTCGAGCACGGCGGCCGCTCGCTCACGTACTCCGGTGACACCGGCGTCTGCGAGTCACTCCACGACCTCGCCGACGGCACCGACCTCTTCCTCTGCGAGGCGTCCTTCACCCACGGCAAGGAGGACATCCCCGCCCTCCACCTCAACGGCCGCGAGGCGGGCGTCGAGGCGACCCGCGCCGGCGTCGGCCGCCTGGTCCTCACCCACATCCCCCCGTGGACCGACGGCGAGCGGAACCTGGCGGACGCCCGCGAGGTCTACACGGGCCCGTCGGAGCTGGCCCGGCCGGGCGCGGTGTACGAGGTCTGATCGCCGCCGCGGACGCACGAGGTGCGAGCGCCGCCGCTGACGTTCCCGCGGTCCGCTCGCCGCCGCGGACACGGGGAAGGCCCCGGAACCGTCCGGGTTCCGGGGCCTTCCCGCGTACGGGCGAGGATCACGCCTTGGTGAGGTCCTCGATCTCCTCGTCGGGCTCGCGGCCCGGGGTGGGGAGGTTGAACTTGGTGATCGCGAAGCGGAAGACCACGTAGTAGATCGCCGCGAAGACGAGACCGATCGGGATGATCAGCCACGGCTTGGTCGCGAGGTTCCAGTTGAGCAGGTAGTCGATGCCGCCGGCGGAGAATGTGAAGCCCGCGTGGACGCCGAAGGCCCAGGTGACGGCCATCGAGACGGCGGTCAGGACCGCGTGGATCGCGTACAGGACCGGCGCGATGAACATGAAGGTGAACTCGATCGGCTCGGTGATGCCCGTGACGAAGGAGGTCAGCGCGAGGGACACCATCATGCCCATGACGGCCTTGCGGCGCTCGGGGCGAGCGGCGTGGGCGATGGCGATCGCGGCGGCCGGGAGGCCGAACATCATGATCGGGAAGAAGCCCGACATGAAGATTCCGGCGCTCGGGTCACCGGCGAAGAAGCGGTTCAGGTCACCGTGGACGACCTCGCCGGCCGCGTTGGTGAAGTCGCCGATCTGGAACCACGAGACCGTGTTCACGAACTGGTGCATGCCGACCGGGATCAGCGCGCGGTTGATGAGGCCGAAGAGGCCGGCGCCACCGGCACCGAGGCCGGTCATCCACTCGCCGAAGTTGGAGATGCCCTCACCGATGGGCTCCCAGACCAGACCGAACACGACACCGACGAGGGTGCCGACGAAGGCCATGATGATCGGGACGAGACGGCGGCCGTTGAAGAAGCCGAGCCAGTCGACGAGCTTGGTCCGGTGGAACCTCTGCCACAGGACGGCCGCGATGAGACCCATCAGGATGCCGCCGAGGACACCCGGGTTGTTGAACTTCGCGGCGACGTCGACGCCCTTGTTGGCGGTCGTGTTGATGACGGCGTCGGCGACGGGGAAGGCCTTCAGCACGTTGCTGTAGACCAGGAAGCCGACGAGCGCGGCCAGGGCGGTGGAGCCGTCCGCCTTCTTGGCGAAGCCGATGGCGACACCGATGCAGAAGAGCAGGGGCAGGTTGTCGAAGACCGCGCCGCCGGCGGTGGCGAAGACGGACGCGACCTTGTCCCAGCCGAGACCGTCCTTGCCGAAGACGTCAGGCTGGCCGAGACGGAGCAAGATACCCGCGGCCGGCAGTACGGCGATCGGCAGCTGCAGGCTGCGACCGACCTTCTGCAGGCCCTGGAACAGGCCGGATCCGCGCTTCTTCGCGGGAGCGGCGGCCTGGGCGGTGGCCGTACTCATCAACTTCCTCCAGTAAGGCAAGGCGTCGCCGGGGGATGAACACGGGGGGAGGCGACGTCTCGTGGAACGCGGTGGTCTGGACCGCGTGGTCTACACCAATGAGTGGTGTAGACCAGTTTTAGCACGTGAGACTTAGATAAGGAACCTGCGAATTTTGTGGGCTCGGCCATAGCCTGAAATGCACGACAAAAGGCCCCCGGACGGTGAGGTCCGAGGGCCTTCGGCGGGGCTTACGCAGGGGGCGAAAGCCCTGAAACGGTCAGGATTCGCGGGGTGATCGGGGGACTACTTGACGTTGTCCCGCTCGATCTCCTCCTCGATCTCGTCCGGCTCGCGGCCGGGCGTCGGGAGGTCGAACTTCACGATGGCGAACCTGAAGATCGCGTAGTAGACGGCCGCGAACGCCAGACCGATCGGAATGATCAGCCACGGCTTCGTCGCGAGGTTCCAGTTGATCACGTAGTCGATCAGGCCGGCCGAGAAGCTGAAGCCGTCCTTCACGCCCAGCGCCCAGGTCACGGCCATCGAGACGCCGGTCAGCAGGGCGTGGATCACGTACAGCACGGGCGCGATGAAGAGGAACGAGTACTCGATCGGCTCGGTGATGCCGGTGACGAACGACGTCAGCGCGACCGACAGCATCAGGCCGCCGACCGCCTTGCGACGGTGCGGCTTCGCGGTGTGGGTGATCGCGAGCGCCGCCGCCGGCAGCGCGAACATCATGATCGGGAAGAAGCCCGTCAGGAACTGGCCGGCGTTCGGATCGCCCGCGAGGAACATGGGGATGTCGCCGTGGACCACCGTGCCGTCCGGCTTGGTGTACGTGCCGAACTGGAACCAGATGGGCACGTTGAGGAACTGGTGCAGGCCGATGACGAGCAGCGCCCGGTTCGCGACGCCGAAGATGCCCGACCCCCAGGCGCCGAGCCCCACCAGCCAGTCGCTGAAGTTCTCCAGGCCGTCGCCGATCGGCGGCCAGACCCACAGGCACAGCGAGGCGAAGGCGATCGCCACGAACGTCATGATGATCGGCACGAGCCGGCGGCCGTTGAAGAAGCCCAGCCAGTCGACGAGCTTCTTCCGGTGGTACCGCTGCCAGAACCAGGCGGCCAACAGGCCGATGACGATGCCGCCGAAGACTCCCGGGTTCTGGTACGTGTACCCGCTGAAGGCCTGCTCGGGCGAGAGGCAGCCGCCGTTGACGTCCACCGTGCCCCGGGGGCAGGTCTCGGGGAACTGGCGCAGCACGTTGTAGTAGACGAGGAAGCCGACCACGGCCGCGAGGGCGGTCGAGCCGTCCGCCTTCTTCGCCATGCCGATCGCGACACCGATGCAGAACAGCAGCGGAAGGCCGAGATTGCCGTCGAGCAGCGCGCCGCCGGCCCCCGCCATCACCTTCGCGACGTTGTCCCAGCCGAGGCCGTCGGCGCCGAACACGTCCGGCTGGCCGAGCCGGTTGATGATGCCGGCGGCCGGAAGGACGGCGATGGGCAGCTGGAGGCTGCGGCCCATCTTCTGGAGCCCCTGGAAGAGCCCGCCCCAGGACACGGACTTCTTCGGTCTGGGTGCGGCCGCGGCGCTGTCGGTACTCATCGGCGTCCTCCCTGCCCGGAACAAGCCGGGTCCGCGTCTCGTTGCACACTGGTGTAGACCAGTTGCGGTAGGCTCCGGGAGCCCGCTGAGGACAGGCCGCCGGTGATCGTCATCATTCGACAGAACGGCGGCACGCGCTCGCGAAGTTGGGCCAACCGTGGGTTACCGTGACAAAGCGGACCGCAGGTGCGCCGAGATTCGCGTGCTCGCGAACGGAACGGACAGGGAGACATACATGGCCAGCAAGGCTGAGAAGATCATCGCCGGGCTCGGCGGCATCGACAACATCGAAGAGGTCGAGGGCTGCATCACCCGCCTGCGCACCGAGGTCGTGGACGCCTCCCTCGTCGACGAGGCCGCCCTCAAGGCCGCCGGCGCCCACGGCGTCGTCAAGATGGGCACCGCCATCCAGGTCGTCATCGGCACCGACGCCGACCCGATCGCCGCGGAGATCGAAGACCTCATGTGAGCGTGAGCCGTCCGCTCACTTCCTGACGAGGGCCCGTTCCGGCAGGGGAACGGGCCCTCCGTCATGTCCCGCTACGCTCGTCCCATGTCTCGCATCGACGGCCGTACCCCCGAACAGCTCCGCCCCGTCACCATCGACCGCGGATGGAGCAAGCACGCCGAGGGCTCCGTCCTCATCTCCTTCGGCGACACCAAGGTGTTCTGCACCGCCTCCGTCACCGAAGGCGTACCCCGCTGGCGCAAGGGCAGCGGCGAAGGCTGGGTCACCGGCGAGTACTCCATGCTTCCCCGGGCCACCAACACCCGCGGCGACCGCGAGTCCGTCCGCGGCAAGATCGGCGGCCGCACCCACGAGATCTCCCGCCTCATCGGCCGCTCCCTGCGCGCCGTCATCGACTACAAGGCCCTCGGCGAGAACACCATCGTCCTCGACTGCGACGTCCTCCAGGCCGACGGCGGCACCCGCACCGCCGCCATCACCGGCGCCTACGTCGCCCTCGCCGACGCCGTCGCCTGGGCCCAGGGCAAGAAGCTCGTCAAGGCCGGCCGCAAGCCCCTCACCGGCACCGTCGCCGCCGTCTCCGTCGGCATCGTCGACGGCGTCCCCCTCCTCGACCTCTGCTACGAGGAGGACGTCCGCGCCGACACCGACATGAACGTCGTCTGCACCGGCGACGGCCGCTTCGTCGAGGTCCAGGGCACCGCCGAGGCCGAGCCCTTCGACCGCAAGGAGCTCAACGCCCTCCTCGACCTCGCCTCCGGCGGCTGCGCCGAACTGGCCGAGATCCAGCGCAAGGCGCTCGAAGGAACCCTCTGACACCTCACCGCGTCCTGACGGGCGGGCACCCGGGTACGATCCGGGCGCCCGCCCGTCCGCCTGTACGCCGGCCGGCACGTCCGCTTGCACGTCCACTCGTACATCCGCTCGTCACGTCCGCTTGTACGTCTCCGGGGAGGACCCGACTTGAAGCGCCGAATCGCACTCGCCGTGGCCACGGCCGCCACCCTCACCACCGTCCTGAGCGGCTGCGGAGCCCTCGACACCGCCATGGACTGCGTCAAGACCGCCGACGCGATAGCCACCTCCGTCCAGAACCTCCAGCAGGCCGTCTCCAACGCCTCCAACGACGTCACGCAGATCGAGGAGTCCCTCAACTCGATATCCACCGAGCTCGGCAACCTCAAGAACACCACCGACAACGCCGACCTCTCGAAGGCCGTCGACGACCTCACCAAGGGCGTGGACACCGTCCGCACGGCCGTCAAGAACGGCGACACCACCCCGGACATCACCCCGATCACGGACGCCGCCGGCGAGGTGGCCAAGGTCTGCACCCCGGGATAATCGGGGGCATGACCCGACAGCGACTGATCCTCGCCACCCGCAACGCGGGCAAGATCACGGAACTCCACGCGATCCTCGCCGACGCAGGCCTCGACCTCGACCTCGTCGGCGCGGACGCGTACCCCGACGTCCCCGACGTCAAGGAGACCGGAGTCACCTTCGCCGAGAACGCCCTCCTGAAGGCCCACGCCCTCGCCCGGGCCACCGGCCACCCCGCCGTCGCCGACGACTCCGGCCTCTGCGTCGACGTCCTGGGCGGCGCCCCCGGCATCTTCTCCGCCCGCTGGGCCGGCACCCACGGCGACGACCGGGCCAACCTCGACCTGCTCCTCGCCCAGCTCTCCGACATCGCGGACGAACAC
The DNA here is from genome assembly GCF_056436715.1 of Streptomyces sp. NPDC043176. Taxonomy (NCBI): domain Bacteria; kingdom Bacillati; phylum Actinomycetota; class Actinomycetes; order Kitasatosporales; family Streptomycetaceae; genus Streptomyces; species Streptomyces sp. NPDC043176. The sequence goes on from NZ_JBWKCA010000026.1 coordinate 30,423, forward strand.
CGCGGCGCCCACTTCGCCTGTGCCGCCGCCCTCGCCCTGCCCGACGGCACCGAGCGCGTCGTCGAAGGCCGCATGCCCGGCGCCCTCCGCCACACCCCCGTCGGCACCAACGGCTTCGGCTACGACCCCATCCTCCAGCCCCAGGGCCACGACGTCACCTGCGCCGAACTGACCCCCGCCCAGAAGAACGCCATCAGCCACCGGGGCCAGGCCTTCCGCGCCCTGGTGCCGGTGGTGAAGGAACTGCTGGGCTGAGCACGACGGAAGGGCCGCCCCCTCGGGGGCGGCCCTTCTCCTCGCCGTGCGGCCGGTGGGACTCGAACCCACACGGGCTTTCGCCCACTGGGACCTAAACCCAGCTCGGCTGCCAGTTACGACACGGCCGCGTGCACGGCCATCGTAGCGGGCACACCACGCCCGGCGGCGGGCCACGTCCTTTCCTCCCGCACGGGACTCAGAACCGCGGTCCGGGCGCCTGGGCCATCACCAACTCGGTTGCCTCCTCAGGGGTCTCCACCGCCGGCGGCGAACCCTCCAGCGGCTGCCGCGCCGTCTCCTTCATGCACGCCACCGCGACCACCCCGACGAGCGCCGCGCCCATCGCGTAGTACGCCGGCATCAGGGCGCTGCCGGTGGCGCCGATCAGCGCCGTCACGACGAGCGGGGTCGTACCGCCGAACAGGGACGCCGACACGTTGTAGCCCACGGACAGCGAGCCGTACCGCACGTCCGTCGGGAAGAGCGCCGGGAGCGCCGCCGACATGGTGCCGAGCATGCAGACCAGCGACAGGCCGAGCATCAGCATGCCCGCCGTGATCGCCGGCACCCCGCCCTGACGGATCAGCAGGAAGGCGGGCAGCGACAGCAGGAGGAAGCCCAGCATGCCCGCCATCAGGACCGGCTTGCGGCCGAACCGGTCGCTGAGCCGGCCCACCCGGGTGATGAGCAGCATCAGGAGCACCATCACGAGCAGCAGGACCAGCAGCCCGTGCGTCTCGCTGTAGCCGAGCTCGTCGGAGAGGTACGTCGGCATGTACGACAGCAGCATGTAGTCGGTGATGTTGTACGCGCCGACGAGGGCGACGCAGAGGATCAGCGTCGGCCACTGCCGGCGGAGGATCTTCGTCAGGTCGTCCTTGGTGGAGGTCTCCACCGCGTCCGCCGCCTCCGAGGCCCGCGCCACCTCGCTCTCCAGCCTGCGGAAGGCGGGCGTCTCGTCCAGCCGCAGCCGCAGGTAGAGGCCGGCCAGCCCCAGCGGTCCCGCGACCAGGAACGGCACCCGCCAGCCCCACGCCTCCATGGTGTCGGGGCCCAGCCACGCGCCGAGCGCCGTCACCAGGCCCGCCGCACCGACGTACCCGGCCAGCGTGCCGAACTCCAGGAAGCTGCCGAAGTAGCCCCGGCGCCGGTCGGGGGCGTACTCCGCGATGAACGTCGAGGCGCCGCCGTACTCGCCGCCGGTCGAGAAGCCCTGGAGCATCCGGAAGAGGACCAGGAGCGCCGGGGCCCAGAAGCCGATCGAGGCGTACGACGGGATCAGGCCGATCGCGAAGGTGCCGACGGCCATGAGGATCATCGTCAGCGCGAGGACCCTCTTGCGGCCCAGCCGGTCACCCATCGGGCCGAACACCATGCCGCCGATCGGGCGGACCAGGAAGGCGACGGCGAACGTCGCGAACGACGACAGCAGCTGGACCGTGTCGTTCCCGGACGGGAAGAAGACGTGGCCGAGGGTGACGGCGAGGTAGGCGTAGACGCCGAAGTCGAACCACTCCATGGCATTGCCCAGCGAGGCCGCCCGCACGGCCCTCCTGACCGCCGCCTCGTCCGTCACCGTGACGTCCGTCCGCCGCAGCCGGGGCTTCCTGCGCCGGACGGCTGCCCTGAACAGGTGCGGATGGCGCCTCAGGGCTTCGGGATCCGTCGCGGGATCGCGGTCTGTGGCCGGCATGACCGTACGTCCTCTCTGGGGAAGGAGACTCCAGGAGGGACGTCTGCACGATCATGCCATCGGCAAACGGGGAGGGCCGGGGATGGGACGTGCGTCACCCTCCCCGGCCGGGGCTCAGCCCTCGGTGGCGGGGCTCAGCCTTCGATGGCGAGGTCCCTGATGATCTTGGCGACGTGGCCGGTGGCCTTGACGTTGTAGAAGGCGTGCTCGATCCTGCCGTCCTCGTCGACGACGACGGTGGAGCGGATGACGCCGGTCACCACCTTGCCGTAGAGCTTCTTCTCGCCGAAGGCGCCGTAGGCCTCGAGCACCTTCTTCTCCGGGTCGCCGACGAGCGTGACCCTGAGGTTCTCCTTCTCGCGGAACTTGGCGAGCTTCTCCGGCTTGTCGGGTGAGACGCCGATGACGTCGTAGCCGGCGGCGGCGAGGACGTCGAGGTTGTCGGTGAAGTCGCAGGCCTGCTTGGTGCAGCCGGGGGTGAGGGCGGCGGGGTAGAAGTACACGATGACCTTCCGGCCCTTGTGGTCCGCGAGGGAGACCTCGTTGCCGTCCGCGTCGGGAAGGGTGAAGGCGGGGGCGGTGTCGCCGGGCTGCAGTCGCTCGCTCATGGCTTGCTCTCCTCGGAATGTTCGCGGTACGCGTTCAGAGCCTAATGGGGGACTGGCGCGCCCCCGCGGCGCCGGAACTGACAGACTGACCGCAAACGACCGGATCACGACTACGGAGGCAGCGCGGTGTCGGACGTCAGGACCCCTGCGCAGATCGAGGCGGACATCGTCCGCCGGCGCGAGCAGCTCGCCGTCACTCTCGACGAGATCGGCATTCGGGTGCACCCGCAGACGATCATCGGGGACGCGAAGGCCAAGGTCGCCTCGACGGTCGACCAGACCGTCGGTCGTGCCTTCGTCGCGGTCAACCGTGTCGTGTCGGACGTGAAGGCACGTTTCACCCACGAGGACGGCACCCCCCGCCTGGAGCGCGTCGTTCCGGTGGCGGTCGCGAGCGTCGCGGTCGTCGGGCTGCTCGTGGCGTCCTCGCGGAAGCGCCGGGGATGACTCCTCCCGGCTACGGGCGACACGCCCGGGCAGGTAGGTTCGGTCCGTGAGCGAGAACACGCACGACAAGCTGCCCATCCGGATGCTTCACGACCGGGTCCTGGTCCGCACCGACTCTCCGGAGGGCGAGCGGCGTTCCGGCGGCGGCATCCTCATTCCGGCGACGGCCGCGGTCGGCCGTCGGCTGTCCTGGGCCGAGGTGGTCGCGGTCGGCCAGAACGTCCGCACCGTCGAGATCGGCGACCGGGTGCTGTACGACCCCGAGGACCGCGCCGAGGTGGAGGTCCGGGGCGTGGCGTACGTCCTGATGCGGGAGCGGGACCTGCACGCGGTGGCCGCGGACCGGTTCCAGGGCGCCACCGACTCGACCGGTCTGTATCTGTAGGAGCAGGGATGTTCCGGAGGCCCCGGTGACGACCGTCACCGGGGCCTCCGCGGTTTCCTTGCTAGCCTGGAGACACCCGACGAGACGCGCCGTACCGGGATGACGACAAGACGACGCACTCCTGTTGTTCCGTCTCGCGGAGGTGTCGTCGTCATGGCCTGGGTTCTTCTCGTCGTCGCGGGTCTGCTCGAGGTCGGCTGGTCCATCGGCATGAAGTACACGGACGGCTTCACCCGGCTGTGGCCCAGTGTGTTCACGGGCGCGGGGATCGTCGCCTCCATGCTGCTGCTGTCGCAGGCGGCGAAGTCGCTCCCGATCGGTACGGCGTACGGCGTGTGGGTCGGCATCGGCGCGGCCGGTGCGGCGGTGCTCGGCATGGTGGTGCTCGGTGAGCCGGCGACCGCCGCCCGGATCTTCTTCGTCTGTCTGCTGCTGGTCGCCGTGGTGGGTCTCAAGGCGACCTCGGGTCACTGACGGGGGCTGCCGCTCGGGGGCCGGGGGCTGCGTGAGGCGGCTTCCGGTCCCGCCTCGCCCGTCACGTACGCCTCCTCCGTGCCGTCCGGCACCGGCGGCGTCTCCGGCACCTCCGGCATCTCCTCGGCCCCGGGCATCAGCCGGAGCTCGAAGTCCTTGGGCGGGGTGCCGGCCAGCGCGTTCCGGGTGAACTGGCCCCAGATCGCCGCGGGCGGCCCGCCGCCGTTGACGCGGGGCAGCCCGAGAGCCCCGTAGAGGGGCTCCTGGCGTCCCGACTCGGGGTCCTGGCCCATGAGGGCGACGACGGTGGCGAGTTCGGGCGTGTAGCCGGCGAACCAGGCCGCCTTGTCGTCCTCGGCGGTGCCGGTCTTGCCCGCGGCCGGACGACCGGCGGTCTGGGCGGCCGTGCCGGTGCCGGTCTCGACGACGCTCCGCAGGACGGCCGTGGTGGTGTCGGCGGCCTCCCGGCTGACGGCCTGCCGGGCCGTGCCGCCCGGCAGCGCGAGCTCCTGGCCGCCCCGGGTGACGGCGGAGACCAGCGTGTACGTGCCGTGCCGGCCGTGCGCGGCCAGGGTCGCGTAGGCGGCCGTCATGTCGAGGACGCTGGCGGTGGCGGATCCGAGGGCGATGGACGGTGAGGCGGTGAGGTCGGGGGTGGAGCGCGGCACGCCGAGGGCGATCGCGGTGCGCCGGACGTGGGCGGGGCCGACGTCCACCGCCATCTGGGCGTACACGGCGTTCACGGAGAGGTCGGTGGCGGCACCGACGGCGATCTCGCCGTAGCTGGCGTCGTCCTCGTTGGCGGGGTCGTACGGCGTGCCGTTCCACCCTTCCACCGGGCGCCGGTTGGTGCCGTCGTAGAGCGTGTGGGGGGTGATGGGCAGACCCTGCTGGGTCTGGGCGCCGCTCTGCACGGCCGCGGTGAAGACGAACGGCTTGAAGGTGGAGCCGACCTGGTAGTCGCGGCGGGTGGCGTTGTTGACGTACTGCTGGGTGTAGTCGATGCCGCCGTACAGGGCGAGGACCCTGCCGGTCGCCGGGTCCACGGCGGCGGCCCCGACGCGGACGTAGCGGTCGGCGGGGGCGCGGGCCGGGTCGAGCCGGGAGATGACCTGGTCCTCGACGGCCTGGACGAGGGCGTCCTGCTTGGCGGGCTCCAGGGTGGTGGTGATGCGGAAGCCGCCGCCCGCGAGGGTCTTCTCGTCGACGATCCCGTGGTCCGTCAGGTACTCCTCGACGGCCTGGACGAGGTAGCCGCGCTGGCCCGAGAGGGCGGTGGCGGGGCGTGCGGTCTGGGGGGCCGGGAAGCGGGCCGCGGCGCGGTCGGCGCGGCGGAGCCAGCCTTCGGTGACCATGCCGTCCAGGACGTAGTTCCAGCGGGCGACGGCCTTGGCGCGGTTCTCGGGGTGGGTGGTGACGTCGTAGGCGCTGGGCGCCTTGAGGAGCGAGGCGAGGTAGGCGCCCTCGGCGGTGTCGAGGCGTTCGACGTCCTTGCCGTAGTAGGCGCGGGCCGCGGCCTGGACGCCGTACGCGTTCCGGCCGAAGTAGCTGGTGTTGAGGTAGCCCTCGAGGATCTCGTCCTTGCTCTTCTCGCGGCCCAGCTTGATCGCGATGAAGAACTCCTTCGCCTTGCGGGTCAGGGTCTGTTCCTGGCCGAGGTAGTAGTTCTTCACGTACTGCTGGGTGATCGTCGAGCCGGACTGGCGGCCCTTGCCGCTGACGGTGTTCCAGGCGGCGCGGACCATGGCCTTGGGGTCGACGGCGCGCGAGGCGTGGAAGTCGCGGTCCTCGGCGGCGAGTACGGCCTGCCGGACGGCGAGCGGTACCTGGTCGAGGCGGACGTTCTCGCGGTTGACCTCGCCGTCACGGGCCAGCGGGCTGCCGTCCCGGTAGAGGTAGACGTTGGACTGGGCGACGGCGGCGGCGTTGGCGGGCGGGATCTCCACCAGGAGGTAGCCGGCGGCGAACGCGCCGGCCAGCAGCAGCGTGCCGAGGAGCAGGAGCCCGAAGAGGGTCCGCAGGGCGCGGCGGACGCGCCCCGGCCGTTGCCTGGGCCGTCGCCTGGGGCGCTCGTCCGGTTGCGGGGAGGGGAGGGTGGGGTCCCTCGGTTCCCAGCCCGGGCGGGATGGCCGGGGAGTGTCGCTCGTACCTGAGGAAGGGGACATGGCATCACATACTGCACGGAACAGGGCGAAACTCCTGAACGCGACCCGATCCTGACGGGAAATCCGCTCGCGGCGACACTCCGCGGCCCGCTAGGGTCGTGCGCTTCGCTGTCATTCGTGCCGATAGGTCCGGCGGGGACTTCGTGCCGGGGACTTCGTACCCGAGGGCGCGCGCCCGCGACTTCGTCCCGGCAGGTCGTACCGGCAGGTCGTACGGGCAGGTCGTACCGGCAGGTCGTACGGGCGGGCCGTCCCGGCAGGTCGTCCCGGCAGGTCGTACCGGCGGGCCATACCGAAAGGAAGCATCATGCTGCGGCTGTACGCGACGGTGGCCGCGGGCGGTTTCCGGCGCCACGCCACCTACCGGGTGGCGACGGTGGCGGGGGTCTTCACCAACAGCGTGTTCGGCTTCATCCTGTCGTACACGTACATCGCCCTCTGGGACGAACGGCCGCAGCTCGGCGGCTACTCCATGGACGACGCCCTCGCCTACGTGTGGATCGGGCAGGCCCTGATCACCGTCTGCGGGCTGATGGGCGGCGGCTTCGAGGACGAGCTGATCGAGCGGATCAGGACCGGGGACATCGCCGTCGACCTCTACCGCCCCGCCGACCTCCAGGCCTGGTGGTTCTCGGCCAACGCCGGCCGGTCCGCCTACCAGCTCCTCGGCCGCGGCGTCGCCCCCATGGCCGTCGGCGCCCTCGTCTTCCGCTTCACCCTGCCCTCCGGCCCCGGCGCCTGGGCGGCGTTCCTCGTCGCGGTGGCCCTCGGCTCGGTCGTCGGCTTCGCGATCTGGTACGCGGTGGCCATGAGCGCCTTCTGGCTCCTCGACGGCCAGGGCGTCGTCCAGGCCGCCTGGCTCGGCGGCCTGTTCTTCTCCGGCATGCTGCTCCCCCTCAACGTCTTCCCCGGCACCCTCGGCGAGGTCGCCCGCCTCCTCCCCTGGGCGTCCCTCCTCCAGGTCCCCGCCGACGTCTACCTGGGCAGGTACCAGGGCTGGGCCCTGGCGGAGGCGTACGCCTTCCAGGCCTGCTGGGCCCTGGTACTGCTCGGCGCGGGACGGACGGCCCAGGCGGCGGCGACACGGAAGGTGGTGGTGCAGGGTGGCTGAGGACGTACGCGACCCTCTCCTGGCGGACCGGCCGACGGGGGACTCCCCCGAAACGGACGGGCCGGCGGGGGACCCCGGTCGCGACCACCCGTCGACGGCGGACGCCGGTCACGCGCACCGGCCGTTCGCCGACTCCCTCCGCACGTACCGCATGGTGGCGGGCATGTGGATCCGCTCCACGATGACGTACCGGACGTCCTTCGCGCTGACGGTCTTCACCAGCTTCTGCGTCACCTTCTTCGACTTCGTCGTCATCCTGCTGATGTTCGGTCGGGTGAAGGGCCTCGGCGGGTTCTCGTTCGCGGAGGTCGCCCTGCTGTACGGGCTGACCGGCACGTCCTTCGGGATCGCGGACCTGACGATGGGCTCGCTCCAGCGGATGGGCAGGCGGGTCAGGGACGGCTCGCTCGACACGTTCCTGATGCGGCCGGCGCCGCTGCTCGCCCAGGTGGCGGCGGACAAGTTCGCGCTGCGGCGGTTCGGCCGGGTCGCGCAGGGGCTGATGGTGCTCGTGTGGGCCCTGGTGCTGCTCGACGTCGACTGGACGCCGGTGAAGGTGCTGCTGCTGCCGGTGACGGTGGTGTGCGGGACGGTGATCTTCGCGGCGGTGATGGTGCTCGGGGCGTCGACGCTGTTCTGGATGCAGGACGCGGCGGAGGTGACGAACTCGTTCACGTACGGCGGGAACACCCTCCTCCAGTACCCGCCGACGATCTTCGCGCAGGAGCTGGTGCGGGGAGTCGTGTACGTCGTACCGCTGGCGTTCGTGAACTGGCTGCCCGCGCTGTACCTCCTCGACCGCCCCGGCCCGGTGGGCGTACCGGACGCGGCGGCGTTCGCGTCGCCCCTGGTGGCCGCCGTCTGCTGTGCGGTCGCCGGCCTCGCGTGGCGCGCCGGAATCCGCTCGTACCGATCGACAGGAAGCTGAGACCCTCGTGCCCTTCATCGAACTGGACACGGTCGAGAAGACCTTCACGGTCCGTCGCAAGACCGGCCTGATCCGCCGCGAGAAGCGGGAGGTCAGGGCCGTCGACGGGATCTCCTTCGGCGTGGACCGGGGGGAGATGGTCGGCTACATCGGCCCGAACGGCGCCGGGAAGTCGACCACGATCAAGATGCTGACCGGCATCCTCACCCCGACCGGCGGCCGGCTGCGGGTCGCCGGCATCGACCCGGCGCGCGAGCGCACCCGGCTGGCCCGGCGGATAGGAGTGGTCTTCGGCCAGCGCACCACCCTCTGGTGGGACCTGCCGCTGAGGGACTCGTACCGGCTGATGCACCGCATGTACCGCATCCCCGACGCCCGCTACCGCGAGAACCTCGACCGCTGCGTCGACCTCCTGGACCTGGGGGAGCTGCTCGACGTCCCGGTCCGCCAGCTCTCCCTCGGCCAGCGGATGCGCGGCGACATCGCCGCCGCGCTCCTCCACGATCCGGACGTGCTCTACCTCGACGAGCCGACGATCGGCCTCGACGTCGTCTCGAAGGCGAGGGTGCGGGACTTCCTGCGCGAGCTGAACGCCACCCGCGGCACCACGGTCCTGCTGACCACGCACGACCTCACGGACATCGAGCAGCTCTGCTCCCGGGTCATGGTCATCGACCACGGACGCCTGATGTACGACGGGGAACTCGCCGGCCTGCACGCCGTCGGCGAGAGCGAACGGCTCCTCGTCGTCGACCTCGAACGCGAGCTCCCGCCGATCACCGACGTCCCCGGCGCCCGCCACGTACGGTCGGACGGCCCCCGGCAGTGGCTCGCCTTCCCGGCCACCGCATCGGCGGCCCCGCTGGTCGCCGCGGTCGCCGCCCGGCATCCCCTGCTCGACCTCTCGGTGCGGGAGCCGGACATCGAGGCGGTGATCGCGAAGATGTACGGGGGAACTCGGGAAGAGCGCCGGGAGTCCCTGATGTAGGAGGTCGAGTGCATTGGTGAGTTTCTCTTACACGGCGGCGGACGAGGAGAAGAGCAGAGGCGTCCGGCGCATGAAGGCGCTGGCGACGGCCCTGCTCGTCGGCGTCGCCCTGATCTACGCCCTCGCGACCTGGGCCCGCAACGCGGGCTGGGGCGCCTGGGCCGACTACGTCGCCGCGGCGGCCGAGGCCGGCATGGTCGGCGCCCTCGCCGACTGGTTCGCGGTCACCGCCCTCTTCCGGCACCCGCTGGGCGTACCGATCCCGCACACGGCGATCATCCCCAAGAAGAAGGACCAGCTGGGGGCCTCGCTGGGCCTGTTCGTCGGCGAGAACTTCCTCTCCGCCGACGTCGTACGGGGCAGGCTGCACGCCTTCGGCATCGGCGGCCGCCTCGGCGCCTGGCTCTCGGACCCGGCACACGCCGACCGCGTCACGGCGGAGGCGTCGACGGCCCTCCGGGGCGCCCTGACCGTCCTGCGCGACGCGGACGTCCAGGCGGTCGTCGGGGAGGCGATCACCCGGCGGGCCGAGGCGGTCGAGATCGGACCGGGCCTCGGCAAGACCCTGGAGAAGATCGTCACCGACGGCGCCCACCGCCGCGCCGTCGACCTGGTGTGCACCCGGGCCCACGACTGGCTCGTCACCCACGGCGAATCGGTCATGGACGCGGTGCAGGGCGGCGCCCCCGGCTGGACCCCCCGCTTCGTCGACCGCCGCATCGGCGAACGCGTCTACAAGGAGCTCCTCCGCTTCGTCACCGAGATGCGGGACATGCCGGGCCACCCCGCGCGCGGCGCCATCGACCGCTTCCTCGCCGACTTCGCGGCCGACCTCCAGGCCGACACGGACACCCGCGCGCGGGTGGAACGGCTCAAGTCGGACCTCCTCGCCCGCCCGGAGGTCCAGGACATCATCGCCTCGGCGTGGTCCTCGGTCCGCGCGCTGATCATCGCGGCGGCGGAGGACGACCGCAGCCAACTCCGCCTCCGCGCCCGCGCCTCCCTCATCTCCCTGGGCAACCGCCTGTCGACGGACACCCGCCTCCAGGAGAAGGTCGAGGGCTGGGCGGAGGACGCCGCGGCGTACGTGGTCACGACGTACCGCACCGAGATCACGTCCCTCATCACCGACACGGTGGCCGGCTGGGACGCCACCCAGACCTCGAAGAAGATCGAGGCCAACATCGGCCGCGACCTCCAGTTCATCCGCATCAACGGCACCGTGGTGGGAGCGCTGGCGGGCCTCCTGATCTACACGATCAGCCACGCGGCAGGCGGCTGAGGAGGCGGGGACTCCTCGCTACTTCCGGCGGGTGACGGCCCAGGAAGCGGCGGCGACGGTCCCGGCCCCGGAGAACACGGCGGGCCAGGCGCCGATCTTCTTGGCGAGGGGATGAGACCCGGCGAACGCGGCGACATAGGCGGCCCCGAGCCCGGCCGCCACCTTCACCCCGCCCACCCGCTGCCACTCCCGCACGGCGACGGCCCCGGCCCCGGCGAGCACGACCCCACCGAGGGGCCGCCTCTTGGTCCACCGGGCAACGGCATACCCACCGACGAGCCCGACGGCAGCGACGGCGGGGGAGGGGATGCGGGGCATGGCGGGGGCCTTTCTGTCGAACGGGTCGTCCCCCGAGCCTACGAGGGTGCCGCAACGGGTGGGACACAGGCCGAGCAGAGGCTCTCGTCGGCGACGGGCCGGAAGAGCATGGGCTGGATGTGTTCTCCGGAGCACTCGCGGGTGCCGCGGAGCCGTGCGGAGAGCAAGGGCTGAGGCGAGGGCGAGGGCGGGAGCTGGAGCGGCGGTACGTCGCGGAGCAGGTAGCGGACGAGGCCGCCGGGTCGGTGGACGGACGTCCCGGCGCCGGGGAGGCCACGGAGGACGTGTTCGTGGACGTCGGTGGGGGTGTGCCCGGCGTCGAGCCAGCGGGCGGCGAGGCGGGTGAGTTCGTCGCGCATGGCGGGCGGGATGTGACGGAGGGCGGGGGAGAGAAGAGGGAGGGCGCCGACGAGGGCGCGGGCGTCGTCGAGGTGGGGGCTCTCGGCGGTGTCCGTCCGGGCGGGAAGGTGGGAGGTGTCTTCCTTCGGGTCTTTCTTTGGATAACCGTCGGCCGGCGGGGTCGTCGGCTCACCGACGGCCGGTTTCCGGGGACTCGGTACGACCTGCGGGGATACCCGGTTGGCGCAGGTGGGAACGGGTGTCCGAGAGAGAAGCTTGACGGCCTCGTCGGCGGTCAACGGGGAGCTGGAGACGATCTGTTGGGTCATCCAGCGGCCTCCGGGACCTTGCACCCGCCGCTCGTGGACGAAGCCTTCCTCCTTGAGCTGCCGCTTGGCGCGGGCGAACGCGCATGCCCCGATCCGGGCACGTTCGGCAGTTCGGGAGAGCGACTCCCGGGCCCCTTGGGGGAGGGAGAGCTGCCAGGTCAGAAGCCGGACGGCGTCGGAGCTGAGCCGAGGGTGCCGAATGATCTCGTGCGAGAACTGGCTGAAGGCGCGGGAGGGCGCGTTAAAGTGCCGGTAGATCACGGTGGAGTCCTATTCCACTAGTGGTTCAGGCCCTCGCGATGGCGCCAACCATCAGCGAGGGCCGTTTTGCGCGACCGTACGTCACCGCGTGCGTCCGGGCGGGCGCATGGGGTGAAGATCGCCCGTGTGAGTGACGGGCGGGCTCAACGGGCGAGGAAGCAGGCGGGATCCTGGCGTAACCGCCCTCTTCCCGAGTGTGGCGGCGTCCTCGCTGGCCTCAGCGTTCGGAGGCGTCGCGCCAGTAGTCCGCAAGCATCTCGCCGGGCCAGGTCGGCTGAGTGACGGGCCCCCGGGGGAGCATCTCGCGGAACACCGCCACCAGGTCGACGACCTGAGTGCCGTCATCCGCGTCGAGGTCAGTGACGTGCAGGTCGCGCCCGTCGACCTTGACGAGTCGCGGGAAGGAAGTGGCCAGCCGGGCCGGGCGCCGATGGTTGTGGTGAACGAAGGTGCCGGTCGCCGGCCACGCGGGGTTGTCACGGGGACTGCGCGCGTGCAGCGCGACATCGTCCGGAGAGCCGAGGTTGAAGAACCACGTCACCTGGAGGTGCGAGAACTCCTCGATGCCCTGCAGGGTCTCCACGGGAAACTCCGGCCGCAGCCGGATGATCGACTCCACCCCACCCTTGAAGTCGTCGAGCCGCCCAGCATGCCCCCCGACCACATCGGCAATGACCGGCACCTCAATGATCTGCGCAGCCACGGGCATATCAGCGTCCGGTGGGGAAAAGCCAGAGCTGGTCGACGGCTACACCGTCAACAAACTCCTGCCAGGCGGTGGGTCTCAGGGTGAGCGTTGGCCCATCCGGACGCTTGGAGTCCCGCACGAGCGTGACCGTGGGTGTGTGGGCGCACTCCACGCACTCGGTCGCATTGCCGCCGCTGTACGACGACTTGAACCAAACGTGAGTCGGTTCTGAACGCTGAGGAGAGGGCACCTAGAGCTCCTTGCGGATGCGGTGGATCAGAGAGGACGACGCTTCCATGTCCAACGCTTGTGCCCGCAGATACTCGAACGCAAGTCTGTATCGGTCCAGTTCATCGGCTGTTTCCATGAAGAGCGAGCCGGTGTGCAGGTCGACGTAGACGACGTCGAGGGTCGGCTCGGCAGCTCCGAGAATGACGAAGCTTCCCAGTGCCGCAGCATGCGCGCCCTTGGAGAAGGGCAGCACCTGCAGTGTGATCTGCGTGGCCTCGTTCGCTTCGAGCAAGCGGTCGAGCTGTGCCCGCATCACGTCTGGGGAGCCGACGACCCGACGCAGGACGGACTCGTCAAGGATGGCCCAAAGATGGGGCGGCTTGGGCCGACTGAGGATCTCCTGTCGCTTCATGCGGATGTCGACCAGCCGATCGATTTCCCGTTGATCCAGGCGGAGCTCGTTCGCCTGTTGCAGGGCGGTGCTGTAGTCCCGTGTCTGGAGCAGGCCGGGGATGTAGACGCAGCAGAAGTGATCTTCGCGGACGGCCTCGTCCTCCAGGGTGAGCAGCAAGTTCATGCTCTCGGGGATGGAGTCGGCGATGGTGCTCCACCAGCCTTGCTGCTTGGCGTCTTTGGCCAGGGCGACCACGGCTGTCCGCTCTGCGTCGCCCGTACCGTACTCGCGGCACAAGGCATCGACGATGGGCCATTTCACGGGGCCGGACTGGGTTTCGTAACGGCTCACCGTCGCCTTGGAGACGCCGACGCGGCGTCCGGCTTCCTCCAGGGTCATGCCAGACCGCGCCCGTAGTTTGCGCATGGCCGATCCGAGCTGACGACGGCGAGTCGTGGTCCTTGATGGCAAGACGGCCACCCTTCGAAGCTGTTCATCGCCCATCTTCGGGCCCAATCAGGCTATGTGGCGCGGGCGTTGGTACCGCTCGATTCACCCGATTGAGTCTCATGAGAAGTTACACAACGGGAAATCTCGCTGACATACTCACTTCAGTCGGGGTCACACAGAGTCGCCGCACGAGCGCGGTGGGTTCGTTGCGGCTGGCGGGAGAGGGGAGTCTCACTATGGCTTTCAGGGGAGATGAGGCAAGTGAGTTGCGCTGCGTCTTGCCGTTCGAGGCGGTGCCCGGTGAATTCAGACTGCTACGCAGCGCTGTCCGCTCGATGCTGGGGCAATGGGGCGTACAGGGCGCGGCCGACGAGGTCGAACTGGTGGTGACGGAGCTCGCGACGAACGTCTTGAAGCACGTAGGCGAAGGCGCGTCGGCGGCCCTGGTGCTCGAACCGCGTGGGGGTCGCCTCCGGGTTGAGCTGCACGACAAGAGCCCGGTGATGCCGAAGCCGATCGGCGTGGCCGATTGCTGGCAGGAGTGCGGCCGGGGGCTGCATCTCGTGGCGTCGATGTCAGCCGACTGGGGCACACTGCTCACGGGGACTGGAAAGGCCGTCTGGTGTGAGGTGTCGGTGGTTGCTGATGCCGTGTACGCCCGGGTTCGGCGCGCGTACGCACTTCTCGGCAGCTACCGAGAGCTTCTCGGGGTGAGGGCGCCGCGTCAGGTCTCGCGCTCCAGGGTGAATCAGGAGGTGGCTGTCACGCTGATCGCCGACCTGCTCGTCTGGCTCGCCCTGCAGGGCAGTGATCCCGACGAGGCGCTCTGCCGAGCGCAGCAGCTCTACGAGGCCGCCGAAGCTGCGTGACGGGCCGCAGTGCGCATTTTCTCCCGGAGGTCGGCGGGTGTGCGCCAGGCTTCCCCCATGTAGTGCCTGTGGCACATGCGATGGCAGTTCGCACACAGCAGTGCGAGGTCTTCCAGTCGGGTCTCGCTGGGGCCGACGACGTGAAGGGGTGTGACGTGGTGCACCTCGATGTAGTCGGCGCCGAGCGGTCCGTAGGTGGCGCCGAAGTCGAATGCGCACGCCTCGCACCGAATGGGCTCGTTCAGCCTCCGGACTTCCTGGATCTTCCGGTTACGGAGTCCACGGTCGCGCTCACGGTGAAGGGCCAGGCGAACGAGCAGACGTCCTTCGCGGGCGCTCGACTCCCCGTCCTCATCCACCTCGTCTGGCTGGGCGGGGGCGTCGTACAGCTCGCCGCTGGCGATTCCTGCACGCAGAGCGGATGCGGCAGCCAGCATCCCCTTCGGGTCTGCCAGGAAGTCCGCGACGACGTTCTGGGTGGGGCGTCCACCCTTGGTTGCGCCTCCCGCGTGGTCAGGGTGGGCGGTGGCTATGTCGGTGGTTTTACGGCTGACGCTGTTCCGCGACCGGAACCGGGAGTCGACAGCGGCGTTCCCGTGCAGGGGGAGGGATCGGAGGAGGTCAGAGAGTTCCTGGACCCGCACGTCGTTCTGTCGCAACTCGCGCCAGTCGTTTTCCATGACGAGCGCGCATGCAAGCAGCAGTTCGTCCCTCGCCCACGAGATTTGCGCCATGCCGCTGATCGTACAAGTGTTCCCTGTTGGTGTGGAGTGGCTGAGGAGGCTTCGGGATGACGCACACTGGGTGGGCGCTGTCAGTGCGGCCTGTCACTCTCTGTGATGACTGGCGAACGAAGCGCCAGCAAGGTACGCGGTCCAAGGAGGGTGCATGACCAGCACTGAGGCGGAGTTCACTTCAATCGAGATCTGTGCTGGAGCCGGCGGGCAGGCCATTGGGCTGCATGCCGCCGGGTTCAGGCACCTTGCGCTCGTGGAGATCGACAAGCATGCGGCGGCGACGCTGCGGCGGAACATCGAAACGCGAGCGGACTGGGCTTGGGAGAAGCAGCACTGTGACCTCCGGCACGGTGACGTGAATGACTTCAAGCCGTTGGTGGACGTGCACAAGGATGGCAAGCTCCTCAGGGCCAGGGAACTGGACCTCCTGGCGGGTGGGGTTCCGTGCCCGCCCTTCTCTCACGCGGGCAAGCAGCTCGGAAAGTCCGACGAGCGTGACCTCTTTCCGCGGATGCTTGATCTCGTCGAGGAGCTGCGGCCCCGCGCAGTCATGATCGAGAATGTGCGCGGGATTCTGGACCCGAAGTTCTCGGACTACCGGGACTTCATCAGGGCTCGGCTGCAGAGCGGCAGGTACCGCGAAGAGGACGGTTCCCTCGTTAAGGACGAGGGGCTCGGCTACGTCGTGTGTCACTGGGGGCTTCTGGAGGCCAGTGACTTCGGTGTTCCTCAGCTTCGCCCCCGGGCGATTCTCGTCGCTATCCGTAAGGACATCCTGGAGAGCGTGCAGGGGGACGTGAAGTACGAGTGGCCGACGCCGACACACGAGGATGCAGTGAGCGTTGTTGCAGCGCTTGATGAGTCGATGCGTGCGCGGTACGAGGCGTACTACGACGGGCCGCGTGACCGAGAGGCGAGGGATGCCTACGAGCGGTGGTACACGAAGGCCGCAAAACGCCACGAGGAGCTGCAGGCCAAGAAAAGCGCCGGCATCGCACCCACGCTCGTGGGTGGTTCGAAGAAGCACGGCGGGGCCGACCTCGGCCCGAGCCGGGCAAAGGCTGCCTGGAGGCAGTTGGGCGTCTCGGGTCTTGGCGTGGCCAACGACATCGAGATGTGCAAGAAGAAGGGGTCTGAGGATCGTGACCTCTTCGGCCCCGAGGGACCGATGCTGACCGTCGAACAGGCGGCCATCATCCAGGGCTTCCCGAACGACTGGATCTTCGACGGCGGCAAGACGGCTCAGTACCGGCAGGTGGGCAACGCCTTCCCGCCGCCAGTGGCCGAGGCTGTGGGAAGGTCGATCATGGATGTCTTGAAGGCCGCCCGCGAGCGGGATGCTCAGAACTCCTGATCGCCGGTTTGTTCGGATCTGACCGTGCCCTTGCCCCGTGCAAGGGCACGGTGCTTTTCGACCTCGGCTGCAATGCGTACAACGCACTCCTCCGGGGCTTCGTGCTCCCAAAACCTGAGGACAGTCCAGCCCGCTTCTTGTAGGCGCTGATCCGTATCCCGGTCGCGAGACATGTTCCGAGCGACCTTGTCTGACCAGTAACCGGGGTTGGTCTTCGGCGCAACGTAATGGTCGGGGCAACCATGCCAGTAGCAGCCATCGATGAAGACGGCGATCTTCACTGGTCGGAAGACGATGTCAGCAGTCCTTCGCAGCTCAGGAAGAGGCTTGGCCGCCACGCGGTAGCGCAGCCCCTGAGCGTGAAGCAGCCGACGCACCAGCTGTTCCGGCTTGGTGTCCCGGCTGCGGATCGCTTGCATATTGCGGCGCCGCGCCTCGGAGGAGGCCCACGAGCCCTTTGGCGGCAACCACTCTGTGCCCTGAATGTTTTCGGTCATGCGCTCAAACCCTCCGGCTACCAGCCTGCCAGAGTTCCCGCCAGCTTCTCGTACGGTAGAACCCTGCCCTGTCCCACACACTCCTGCCAGTCGTCCTTCTGCTGGCTGCTTCCCACCGCGTCTACTGCTTTCGTGAGAGAGTCGAAGGCTATGTGGTAAACCGCGTCAACCTCTCCCGTTCCCCGAGCGATGGCTGCGATCCGGCTGGGCATGGGCTCTGCTGTCACTGCTACGAGGTGCGGCAGGCGACCACGCCTGTGTTTGATCATCTGCAGGAATTCGTGCCGGATGTTCTGGACGCGATCGGATCGGATAGTCCACTTACACGAGACCGCCGCATGAAGGAAAGGCTCAGGGGACCCGAAGATCGGCGAGTCTTCAATGCCTACGGTCACATCAGGCCTGATGAGATAGTCGCGTCCCAGTTCGGTCCTCAGTTCGGGGTACTTCGTGAGCAGCTGGGAAATCTTGGCGAGGTGTGTGTACTGACTGAAGGCGCTGACGACCTGCTTGTGGTCGACCTGCCATTTGCGCTCTTCATTGAGATGAAGAAGTCTGTCTGCGAGATCGTGGCGAACTGCCATTTCGAGAGACGGGCCAGGGTCTGCCTGCTCCGTCTCGGGCAATTTTTGCGGGATCTGCAGATCTTCAAGTATGGCTGCGGCCAGCGCTTTCGAGGTTTCGCTGCTTGTGTCAGCGCTATTGGCGACAAGGGCCTTGGAATTCTTCAGCTGCTTCCAGTTGAGCAGTTGGGGGGCGAAGGGTGCGCTCATCGGTGAGGCCTACTTGCTGTGAGAGGGGAGGGAAGGTCCGGGCGCGGGAAGGTCCTCGGGCGAGGCGCATGCCCACAGTCGACCGCCCAGCATGACGCTGTGGCGGTTGCTCGGGGCTGTCACCTCGACGACACGCGAACTCACGAATTCTCCCTCTTGCGGGACGGGTATCCCGAGTGACGAAGCGATGCGGCGATGGCTTTCGTAGTCCCCCATGATGAGGATTCCTTCGTGCCGCAACGCCGAGCGGGAGCCGCCGTTTCCGCGGACCCGCTTCATGTAGTCCTTCTGTTGCGCGACAGTACGGACCACGTTCCGGCCAATTCGCCGGTTCTGAACGCGCCGGAACAGTTCGTTGAGCCGTGCCTGCCCTGAATTATGGGAAAAAACCGCATCGCGATCTAGGTCAGGCATGTGCAGGAGTACATTCTCTGGCAGTTCGGCATCCCGCCACAGCCAGGCGATCTTGTCGCGATGTTCAGCCTTCACGGTCAACTTCAGGTCGCGATTGTTTCCGCGGTTGAGCCATTCGTCCTTTACTCGGAAGAGGCCAGCGCTCCACTGGCTCTTCTTGTCGTCAGCCCACACCAACAGACAGAGATGCCCCTGTGCCTCCGGAGGGATCATCCAACCGCCGAACTGCTGGGAGTACTTGCAGTCCACGTCGATGTCAGCGATCCGGTAGTCCATGTGGATGCCGTCTTCGAACTTGAACTCGCGCTGGAGCTTGATCTCCACCAGTGTGCCGGCGTGAGTCTTCTCCGTCTTGTAGAGCGACTTCCAGTCGTAGCGCCCCGTGTCTTCGCCGTTGAGGAGCTGGTCGATCGTGTCTCGGAGGGCACGGGCAAAGCGCTGCTTGGCAAGGGGCATCTCCCGCAGGTGCATCCATACGGCAGCAAGCTCATGATCTAGCTGGAGTAGCGCCTGCGTCTGGATGTTGAGGGCAGCAGAGACGTCCATGGGTAGCAAGCGACGAGTCCTGTCTGTGAACGCGATGTGGCGAACGGCAGAGTGGCGGCGCTCGCTGCTGAGTGTCATGGCTGCGAACCGCACTATGTCAGCTCTGCCCCGGTCCGCACCCTGACTACGGGAGATCGGAGCCGTGGCACTCCCCGTAGCTACGCGAAGACCCGCACCAGCAGGGGGCGGATTGGGTGGGGGGCCAGGGGGTGGCGCGGCCGCGGGCCGCCAGGGTGGTGGCGTATTGGGGGAGGAGGTCCGGGTTCGAGGGGTGGGTGGATTCGGAGGCGGCGAAGGCTTCGTAGGAGGGGACGGTGGCGCGGACGATGCCGAGGTTGGGGGTGCCGGCCTGGGCGAGTTCGCGGAGGGAGGCCTCGATGTCGGTGAGGTGGGCGCGGTAGGTGGGGTACTCGGCTTCCAGCTCGGGGTACGCCGCGAGGAGTTCGTCGAGTTCCCGTTCCGGCCAGTGGAGGACGGCGACGGGGAAGGGGCGGGAGAGGGCGGTGCGGTAGGTGCCCAGTTCCGAGCGGAGGCGGGTGATCTCGGCCTGGAGTTCCGCGGGGTCGGAGGAGCCGAGGGACCAGAGGCGCTTGGGGTCGTGGAGTTCGTCCAGGGGGACGGCCGCCGTGTGGAGGCGGTCCGCGAGGTCGTCCCAGGTGTCGTGCGGGAGGGCCAGCATGCGGCGGATGCGGTGGCGGGTGATGAGGAGTGACTGGGTCGCGTGCGGGAGGTCCTCCGGGGACGTGACGAGCAGGGTCGCCGCCTCCGTGAGGGTCGACTCCGCCGCTTCCAGTTCGTCGTGCGCCTCCAGCGTCTCCGCCGTGGTCTCCCACGCCGCCGCGTCCGCGGGCTTCGCGCGGCGCACGCCCTCGATGATCGCGCGGGCCTCGGCCTCGTGGCCGTACTCCCAGAGGTTGGAGGCCTTGAGGGCTCTGATGAGGTGGGGGTTCGCCGGTTCGCCGCTGAGGAGCGTGTCGTAGAGGGCCGTCGCGCCCGGGCGGTCGTCCGCCAGTTCCAGGTGGGCCGCGGCCTGGAGGTACAGGGGTTCCCGGTCTCCCGGGTACTGCGAGGCCGTGCGCAGCAGGCGCTCGGCTTCGGTGGTGTGGGCGGCAGGAGTGTCGGGGCGCATGCTCACCACCGTACTGCTGTACGGGCCTGGAGAGTTGGCGCCTCAGCGCTTATCGTGCCCCGCGTGTGGGCCAGGGTGCGGGAGCGGGTGCCGGTCGTCGTCCAGGGGCGGGCGCGTCGCCGTACGGGCGCGCGTGTGCTGTGGGTGTGTGCCGAGGCCGCCGTCACCTGCGGGGTCGTCGTCCTGCTCCTCGTCGTCCATCAGCTGTGGTGGACGAACCAGGAGGCCCGTGCGGAGGCCCGCGGGCAGGTGAGTGCGCTGGAGCGGGAGTGGGAGACGTCTCCTCGGGGCGAGCCCGGGGGGTCTGGACGGTCGGGTGGGGTGGGAGAGCCCGGCGGGTACGGAGAGCCCGGCCGGTACGGAGAACCCGGAGAGCCCGTGGAGCCTGTGGAGGCCGGGGATTCCTTGGGGGCCGGTGAGGCCGGTGGGGGCGGCGACTCCGTCGGGGCCGGGGGCCGTGGAGGTGGGGATCCCGGCAGCGGGTCGTCCGCCGCCTTCGCCGTGCTCCGTATCCCCCGGATCGGTCTGACCGCGCCCGTGGCGCCCGGCGTGGCGAAGCGGTCCGTGCTCGACAGGGGGTACGTCGGGCAGTACGGCGGGACCGCGGCGCCCGGGGCCGTGGGGAACTTCGCGCTCGCCGGTCACCGGAACACGCACGGGGAGCCGTTCCGGTACATCAACCGGCTCGCGGTCGGCGACGAGATATCCGTGCGTACGCGGGCGCGTACGTACGTCTACCGGGTCGACCAGGTCCTGCGCTCGACCTCGCCCCGTGACGTCGGGGTCATCCGGCCCGTGCCGCGGTCGATCGTGAAGCCGTCGTACGGGTACGGGGCGCCGGGGGCGTACCTCACGCTGACGACGTGCACGCCGGAGTTCAGCAGCGCCTACCGGCTGGTGGTGTGGGCGAAGCTGGTGTCGGCCGGGTGATCAGGCCGTGGCCGTGGCGCTGCCCCTGAGCACCGCCCCGAACACGGGAACTCCTGAGGGGCGTCACGCGTCCTCACGGTGAGACGCGGAACGACGCGCACGACGAGGGGGGTGGTGGTGATGACGGCCAGGGACCTGGTCCTGCGCGTCCTCGCGCCGCTGTTCTTCCTGCTCGCGCTCGCCGACCTGCTCCTCTCCGACGGCGCGAGTGTCTCCGCCGCCGTCGCCTTCGCCGCGACCACCGTCGTCTGTGCCCTGATCGGAGCGCGTACGGCCCCGGCCGTGCCGCCGACCGCCGTCCGTACGGCCATCCGCGACCGGGAGCGGCGGACCGCGTTCCTGCCGCAGCGGGACCCGGACGCCGCCGGGCGCAGAAGACCGCGGGCTCCTGGCCGTCTCCTTCCGACGGCCGCGTAGGAGCCACCGCACACCACACCGGACAGGCCCGCACGCGGATCCGTCATGCCGAGAAACGACATCTCACCGGCACGACGAGACCCCACGGAGGGCTCCCCCTTGTCCGTCTTCGCTTCCCTGGTCGAGCGGCTCGCCGACCTGCTCCAGCCGATCTTCGCCACCACCGCGACGGCCGCCGCGATCGTGCTCTTCACGATGGCCGTGCGGCTCGCGATCCACCCGTTGTCCAGGGCTTCGGCGCGGGGGCAGAAGGCCCGCACCCGGCTCGCGCCGGAGCTCGCGGCGCTCCGCAAGAAGCACGCGAAGGATCCGGAGCGCCTCAGGAAGGCGGTCACGGAGCTGCACGCGCGGGAGAAGGTGTCGCCGTTCGCGGGGATCCTGCCGAGCCTGCTCCAGGCGCCCGCGTTCCTGCTGATGTACCACCTGTTCTCGGGCGACCGGATGGCCGGGCACGACCTGTTCGCCGCCCCGCTGGGGGACCACTGGGCCGACGCGCTGTCCCACGGCGGGGTCTTCGGGCCGGCCGGGCGGGTCTATCTGGTGCTGTTCGTGATCGTCGCCGCCGTGGCCACGTTCACGTACCGGCGTACGAAGGCGCAGCTGGCCGCGCAGCCGCTGGATCTGGGGCAGCCGACGCCGGGGGCGGGCGCGATCGCGAAGGTGATGCCGCTGCTGTCGTTCGCCACGCTCATCACGGTCGCGGTGGTGCCGCTCGCCGCGGCGCTCTACGTGGTCACCAGCACGGCCTGGACCGCCGTCGAGCGCGCCCTGCTGTTCCGTACGGAAGGAGAGGAGGGGGCGGGAGGGGTTCCCGGAGCCGTTGCTACTCGCGCGTAAGGGTCCAGGGTGTGAACGGGGTCTTGCAGAGTGACCCGTTCTCTTGGAGGATCGACCAATCCTCCGATGGCCGCACTCCATCGGCCGGGGCATCGCGGGGCCCGTCCCGGGCCCACCTCGACCACAGGGAGAAGACCATGAAGCTGCTGCGTGTCGGGCCGCCGGGAGCCGAACGCCCCGCCCTGCTCGACCAGGACGGAACGCTCCGCGACCTGTCCGCCCTCGTCGACGACATCGACGGCAGTCTGCTCGCCGACGCCTCCGCCCTCGACCGCGTCCGGGCGGCGGTGGGCGCCGGCGTGCTGCCCGCGCTGGACGCCACCGGGCTGCGCGTCGGCCCGCCGGTCGCCCGCATCGGCAAGGTCGTGTGCATCGGGCTGAACTACCACGGCCACGCGGCCGAGACCGGCCAGGCCACCCCCGCCGAGCCCGTCGTCTTCCTCAAGGCCGCCGACACCGTCGTCGGCCCGGACGACACGGTGCTCGTACCGCGCGGCTCCGTGAAGACCGACTGGGAGGTGGAGCTGGCCATCGTCATCGGCCGCACCGCCCGCTACCTGGAGACCGACGAGGAGGCCCTCGCACACGTCGCCGGCTACGCGGTCGCCCACGACGTCTCCGAGCGCGAGTTCCAGATCGAGCGCGGCGGCACCTGGGACAAGGGCAAGAACTGCGAGACCTTCAACCCGCTCGGGCCCTGGCTCGTCACCGCCGACGAGGTGCCCGACCCCCAGGCGCTCGGCCTGCGGCTCTGGGTGAACGGCGAGCTCAAGCAGGACGGCCACACCTCCGACCAGATCTTCCCGGTCGCGGAGGTCGTCCGGTACGTCAGCCGGTTCATGACCCTCTACCCCGGCGACATCATCAACACCGGCACGCCCAGTGGCGTCGCCATGGGGCAGCCGGAGCCCAAGCCGTACCTGCGCCCCGGCGACGTCGTCGAGCTGGAGGTCGACGGGCTCGGCCGGCAGCGCCAGGAGCTCAAGAGCGCCTGACGGCCCATGAGGTGAGAACGGCGGCGCCCCGCGTGAGGGGCGCCGCCGCTTTCCTGTGGTTTTTGCGTATTGTCCGACAGAGGAAAGGGCCTCGGGCGACCGGCCTCGCGACCGGCCTCGCGACCGGCGTCGCCCTGGTGATCGTCAGCCGTCAGCCGTCAGCCGTCAGCCGTCAGCCGTCAGCCGTCAGCCGTCAGCCGTCAGCCGTCAGCCGTCGGCGTCGGCGTCGGCGTCGACGTCGGCGTACGAGCTGAGCAGGCGCTCCAGCGCCTCGACGACCAGGGCGTGGTCCTCGGCCTGCGGCAGGCCCGAGACCGTGACCGAGCCGATCACGCCCGCGCCGTCGACCGTGACCGGGAACGAACCGCCGTGTGCGGCGTACCGGTCGGGGTCGAGGCGCGAGGACGCCTCGAACGTCGTTCCCTTGGCGCGGAAACGGGCACCGACCAGGAGCGAGCTGACGCCGTAGCGCTCGACGACCCGCCGCTTGCGGCCGATCCAGGCGTCGTTGTCCGCGCTGGATCCCGGCAGCGCGCAGTGGAACAGCTGCTGCGGGCCCCGCCGGATGTCGATCGCGACGGGGGCCCGGCGCTCCCTCGCGATGCCGACGAGGAGGGTGCCGAGCGTCCAGGCGTCCTCGTACGTGAACCGGGGGAGGACGAGGCGGGCCTCCTGGGCCTCGATCTTCAGGACCTCCGGGCTGCTCACAGTGTCACCGTGACGCCGTCGCGGGCCGAACGCCGGGCGGCCTCCAGGACGTCGAGGGCGGCGGCGGCCTCGTGCGCGGTGACCGGGTTGGGGCCGGTGCCGCGCAGGGCGGCGGCGACGGCGGCGTAGTACGCCGGGTAGTCGCCGGGCAGGGACTCGACCGGGGCGCCGCCGCCGGTGAGCGGGGAGTCGCCGGCGCCGAGCCGGCCCCACAGCTCCGGCGGTTCCCCGCCCCAGGCCGTGCCCGGAACGGGGCGGAGGCCCTCGCGCAGGGCGGCCTCCTGGGGGTCGAGGCCGTACTTGACGAAGCCGGCGCGCTGTCCCAGGACCCGGAAGCGGGGGCCCAGCTGGGCGGTGGTGGCGCTCACGTACAGGTGGGAGCGGACACCGTTCGCGTGGGTGAGGGCGAGGAAGGTGTCGTCGTCGGTCTCGGCGCCCGGCCGGCGCACGTCCGACTCCGCGTACACCGAGACCACCGGGCCGAACAGGACGAGCGCCTGGTCGACGACGTGGCTGCCCAGGTCGTAGAGCAGGCCGCCGATCTCCTCGGGGGCGCCCGACTCGCGCCACCCGCCCTTGGGCAGCGGGCGCCACCGCTCGAAGCGGGACTCGAAGCGCTGGACCTCGCCGAGCGCGTCCTCGTCGAGGAGGCCGCGGAGGGTCAGGAAGTCGTTGTCCCAGCGGCGGTTCTGGAAGACCGAGAGGAGCAGGCCCCGTTCCTCCGCGAGGGCGGCCAGCCCGCGCGCCTCGGCGGCCGTGCCGGCGAGCGGCTTGTCGACGACGACGGGGAGGCCGGCCTCCAGGGCGGCGGTGGCGAGCGGCACGTGCGTCCGGTTCGGCGAGGCGACGACGACCAGGTCGAGGGCGTCCGAGCCCTGCTCCCACAGCTCCTCGGCGCGGGCGACGACCCGGACGCCGGGGTACGCGGCGCGGGCCTCGGCGGCCCGCTCCGGGTTGCCGGTGGTGACGGCGGCGAGGACGAGGTCCTCGGAGGCGGCGATCAGCGGGGCGTGGAAGACGGAGCCCGCGAGGCCGTAGCCGACGAGTCCGACGCGGAGCGGGGTACGGGGGTCGGTGCCAGTCATGCGTCTCACTTAAGCAACGCTGTTGCCAAAGTGCAAGCGACAGCGACAATGGGGGAGTGAGGAAAGACCTGGTGGGAGTCAACGTGCCGGCCCTGCGCAGCCACAACGCCGCGCTCGTGCTCGACCTGCTGCGCACGGCGGGAGAGGCGGGGATCAGCCGCCTGGAGCTGGCCGAACGGACCGGGCTCACCCCCCAGGCCGTCAGCAAGATCACCGCCCGGCTGCGGGCCGAGGGCCTCGCCGCCGAGGCCGGCCACCGCGCCTCCACCGGCGGCAAGCCCCGCACGGTGCTGCGCCTGGCCCCCACCGCCGCGTACGCCGTCGGCGTCCACCTCGACCGCGACGAACTGACCACCCTGCTGACCGACCTCTCCGGCGCGGCGGTGTCCCTGCGGCGCCGGCCCCTGGACCTGGGAGCGGGGACCGGCCCGGTCCTGGACGCCGTGACGGCGGAGGTACGGGCGCTCCTCGACGCCGTTCCGCCCGGCGGGTCCGTCCTCGGCGCCGGCATCGCCATGCCCGGGCCGCTGGACCACCGGGCCGGGGTGCCCGGACGGGTGACGGGCTTCCCCGAGTGGGACGGGCAGCCCGTACGCGAGGAGCTGGCCCGGCGCCTCGGCCTGCCCGTCGTGCTCGACAAGGACACCAACGCCGCCGCCCTCGGCCTCGCCCTGCGCCCCGCCGCCCCCGGGTCCTTCGCGTACGTCCACCTCGGTACGGGTCTCGGCGCGGGCCTCGTCCTCGGCGGCGTGCCGCTGCGCGGGGACAGGACCGGCGCGGGCGAGCTCGGCCACCAGACCGTCCAGCTCGACGGGCCCCCGTGCGACTGCGGCGGGCGCGGCTGCCTGGAGGTCCTCTGCCTGGCGGCCGTGGCGCGAGGCGAACTCCTCGAGGCCGCCCGCATCCTCGGTGCGGGCGCCGCCAACCTCGTACGCCTCCTCGACATCGACCAGGTCCTCCTCGGCGGCCGCGTCGTGCTCGCCGCCCCCGACGTGTTCGCGACCGGCGTCCGGCAGGTCCTCGCCGGGCTGGGCCTGACGGCGCCGGTGACGGTCGTGACGGAGGCGTACGCGGCTGCCGAGGCGGATGCGACGGCCGAGGCGGGCACGACGGCCGAGGCGGGCACGATGGCCGAGGCGGAGGCGGCCACGGATATGGGCGCGACGGCCAAGGCGGACGCGACTACCGATACGGACGCGACTACCGATACGGGCGCGGCTACCGAGGCGGGCGCAGCGGTCGATGCGTACGCGGCAGCCGATGCAGGCGCTTCTGGGCCCGACTCCCTCGTCCCCGCGCCCGTCCCCGCGCCCGCACCCGTCCCCGTCCCCGCACCCGCACCCGTCCCCGTCCCCGCACCCGCGCCCGGTGCCGTGGCCGAGGGGGCCGTGTGGCTCATCCTCGGTCCGATCTTCGGACAATAGGCTGATCGGGCGGAACATCCGGGCCGTCCAGGGGTGCGTGCGGTGTCGCTGCCCGTTTCGCCCGCTCCGGCATGGCAGCGTCGCGGCCGACCGCACGCCCGCCCCGCGAGCAGCAAAGGCCCCGCCCATGGCAACAGCCCCCCAGCCCCGGAGCCGGCGACCGCGCACCCCGCGGGCCACGACCGCGGCGGCCACCACGGCGGTCCTCCTCACCCTGGCGGCTCCGGCGGTCGGCGCCCCCGCCCCGGACCCGCCTGCCGCACCCACCTGCGGAGCAGCCCCCGACAGGGGGTTCCCGATCGGCACGCGGATCCACGGAGGGCCGGCCGACTACCCGGCCGGCGGGCCCTTCCAGGAATGGCGGCTCGACCTGACCAACACCACGGACGGGTCGTGCTCGGACATCCATCCCGTGCTGGTGTTCGCGGACGGCGCGCGTTCCCTGCGCCCCGCCCAGATCCGCTTCGAGTTCTACGACGCCGGGTCCGCGCGCTGGTGGCCGGTGGCCTTCGAGGCCACCGAGGAGGCGGAGAGCGTGGGCGCGTTCACCGACTTCGGGGGCTTCACGGTTCCCGCGGGAGAGACCCTCACCGTCCCCGTACGGCTGGCCTTCCGCGTGGACGCGGCCCCCGACGAGGTCGTCGTCAACGCGGCGGTCGTCCAGCGACGCGGCGCGGACGGCGACTGGATCGGCGAGTCCGGCGACTACCGGCTGACCGTCGGTCCGCCCGCGCCCGCGCCCGCCGAAGCCGAACCCGAACCCGAACCGTCCGGCTCGCCCCGGGTGCCCGGGAAGGAGGCGGCACCATCGGCCACGGCCGCCCCCGCGGCCAAGGACCCGACGGCGACCGGCGAGCCCAGGAAACGCCCCGTACTCGCCCACACGGGACGGGGACCCGACCGTGACGTCCTGGTCCTCGCCCCGTTCGCCGCGGCCCTCGTCCTGCTCGGCGCGGGGCTCGTCCGGATGGCCCGGCGGTCCCGGCAGCGCTGAGGCGGCGTGGTGTTTCGTCCGGGCGGCCCGGCGATCCCAGCACCGCTGAGGCAGCCCGGGGGCTCGTCGTGCATGCCCCGGCGCGCCTGGCAGCACTGTGGCGGCGCGGCGTTCGTCCGCACGGTCCGGCGCGCCCGGCACCGCCGGGCCACCCTCCGTACACCTCGCCGTTCACGCCCGTCTGCGACCATCCCTCCGTGAACTACCAGACCACCCCAGGCGCCCCCGTCCGTTCCGGTGTCCCCGAGCACGGCCGCGTACCCAAGTACTACGCGGTCAAGGCGAAACTGACGCTGCTGGTCGACGAGTTGGGGGAGGGCGGGCTGCTGCCCACCGAGCGTGACCTCGCCGTCCGGTACGAGGTGTCGCGGGAGACCGTCCGGCAGGCGCTGCGCGAACTCCTCATCGAGGGGCGGCTGCGCCGCCAGGGCCGGGGCACGGTCGTCGCGGGGCCCAAGCTCGAACAGCCCCTGTCGCTGGCCAGTTACACGGAGGGCGTGCGCCGCCAGGGCCGCCGGCCCGGCCGCAGCCTGATCTCGCTCGACCGCTTCCCCTGCCCGGAGGCGCTCGCCCCCGAGGTCGGCGCCGAACGCGGGGCGCCCGTCTGGCACATGGAGCGGGTGCTGCTCGCCGACGACGAGCGGGTCGGCCTGGAGAGCACGTACGTCTCCGAGGCCCGCGCCCCGCACCTGGACGCCGAGTTCGACCCGGACTCCTCGTTCTACGCCTATCTCCACGATCGCCTGGGCATCTCGTTCGGCGACGCCGACGAGCGCATCGAGACGGTGCTCGCCACCCCGCGCGAGGCCCTCCTGATCGGCACCCCGCCCGCCCTGCCGATGCTGCTGCTCCACCGGGTCTCCCGGGACACCGAGGGCCGGCCGCTGGAGCGGGTCCGCACGCTCTACCGGGGCGACCGCTTCAGCTTCACCGCCCATCTGGGGCGGCAAGGGTGACGAAACGGCAGATCGCGGAACGCCGTTGATTACGTAAGGGTAACGGGTCTGGTCCAAGCTTGTCGGCCTGTTCACCGTTCTGTTGCCGTCCGGATTCGTCCGGTCCACACATCGGCGCGACCGTTTCCGGCATGAAGGTGATCGTCGTAGGAGCCGGCGTGGTGGGAACCATGCACGCCTGGCACGCAGTGGAACGCGGCCACGAGGTCGTACACATCGAGCGCGAGGCGGAGGCGCGCGGGGCGTCCCTCCGCAACTTCGGCCAGATCTGGGTGAGCGGCCGCGCCGGCGGGGAGGAGCTCGACACCGCCCTGCGCGCCCGCGAGCTGTGGGAGGGCATCGGCGCCCGCGTCCCCGGGCTCGGCTTCCGGGCCAACGGCTCCCTCACCCCGGTGCGGAACGCGCTCGAACTCGCCGTCGCGGAAGCCGCCCTGGCCCGCCCGGACGCCGCCGCCCGCGGCTACAAGCTGCTGACGGCCGACGAGGCGCGCGCGGTCAACCCCGCCCTGCGCGGGGCGTTCGAGGCCGCGCTGTGGTGCGAGCGCGACGCCGCCGTCGAACCCCGCCTCGCCCAACTCGCGTTCCGGGAGGCGCTCCTGGCCACGGGGAAGTACACCTTCCTGCCCGGCCGGGAGGTCCGGGACGTCGTCGGCGGGAGCTCCGTCCGTGACGACCACGGGGACGTCCACACCGGCGACGCCGTCGTCCTGTGCACCGGTGCCTGGCTCTCCGGCCTCGTCCGCGAGATCGCCGGCCCGATACCCGTCCGCCGGGTCCGGCTCCAGATGATGCAGACCGAACCCCTCGGCGAGCCCCTCACGACCTCCGTCGCCGACGCCGACTCCTTCCGCTACTACCCGGCGTACGCCTCCGACGCCCTCGCCGCCCTCGCCGCGGGGCAGCCGCAGGATCCGACCGCCGCCGCCCACAAGATGCAGCTCCTCATGGTGCAGCGGCTCGACGGGGGACTGACCATCGGCGACACCCACGAATACGAGCACCCCTTCGCCTTCGACACCCTCGAAGACCCCTACGAGCACCTCACCCGCGTCGTCGAGTCCTTCCTCGGCCGCCCGCTGCCGAAGATCCGGCGCCGCTGGGCCGGTGTGTACGCGCAGTGCGTCGACACCAGCCGGGTCGTGCACCGCCAGCGGGTCCGCGACGGCGTGTGGCTGGTGACCGGACCCGGCGGCCGGGGCATGACCTGCTCTCCCGCCATCGCCGAGACGACCGCGAACGAACTGGGCTGGTGACCTTGATGAACACGAACCCGAAGAACCCGAAAAGCCCGAAGAACCCGATGAACCTCGTCGTCCTGGACATGGCCGGGACGACCGTCGCCGACGGCGGCCTCGTCGAGCAGGCCTTCGCGGCCGCCGCCGAGCGCCTCGGCGAAGACCCGGCCACGATGATCGACCACGTCCGCGCCACCATGGGCGAGTCCAAGATCTCCGTCTTCCGCCACCTCTTCGGCGGCGACGAGACCCGCGCCCGGCAGGCCAACCTCGCCTTCGAGGAGGCGTACGGAGAGCTGGTCGCCGACGGCCTCGTCTCCCCGGTCCCCGGCGCGGCCGAGGCGATCGCCGCCCTGAGGGACCAGGGGCGGACCGTCGTCCTCACCACCGGCTTCGCCCGGGTCACCCAGGACGCCATCCTCGACGCCCTCGGCTGGCGCGACCTGGTGGAGCTGACCCTCTGCCCGGCCGACGCGGGCGGCCGGGGCCGCCCGTACCCGGACATGGTCCTCGCGGCCCTCCTCCGCACCGGAGCCGTGGACGACGTCCGGCAGACCGTCGTCGCGGGCGACACCTCGTACGACATGCTCAGCGGGGCCCGCTCGGGCGCCGGGATCGTGGCGGGCGTGCTCACCGGAGCCCACGGCGAGGCGGCGCTCACCGGGCACGGCGCCACGCACGTCCTCGCCTCGATCGCCGGACTCCCCGAGCTGATACGGGAGTCCGAGGCGTGACCGGCGGCATCCGCTTCGACGGCGTCACCGTCGCCTACGGGAACACCACCGTCCTCGACTCCCTCGACCTGACCGTCGAGCCCGGCGAGGTCATGGCCCTCCTCGGCCCCTCCGGCTCCGGCAAGACCACCGCCCTGCGCACCATCGCCGGCTTCGTCCGGCCCGCCTCCGGGCGCGTGTTCATCGGCGACCGCGACGTCACCGCACTCCCGCCGTACCGCCGGGGCATCGGCATGGTCGTCCAGCAGTACGCCCTCTTCCCCCACCTGCGGGTCGACGCCAACGTCGCCTTCGGCCTGAAGGCGCGGAAGGCGCCCAAGGCCGAGATCCCGGGCCGCGTCGCCGAAGCCCTGGAGATGACCGGCATGGCGGCCTACGCGCGGCGCTACCCCCGGGAACTCTCCGGCGGCCAGCAGCAGCGCGTCGCCATCGCCCGCGCCCTCGCCATCCGCCCCCGGGTGCTCCTCCTCGACGAACCGCTCTCCGCGCTCGACGCCCAGCTGCGCTCCGGGATGCTCGCCGAACTCGCCAGGCTGCACCGCGAGTTGCCGGACGTGTCGATCCTGTACGTCACCCACGACCAGGTGGAGGCGCTCACCCTCGCCGACCGGATCGCCGTCATGGACAAGGCCCGGCTCCAGGACTGCGGCACCCCGCAGGACCTCTACCGCCGCCCCCGTACGGAGTTCACGGCGTCGTTCGTCGGCAACGCGAACCTGCTGCCGGTGACCGTCACCGCGGACGGCGTCGCCTTCGCCGGCACGCCCCTGAAGGTGGCCGCGCCCGGCGTCGCGCCCGGGTCCGCCTCCGGGGCCGCGCCCGGGTCCGCCTCCGGGGCCGCGCCCGGGTCCGCCTTCGGCGCCGCGCCCGGGTCCGCCTCCGGGGCCGCGCCCGGGCCCGCCTTCGGCGCCGCGCCCGGCGCCGCCGCGACCCTCTGCGTCCGGCCGCACCTCGTCGGCCTCGGCCCGGGGCCGAACGCCCTGAGCGGCCGGATCTCCGAGGTCCAGTGGCGCGGCTCCACCCACCGGCTGTACGTCGAGGTGGGCGGCCACCGGGTGAAGGCGGACGTGCCGGAGCTGCGGGACACGCCGAGGCCGGGGGCCGAGGTGACGCTGCACTTCGCGCCCGAGGACGGGGTGCTGCTGGGCGCGGGGGTCACCGATGGGTAGCCGCGGCATCGGGCTCGGTGAACGGCCCCCGGCGCCCGGCGTCGCGCCCGCCCCTCCCGCCCCCGCGGAACGTACGCCCACGACGGGGGCGAAGGACGACGCCGGCCGGTCCCTCCCCTCGTGGGTCTGGGCGCTGCCGCCCGTCGCCGTGCTCGCCGTGGTCTTCCTCTACCCCCTCGCGCTCGTCGTGCGCGAGTCGCTCGCGCCCGGCGCGTACGCCGACGTGTTCGCGTCCGAGTCCTTCCGGGACGCGCTGGTCACGACGGTGTGGCTGGCCGTCGCCTCCACCGCCGGGTGTCTGGTCCTCGGCTTCGTGCTCGCCGTGCTGATCGCGTTCGTGCCGTTCCCCGGCGGGAAGGCGGTGTCGAAGTCCATCGACGTCTTCCTGTCCTTCCCGTCGTTCCTGATCACCCTCGCGCTGCTGTTCCTGTACGGGACGGCGGGGATGGCGAACGGGGTGTGGACGGACGTCACCGGCGACGCGACGGGACCCTTCCGGTTCCTGAGCACGCCGTGGGGCGTGCTGCTCGCCGAGATCACGTACTTCACGCCCTTCGTGATGCGGCCCCTGCTCGCCGCCTTCTCCCAACTGGACACCGCGCAGCTGGAGGTGGCGTCGTCCCTGGGCGCCCGCCCGCTGCGGATCGTCCGGCAGGTGATCCTGCCCGAGGCGCTGCCCGCGCTCGCGGCCGGCGGGAGCCTCGTCCTCGTCCTGTGCCTCAACGAGTTCGGGATCGTCCTCTTCACCGGCGCGAAGGGCGTCACCACGCTCCCGATGCTCGTGTACGGCAAGGCGATCCTCGAATCGGACTACGCCGCCGCCTGCGTGGTCGCCGTCGTCAACGTCGCCCTGTCCGTGGGTCTCTACGTCCTCTACCGGGGGGTCAGCCGCCGTGCTGGTGCATAGCCGTACGGGCAGGTGGACGGCGTGGGCCGGCTTCGCGGTCCTCTTCGTCCCGCTCTTCGCCCTGCCCCTGCTCGTCATCGTCGCCGCCTCGTTCTCCACCCACTGGTCCGGCGCCTTCCCCTCCGGCCCCACCACCGCGCACTACGCGGCGGCCGTACGAGGGGAGCCCCTCCAGGCGCTCACCACCAGCCTCGTCACGGCCGTCACCGCGAGCGTGGTCGCGCTGACCGTCGGCACCTGGGCGGCGCTGGCCGCGGCAGCGCTCCGGAAACGGGGCCGGAGGGTGCTCGACGCCCTGTTCATGCTGCCGGTCGCGGTGCCCTCCGTGGTCGTCGGGCTCGCCGTGCTCGTCGCCTTCTCGCAGCCGCCGGTGCTCCTCAACGGCACGCGGTGGATCGTGATCCTCGCGCACACCGTGCTCGTCACGGCCTTCGCCCACCAGTCGGTCTCGGCCGCCCTCCTCCGCCTCGACCCGATGTACGAGCAGGCGGCGGCCGGCCTCGGCGCCCGCCCCGCGTACGTGCTGCTCCGGGTGAAGCTGCCGCTCCTGCTGCCGTCCCTGAACGCGGCCGCCGGGCTCTGCTTCGCCCTGTCCATGGGCGAGCTGAGCGCCACGATGATGCTCTACCCGCCGGACTGGACCCCGCTGCCGGTCCTCGTCTTCACCGCCACCGACCGGGGCTCCCTGTTCACCGGCTCGGCGCTCGCCGTGGTCCTCATGGCCGCGACCCTGCTGGCCCTGCTCGCCGTCTCCCGCATCCGCACCAAAGCCTCGTACCGCTGAGTCACCAGGAGAGAACAACGCCATGCTCATCCACCCCAAGCCGATCGCCGCCGTCACCGGCGCCCTCGTCCTCGCCGCCGGCCTGACCGCCTGCGGCGGCTCCTCCGCCGCGTCCGACGAGAAGACCGTCACCGTCTACAGCGCCGACGGCCTCAAGGGCGAGGCGGGCGACGGCTGGTACGACAAGGTCTTCGCCGACTTCGAGAAGCAGACCGGCATCAAGGTCGAGTACGTCGAGGGCGGCTCCGGCGAGATGGTGCAGCGCGCCCTCCGCGAGAAGGGCAACACCCAGGCCGACGTCCTCGTCACCCTGCCGCCGTTCATCCAGCAGGCCGACTCCAAGGGTCTCCTCCAGTCGTACGCGCCCCAGGGCGCCGACCAGGTCGACGGCGCCGCCAAGGCGGCCGACGGCACGTGGATCTCCGTCGTCGACAACTACTTCGGCTTCGTCCACAACCGGAAGGAGCTGCCGACCGCGCCCAGGACCTGGGAGGAACTGCTCGACGCCAAGTACAAGGACAGGCTCCAGTACTCCACCCCGGGCGTCGCCGGCGACGGCACCGCCGTCCTCATCAAGGCCATGCACGACTTCGGCGGCCAGGAGCCGGCCATGGCCTACCTGAAGAAGCTCCAGGCCAACAACGTCGGCCCGTCCTCCTCCACCTCCAAGCTCGCCCCCAAGACGGACAAGGGCGAACTCCTCGTCGCCAACGGCGACGTCCAGATGAACTTCGCCCAGTCCAAGTCCATGCCGAACCTCGGCATCTGGTTCCCCGCCAGGGACGGCGGCAAGCCCACCACCTTCGCCCTGCCCTACGCCGCCGGCCTCGTGAACAAGGCCCCGCACGCCGGGAACGGCAGGAAGCTCCTCGACTTCATGCTGAGCGAGGCGGCCCAGCGCGAGGTCAGCGCCATCGGCGGCGGCTTCCCGGTCCGCAAGGACGTCAGGCCGACCGACGCCAACGCCATCGCCCTCGCCAAGCTGATGGACGGCGTCGAGATCTTCGAACCGGACTGGTCCGACATCGACAAGAACCTGACGGCGTACGTCGACGCGTGGAAGTCCGCGACCGGAAGCTGACCGGCGGCCGAGAGTTCACCGTACGACCCTGGAACACCCCCGCATATCGCGGAATGATAACGGGTACGGACCAACGCCCCTGAACAGTCAGGGGCGTTGGTGTGCGTACGCACTCCCCATCGACTCCCTGACGGAGGATCCCGACATGCCGATCACCGGCATCTCACGCCGCACCGTGCTCGCCGCCGCGGGCGCCACCGCCGCCGTCGCCGCGACCGGACTCGCCGCCGCGCCCGCGGCCCGGGCCGCCACCGCCGCCCCAGTGCTCCCGAACGGCACCAGCAAGGACAAGGTGCTCGTCGTCGGCATGGACGGCCTGCGGTACGACCGGATCGACGCGGCCAAGGCACCCACCCTCAAGTCCCTGATGGCCAACGGCACGTACGGCCGCTCCCTGCTCTACGCCAACCCGATGGCAGCGACCTCCTCCGGCCCCGGCTGGTCGACGATCTCCACCGGCGTCTGGCCCGACAAGCACGGCGTCAAGGACAACACCTTCACCGGCAAGAACTACGGCCGCTACCCCGGCTTCCTGGCTCGCCTGAACCAGGTGCGGCCCGACCTCTCCCTCTTCGCAGCCGTCGACTGGCCCGAACTCGACACACACGGCACCGTCACCCCCGGCGCCGACGCCAAACTCGTCTACGACAACAACTACGCCGTCAACGACCTCCTCATCACCGACATCACCGAGGACGTCCTCCGCAACCAGAACCCCGACGTCCTCTTCGTCTACTTCGGCGAGACCGACGAGATAGGCCACGGCTACGGCGCCGCTAGCACCAAGTACCTCGAAGCCATCGACGTACAGGACGGCTACCTCAGCCGGCTGCTCGCCGCGATCCAGGCCCGCCCCACGTACGCCGGCGAACGGTGGACGGTCATCGTCGCCACCGACCACGGCCACACCGACGGCGGCGGCCACGGCGGCTCCACCATCGAGGAACGGCGCACCTTCGTCCTCGCCCAGGGGCCGGGCATCGCCGCCGGCGCCCGCCCCATCGACACCCGGCTCGTCGACGTCGCCGCCACCGTCTTCCAGCAGCTCGGCATCGTCCCCGACCCCTCCTGGGGCCTCGACGGCAAGCCGATCCAGCTCCGCTCCACCGACCCCTTCGACACCCTCCACGGGACCCTCACCGGCCGCGTCGACGAGACCGGCATCCCCACCGGGGTCCTCGGCTTCACCCACACCGCGCCCAGCGGCTGGTCCGTCGTCAACAACGCCATGGGCACCGGCGGCATGACCGAGTGGCGCGGCTGGTCCTTCGCCACCGACGAGTTCTGGTCCCGCGCCCAGCGCGACCAGTCCCGCGAGCTCAACGTCCGCGCCCGGGGCGTCTTCGCCGTCGCCGACTCCGACGAGTGGGCCGACAAGGCCTTCTCCGGCACGTACGACTCGACCCTGGTCACCCCCGCCCACCACGTCGCCGGCGCGTCCACGGTGACCCTCGACTTCACCACCCTCTACCGCCAGGAGGGCGCCCAGACCGCCCAGGTCCTGGCGAGCTTCAACGGCGGCACCCCGACGGTCGTACGGAGCTACACCGCCGACGTCCTCTCGCAGCCGCAGTCCCTCACCGTCGCCGTCCCCGCGGGCGCCTCCACCGTCGGCTTCCGCTTCCGCTACACCGGCGCCAACAACTGGTACTGGACGATCGACGGGGTCAGGATCAGCGCTTCCTGACTACCCTGGGGGCGTCGCCACAGCGCTGTCGCGGCGCCCCCAGCACACCGCACGTTTGTACGGCAGGAGTCCCGCACCCATGGCAGAGCGCAAGCCGATCGAATCCTGGCTGACCGACATGGACGGCGTCCTCATCCACGAGGGCGTCCCGATCCCCGGTGCCGACGCGTTCATCAAGAAGCTGCGGGAGACCGGGAAGCCCTTCCTGGTCCTCACCAACAACTCCATGTACACGGCACGCGACCTGCACGCCCGCCTCCGCCGCATGGGCCTCGACGTGCCCGTCGAGAACATCTGGACCTCGGCCCTCGCCACCGCCAAGTTCCTCGACGACCAGCGCCCCGGCGGCACCGCGTACGTCATCGGCGAGGCCGGCCTCACCACCGCGCTGCACGACATCGGCTACGTCCTCACCGACCATGACCCGGACTACGTGGTCCTCGGGGAGACCCGCACGTACTCGTTCGAGGCCATGACCAAGGCCGTCCGCCTCATTAACGCCGACGCCCGCTTCATCTGCACCAACCCCGACGAGACCGGCCCCTCCCTCGAAGGGCCCCTCCCCGCCACCGGCTCCGTCGCCGCCCTCATCACGAAGGCCACCGGCAAGGAGCCTTACTTCGCGGGCAAGCCGAACCCCCTCATGATGCGCACCGGACTCAACGCGATCGGCGCCCACTCCGAGTCCAGCGCCATGATCGGCGACCGGATGGACACCGACATCCTGGCCGGCCTGGAGGCGGGCATGCAGACCTTCCTCGTGCTCACCGGTCTGACCACGCAGGCGGAGATCGACCGCTTCCCGTTCCGTCCGTCGAAGATCGTCGACTCCATCGCGGACATCGTCGACCGCGTCTGACGGGCCCCGCGCCGCCGCCCTGCGGATGCGAAGAGCGCCGATCCGGGTGACCCTGCCAGTACCAGGAGGTCACGATGCGTTCAGGTTCCCTCGCTCTCCGTGCCGCAGGAACGGCGCTGGTACTCGTGCTGGCGCCCACGGCCGGCACCGCGTACGCCCACGACGGGGTGAAGGTCACCGTCACCCCGTCCACCGCCTCGCCCGGCGCCGACGTCGACGTACGCGTCCACGGCTGCCAGGGCACCACCGGTGCCGCGAAGTCCCCGGCGTTCGTCGCCGACGCCGAGCTCACCGGCCGTGACGGCGGCAAGAACCCGCTCTTCGGCGACACCACCCTCAGGTCCGGCCTTCAGGACGGCGCCTACAAGGTCAGCGTCACCTGCGACGGCCACGACCACCCGGACGTCGGCACCGTGCAGGTCCGCCACGGCCAGCCCACCCACCGGCCCACCCACCGGCCGACCCACGAGCCCACCCACCGGCCGACCCAGGAGCCGACCCACCGGCCGACCCAGGAGCCGACCCACCGGCCGACCCACGAGCCGACCCACCGGCCGACCCACGAGCCCACCCACCACGCGACTCCGGTCGCCCCGGTCCGTGCCGGCGGCGGCGGTGCCGCCGCCTTCGCCGCCCCGGCCGCCCCCGGCGTCGCCCAGACCGTCGGTGACGGCGGCCTCGGCACCCCCTACACCCTCCTCGGCCTCTCCCTCGCCGCCCTCGCCGCCGTCTCCGTCGCCTTCCGCAGCGCCCGCCGCCGCGCGGCCGCCGGTGCCGGCGGCGTCGGCCTCGGCTCCGGTACCGCCCCGGGGCCTGGTTCCGGCTCCGGCTCCGGTGTCGGCTCCGGGTCGGGTTCTGGCGTCGGTTCTGGTTCCGGTGTTGGCTCTGGCTCTGGCGTTGGTTCTGGCTCCGGTTTCGGCTCCGGCTCCGGCTCCGGTTCCGGCGAGCGTTGACCGTGTCGTCCGGAACCCGCCCGGCGGGCAACGGGCGACTCGTCACCGGCGTGGCCTGGGCTCTCCTGCTGCTCGGCCTCTGGCTCTGGGGCCGAGGGGTCGCCGAGGGCCCCGGCGGCCTCTCCGCGCCGACCACCGGCGACATAGCCGCCGTCGGCCGCCCCCTCGGCACGGCCCTCCCGCCGACCCGCGACCCCCTGCCCGCAGTCGAACCCCGCCGGGTGGAGATCCCCTCCCTCGGCATCACCGCACCCGTAGTCCCGCGCGGCCTCGACCACACCGGCGCCATCGACCCACCGCCCTTCGAGATGCCGCACACCGTCGGCTGGTTCGGCTCCGGCACCCGCCCCGGCGCCGCGGGCGCGGCCCTTCTCGTCGGCCACGTCGACACCGACACGCGGCCCGCCGTCTTCTACGGCCTCAGCGCGGCCCGCCCCGGCGCCAAGGTC
Source organism: Streptomyces sp. NPDC043176 (assembly GCF_056436715.1). Taxonomy (NCBI): domain Bacteria; kingdom Bacillati; phylum Actinomycetota; class Actinomycetes; order Kitasatosporales; family Streptomycetaceae; genus Streptomyces; species Streptomyces sp. NPDC043176. The sequence continues at coordinate 68,295 of NZ_JBWKCA010000026.1, forward strand.
CTCGTCACCCGTACGGACGGCTCCCTCGCGGAATTCACCATCGACGACGTCCGGGTCTTTCCCCGCGACCGCTTCGACCCCGCCGCGGCGTACGGGGCTCGCGACGCGCGCCGGGCCGAGCTCCGTCTCATCACCTGCGGTGGCACCTTCGACCCCACCACCCGCACCTACACCGCCAACGTCATCATCTCCGCCTACCTCACCGGCCCCTAGCGCCCCTCACCCGCCGGCACCGCGCCCCGCCTGGGCCCCAGCCCGCCCGGCCCCTCGCCCGCCGGCACCGCGCCCCATCAGGGCCTCCGTCCGCCCGGCCCCTCGCCCTGCTGGGGCTGCGTCCCGCTCGTTGCGGGCTGCGCCCCGCCCCGCCCCGTTGTGGGCAGGCGTTCCGCTGGGGCGGTGCCCACCCCCGTGCCTCCGCCCACCCCGTTGTGGGCAATCGTTCCGCTGGGGCGGAACGGGTGGGCACAACGGACGGCGCCCTTTGCCGGGCCTAGGCTTCCGCGCCCGAACCCGCACCATGTCGTGCGACGCCGTACCGGTGCGGGCTCAGGCACGAGGGGCGGAGGCGCCGCCAAGGGCGCCGTCCCGTGTGCCCACCCGTCCCGCCCAGCGGGACGATTGCCCACACGGGGTGGGGGCGAAGGCCCACACGGCGGCGGGCGCGGGCCCGCGCGACAGCGGGTGCGGGCTCACACGGGGCTGGGCGCGGGCCCGCGCGACAGCGGGCGTGGGTGCACACGGGGCGGGGGCGCGGGCGCACACGGCGGCGGGTGCGGGCCCACGCGACAGCGGGCGCGGGCCCACACGGGGCGGGGGCAAGGCCCACCCGACGCGGGGGCGCGGGCGCACACGGCAGCGGGTGCGGGCACAGGCCACGCGGCAGCGGGCGATGGCCCGCACGGGGCGGGGGCGAAGGCCCACACGGCAGCGGGTGCGGGCCCAGGCTGGCGCGGGCCCACGCGGCAGCGGGCGAAGGCCCGCACGGGGCGCGGGCACAGGTCCACGCGGGCGCAGCCACACGGCGGCGGGGATCGCCGACACGGACGGGTTCGCGGTCGACATCGCGAACCACCGGACGACCGGACGACCGCGGAGAGCGTCGCGTACGGCAGACGCCCGTCGGTCCTGGTCTGCGGCAAGCCCTTCGTGGTCGACACCGGCAGGAACGGAAACGGCCCGTACACGGAGGGAGACCCCGTCCGGGCCTGGTGCAATCCGCTCGGCCGCGCCCTCGGCGTTCCGCCGACGCGCACCACCGGGGACCGGCTGGCGGCGGCGATCTGTGGATCAAGCGCCCCGGCGAGTCGGACGGGGAGTGTCGTGGCGGCCCGAAGGCGGGGGAGCGGTTCGACGCGTACGCCCTGGAACTGGCCCGCGACGCCCGGCAGTTCGGGTAGATCGAGGAAACGACCAAGGCCCCCCACCATCGGTGGGAGGCCTTGGTCTCGCGTGCGCCGCCAGGGACTCGAACCCCGGACCCGCTGATTAAGAGTCAGCTGCTCTAACCAACTGAGCTAGCGGCGCCTGCTGACAAAGAGAACTCTACCTGACCTGAAGGCGTGCTCCTGACCAATATCGGTCGCCTCCGGCCTGTCGGATGGTCGTATCAGGCCTTCGATCCGTCAAAATGCGATTTGTCCAGACAGTTGAGACACTGACGCCCGAAACAAGGGTCAAAAGATCTTGACGAGTGTGGAGGGGAATCGCATGAGCGTGCCGGTTTTCGAGGAGTTCGAACCCGCGGCCGACTGCGGCTGCCCGGGCTGCGCCCAGCACCGCCGTGACCTCGCGCTGGGTCTGCCCGTCCGGTCGGGCGGTCACCCGGCCGCGCACGGCGCCCGCCGCGCCCTGGTCCTGGTGACGGCGGCGGGGGTCGTCCTGGGCGGGGGCGGGGCCGGTGCGGCCTCCGCCCTCCCGCGCCCGGCGGAGCCGGCCGCCCCGGCGGGGGAGGCGGCCGGACCGGACACGACGTCCTGGCCGGGACCCGAGACGCCGCAGGGCGGGCGGGGGCCGCTGCACGGAGCGCCGGGACCCGGCTCCTCGGCCCCGAACCCCCCCGTCGACCAGGCCTCGAGCCAGAACCCGAACCCGAACGCGACTCCGGGGAGCAGCCAGATCTCGACGGGCTCGCTGCGGCAGACGACCCGGGCCGACATCATCAACCGCGCGAAGCTGTGGGTGGCCGCGCAGGTCCCGTACTCCATGGAGAAGTACTGGTCGGACGGCTACCGGCAGGACTGCTCCGGCTACATCTCGATGGCCTGGAACCTCCGCAGCAACGAGTGGACGGGCAGCCTCGACCGCTTCGCCGACCGGGTCGACCGCACCGAACTCCAGCCCGGCGACATCCTCCTCTTCCACAACCCGGCCAACCCGACGCGCGGCTCGCACGTGACGATCTTCGGCGGCTGGACCGACTACACCCACACGTCCTACATCGCCTACGAGCAGACCAAGCCGCGCACGCGGAAGCAGGCGACGCCCATGGCGTACTGGGAGAACTCCGACCGGTACGTCGCCTACCGCTACAAGGGCGTGGTCAGCGGCGGCACGACCGGCGGCGGCCCGACCGCCACGCCGACGCCGTACCCCGGCGCCGCGAAGTTCGGTCCGGGCGCGAACAACGCGTACGTCACCCAGCTCGGCAAGCTCCTCGTCGACCGCGGCGGCAAGAAGTACTACAGCAAGGGACCCGGCCCGAAGTGGGGCGAGGCGGACCGTCGCGCGACCCAGGCGTTCCAGCTGGCGCAGGGCTGGAAGGGCAGGGAGGCGGACGGCATCCCCGGCCCCGAGACGTGGAAGCTCCTCGTGACCGGCGGGGGCAGGGGCATCGGCGGATCGGGTGGTTCGAGCGGTCCGAGCACGAACGCGACGGGGTTTCCCGGGCGTGGCTACTTCCGTCCGGGCCAATCCAACGCATATGTGGAGAAGCTGGGCAAACAACTGGTGAAGCGGGGCTTCGGCAAGCACTACCTGTCGGGACCCGGTCCGCGCTGGACGGAGGCGGACCGCCGCAACGTCGAGGCGTTCCAGCGGGCACAGGGCTGGCGCGGCGGAGCGGCCGACGGCTACCCGGGCCCGGAGACCTGGCGGCGTTTGTTCCGATGACCCCGAGAACATGAGGTGGACCCCGAATGACCGCATCGACCCCGAACCCCGCGGACTCCGGCGCGGCCGCCTCCCGTGACGCGGCCCGCACCGCGAGACGCCTCACCGACGGCACCCTCCCCCGCACCTCCCCACCCCCGACGCCCCCTGCCTCCGCCGGGCCCGCGGCCCCGGTCGACGCCGAGACCGAGGCCAGGGCCGCAGCCGGGGCCGGGGTCTGTGCCGATGCCGATGCCGGTGCCGGTGCCGATACCGAGGGCGGCTCAGGTCCCGACACCGGGGGCGCCACCGCTCCCGAGACCGCGGGCAGTGCCGCTGCCGCTGCCGGTGCCGAAGCCGCCGCCGGCTCCGCATCCCCGTCGCCCGGCCCCGCTGCCGGCCCCACCCCCTCGGCGCCCACCGCCACCTCGGAGGCCGCGACCTCCGCCTCCGCCGTCATCCCGAAGGCTGTGGCTCTCGCGCCCGTCGCCGCCCCCAGGGCTGTGATTCCTGCGTCTGATGACGTACCCCGGACCGTGACTCCTGCGCCTGATGGCGCGCCCGAGGCCGTCGTATCCCCCGTACCCGATGCCACGCCCAGGGCGGCGACTCCTGTGCTCGATGCCACGCCCAGGGTGGCGACTCCCGTACCCGATGCCACACCCGAGGCCGCGACCGCCGGGCCCTGGGCCACCCCCAGAGCCGTCACCCCCAGAGCCGTCACTCCCAGAGCCGTCACTCCCGCGTCCGGCGCCACCGCTGAGGCCGTGCAGTCCGTGCAGTCCGTGCGTTCCGTTCCTGTCTCGGCGTCGGCCCCGGCGCCGACGCCGCTGTCCGCTTCCGCGGCTGCCCCTGTGGCCGCCCCCGTGGCGGCCGCCACCAAGGCGACTCGGCGTGTCACGGCTCCGGTGGTGTCCGGCGCGGCCGGGCGGATGGGCGGTACGGCGCCCGCGCCGGTTGCCGGGACGGGCGCCGGAGGGACCGGACGCAAGAGGGCGGAGGTGTTCGCGTCCGCTGCCGTGCGCACCGGCGGCTCCCCGGCGATCCCGGTGGCAGGCACCGTCATCGACGCCGGGATCGGCACCAGCGCCACCGGACCCAGCGCCACCGGACCCACCGGCACCGGACCCACCGGCACCGGACCCACCGGCACCGGACCCACCGGCACCGGACCCACCGGATCCAGCGCCACCGGACCCACCGGAACCGCTGCCACCGCTCCAGGCACGGGCACCACTGCCACCAGCACCAGCACCAGCACCAGCACCACCGACCCCCACCCCCACCCCGCCACCAAGGCAGACGACCGGCGGCCCGACTTCGGGCGGATCGCCGGTGCGGAGGTGGGTGTCGTCGCCGTGCCGGTGGCGGCCGTGGTGCGGGTGGCGCGGCGGAGGAACGTGATCGGGGCGGAGACGACGGGGTCGATTCCGGTGCATCTGCTGTTCAGGGACGAGCCGGAGGGCGTGGTCCCGCGGGCGGTGGGTGACGACGACGGGCCGGACACCGTGGCGATGGCCGCGCCCGTGCCGGCGAAGGACGCGGCGCCGACGAAGGGGAGGGCGCCGGCCAAGGGTTCTGCGCCGGCCAAGGGTTCTGCGCCGGCCAAGGGTTCTGCGCCGGCCAAGGGTTCTGCGCCGGGGAAGGGTTCGGCGCCGGGGGCGGAGTCGGTGCCGGGGAAGAACGGGAGGAGGCCTGCCATTCCGGCTCCGTCGAAGATTCAGGGATGGGGCGCTCCGGCGGCGGGGCCGGGTGGGCCCGTCAAGCAGGGGAAGCAGAAGCAGAAGGGGGAGCCGGGGTCCGAGGCGTCGGCGGGGGGCGTGCGGAAGGCCCGGCCGGCGGGGCCCGTGGCGGGGGCGAGGCCCGCGCCGACGGCGGATCCCGGGCTGGTGGAGCGGGCTGCGCCGGTGCTGCCGGGCTGGGTCGGGGTGGCGGCGGGGGCGCTGGCGATCGCGGGGTCCGCGGCGGTGGTGTGGTGGACGGGGGCCGTGCCCGAGGAGGTGGCGCGGATGCTGCGGCTGCCGGCGCGCCCGTACAACGGAATCCATCTGGGGCAGTGGGCGCTGCTGGCGCTCGGTGTGGTGGTGACGCTGTTCGCGCTGGGCGGTCTGGGGCGGGGCAGGGTGGGCTACGCGTGGGTGCTGACGCTGTTCGGCGACTACCGGGGGACGGTGCGGCGGACAGGGCTGGTGTGGGTGAGCCCGCTGTTGCTGCGGCGCAGGGTCGACGTACGGCTCCGGCACTGGCGGAGTGAGCCGCTGTCGGCGGTGGACGCCAAGGGGACGGCCCTGGACGTGGTGGTGCTGGTGGTGTGGCGGGTGCGGGACACCGTCCGGGCGGCGCTGGGGGTCGACGGGCACGAGGAGTACCTGCGGGAGCAGGTGGAGGCGGCGATGGCGCGGGTGCTGTCGCAGCTTCCGGCGGACGCGTTCCACGACGACGCGCCGACGCTGCGGGACGCGGAGGCGGTGGGCGAGGCGCTGACGCGGATGCTGTCGGCGGAGTGCGCGCCGGTGGGCGTGGACGTGTTCTCGGCGCAGCCGACGAGGATCGAGTACGCCCCGGAGGTCGCGGCGGCGATGCAGCGGCGGCGGATCGCGGCGATCGACGCGAAGCACCGGGACAGTGTCCTGACGTCGGTGGTGGACGCGGTGGACGACGTGGTCCACCGGCTGACCAGTCGTGGTCTGGTGGAGCTGGACGACTACGAGCGCAAGGCGCTGGTCAAGGACCTGACGGTGGCGTTCTACACGGGCCGGACGGCTCCGGCCGAGGGTGCGTGAGGGGATGGACATGTTCAACTTCCGTCCATACCTTGGTACTTGGTCCAGACCAAATTGAGTCACCCGCAAGACCGCACGCGTGCAGCACGACCCAACGGAACTCCCCACGTTCTCCTGGAGCGACAGCATGCGCAACAAGTCAGTCGGGGCGGCGGTGGTGGCGCTCGGCGTCGCCGGCGTCACCCTCCTCGGCACCGGCAGCGCCGGCAGCCACGGCTACACCGACTCGCCGATCAGCCGCCAGAAGCTCTGCGCCAACGGCACCGTGACCAACTGCGGCCCCATCCAGTGGGAGCCGCAGTCGGTCGAGGGGCCGAAGGGGTTCCCCGCCGCCGGTCCCGCCGACGGCAGGATCTGTTCGGCCGGGCTCACGCAGTTCGCCCAGCTCGACGACCCCCGGGGCGGCACCTGGCCGGCGACGGGCCTCACGTCGGGGCAGAGCTACAGCTTCCGCTGGCAGTTCACGGCCCGGCACCGCACCACCGACTTCAAGTACTACATCACCAGGAACGGCTGGGACCCGACCCAGAAGCTGACCCGGGCCGCGCTCGACCCGCAGCCGTTCCTGACTGTCCCCTACAACAACCAGCAGCCGCCGGCGACCCTCTCGCACTCCGGGACCATCCCGGCGGGCAAGACGGGCCGTCACCTGATCCTGGCGGTGTGGACGATCGCGGACACCGCGAACGCGTTCTACGCCTGCTCGGACGTCAGGTTCTGACCGGTCGGCCGGCCGGGAGCCGTGGCGCTCCGGCCGGCCGTCGGGTCCGAGGCGTTCAGTTCTGACGGTACGTCAGTTACAGTCCGGCCCATGAGGGGTGCGGACACCGTCGCGGAGCTCGTACGACGCCAGTGGGGCGACCACCGGATCGGCCTGAGGGACGAGCACCACACCCTCACCCACCACCAGGTCGCCGCCGGCGCCGCCGCGCGGGCCGCACTGCTCGTGGACCTGATGCCACCCGTGCCGGGGGGCGAGCCGCACCTCGGCATCCTGCTCGACAACACGCCGGAGTACCCGCTCTGGCTCAGCGCGGCGGCCCTCGCGGGGGCCGCCGTCGCCGGGATCAACCCGACCCGGCGCGGCGCCGAACTCGCCCGGGACATCCGGCACACCGCCTGCCGGGTCCTGGTCACCCAGCGCGCCCACCTGCCCCTCCTCGACGGGCTTCCGCTGCCCGGCGTGCGCGTCCTGGTCACCGACACCGACGCCTACCGGGAACTCCTCGCCCCCTACGCGGACGCCCGCCCGGGAGACGCGTCCCTCGGTCCCGTACGCCCCGACAGCCGCTTCCTGCTCTCCTTCACCTCCGGCTCGACGGGCGCGCCCAAGGCCGCCCTGTGCAGCCAGGGACGGCTGGCCGCCGCCGGAGCCTCCCTCGTCTCCCACTTCGGGGTCGGCCGGGACGACGTCCACTACGTCTGCATGCCGATGTTCCACGGCAACGCCGTCATCGCCGACTGGGCGCCCGCGCTCGCGGCCGGCGCCGGGGTCGCGCTGCGGGCCCGCTTCTCGGCCTCCCGCTTCCTGCCCGACGTACGCCGCTTCGGCGCCACCTACTTCACCTACGTGGGCCGGGCCGTCCAGTACCTGCTCGCCACCCCGCCCGCCCCCGACGACCGCGCGCACCCGCTCCGCCTCGGATTCGGCACCGAGGCGGGGGCGGTGGACGCGGCCCGCTTCCGCGAACGCTTCGGGGTCCCGCTCGTGGAGGGGTACGGCTCCTCCGAGGGCGGCGCGGCGATCCAGCGGACCCCGGACACCCCGACGGGCGCGATCGGCAGGGCCGCGCCGGGCGACGACCTCGCGGTCGTCGACGCCGAGACCGGCGAGGTCTGCGTCCCCGCCCGCTTCTCGTCCACCGGCAGGCTCCTCAACGCCTCCGAGGCCGTCGGCGAACTCGTCAACCGCGGCCGCTCGCCCTTCGAGGGCTACTGGCGCAACCCAGAGGCCGAGGCGGCCAGGCTGCGCGGCGGCTGGTACTGGACGGGCGACCTCTTCTACCGGGACGCCGACGGCTTCCTCTACTTCGCGGGCCGCACCGACGACCGGCTGCGGGTCGACAGCGAGAACCTCGCGGCGGCGATGATCGAGCACATCCTCGCCCGCTGGGACCGGGCCGCCGGGGTCGCCGTCTACGCCGTGCCCGACCCCGTCGCCGGAGACCAGGTGATGGCGGCGATCGCGCTGCGCGAGGGCGCCGCCTTCGACCCGGCGGAGTTCACGGCCTTCCTCGCCGCACAGGCGGACCTCGGCACCAAGATGCCGCCGCGCTTCGTCCGCGTGATGCGCGAGCTCCCCCTCACCGCCACCAACAAGATCCACCGCGTCGCCCTCCGCCGCGCCTCCTTCCTCGCCCCCGACCCCGTCTGGTGGCGCCCCACCCCCGGAGCCCCCTACGAGCCCCTCACCCCCGAGGCGACGGCCGCCCTCCAGGAGACGTACGCCCGCCACGGCCGCGCCCCCGCCTGAGGCGCCGCCCCGGGGGTAGGGCCCGCCCCACCCCCGACCCGCCCTCCAGGCCCATGGCACCGCCGGTGGCCGCCGCCTACCGTGGGCGCTCATGGAACCCCGTACGTGTTGGCAGGCACTCACCCGGACGCGTTTCCCCCTCGGCCCGTGGCCCTGGAGGGCCGCCGGGTACCTGGCGAGCGGGGGGATCGTGGGGGCCGCGGTGTGCCTGCTGTACCTGGTGCTCGGGGTGTTCTCGCTGTTCCTCGTCGGACTGCCGCTCCTGCTGCTGTCCGGGCCCGCCCTCGGCGGCGTCGAACGGAGGCGGCTCCGGCTGGTGGACCGGGACCCGGCACCCGACCCGCACCGGGTCCCCGCCGCGCCGGGCCTCGCCGCGTGGCTGCGGGTCAGGGCCGGGGAGCAGGCGACCTGGCGGGAGCTCGCGTACGGGCTGCTGCTCGCGACCGTGCTGTGGCCGCTCGACCTCCTCGCGCTGGCCGTCGGCGTCGGCCTGCCCGTCGCCCTCCTCGGCGCGCCCGTCCGGCTGGCCGTCGACGGGCAGGAGACGAAGGTCGTCAAGGCGTACCTCGTGACGTCCTACCCGGAGGCCTTCGCCGCCGCGTTCGCCGGCGCGGTCCTGCTCGTGGTCCTCGCCTATCCGCTCGCCGCCGTCGCGGGCGCCCACGCGGCCCTGGCCCGGGCCCTGCTCACCCCCCGCGAGGACGACGGGGGCGGCGCCATCGGGGAGGTCATCGCCTCGCGGGCCCGGCTGGTGGACGCCTTCGAGGCCGAGCGGCGGCGGATCGAGCGGGACCTGCACGACGGGGCGCAGCAGCGCCTGGTCGCACTGACCATGACCCTGGGCCTGGCGCGGCTGGACGCCCCGGCCGGCGGCCCGCTGGCCGAGCAGCTGGCGAAGGCCCACACGGAGGCGGGGCAGGTGCTGACCGAGCTGCGGGAGCTGATCCACGGCATCCATCCGCAGGTCCTGGCGGACTACGGGCTCGGCCCGGCGCTCGCCGACGCGGCGGACCGGTCCGCCGTGCCGGTGGACACCGACGTGGAGCTGCCCAGGCTGCCGACGAGCGTGGAGAGCGCCGGGTACTTCGCCGTCTGCGAGGCGCTCGCCAACATCGGCAAGCACAGCGGGGCGACGCGGGCGGCGATCACCGCCCGGCACTCCGGCGGCGTGCTGCGGCTGGCCGTCGAGGACGACGGGCGGGGCGCGGCGGATCCGGCCCGGGGGAGCGGGCTCACCGGACTCGCCGACCGGATCGCCGTCCTCGATGGCACACTGACGATCATGAGCCCGCCGGGCGGGCCGACCGTGCTGCGAGTGGAGATCCCGTGTCCCGCACTGCCCGAAAGCTCCGCGTCGTCCTCGCCGAGGACGGCGTCCTCCTCCGGGAGGGACTGATCGGCCTGCTGGCCCGGTTCGGCCACGAGGTCGTCGCCGCCGTCGGCGACGCCGACGCGCTGCGCGAGGCGGTCGCCGCCCACGCCCCGGACGTCGTCGTCACCGACGTGCGGATGCCGCCCGGCTTCCAGGACGAGGGGCTGCGCGCCGCGGTCGCGCTGCGGGCCGAGCGGCCCGGCCTGCCGGTGCTCGTCCTCAGCCAGTACGTGCAGCGCAGCTACGCCGCCGACCTCCTCGACACGGGCGACGGCACCGGCGTCGGCTACCTGCTCAAGGACCGGGTGGGGCAGGTCGAGGAGTTCCTGGACGCCCTGGCCCGGGTCGCGGACGGCGGCACGGTCGTCGACCCGGAGGTCGTACGGCAGCTGCTGCGCCGGCACCGGGACCCGCTCGACGCGCTCACCCCGCGCGAGCGCGAGGTCCTCGGCCTGGTCGCGGAGGGCCACTCCAACGGGGCGATCGCCCGCCGCCTGGTCGTGACCGAGGCCGCCGTCGGCAAGCACATCGGCAACATCCTCGCGAAGCTGGACCTGCCTCCGGCGGAGGACACCCACCGCCGCGTCCTCGCCGTCCTGACGTACCTCCGCGCCTGACGTACCTCCGCGCCTGACGTACCTCCGCGCCTGACGTACCTCCGCGTCCGGCGTACCTCCGCGCCCGACGCCCGCCGGATCCCGTGCCGGGTGCCTCCGTGCCGGCTCCTGCGCCGGGACTTCCGAGCCCGGCTCCTGCGCCGGGGATCCCGTGCGGGGGCTTCCGCGCCGGCTCCGGGAAGGACAAGAAGGCCCCCTCGCTTGCGCGAGGGGGCCTTCTCTGTCTGTGCGCCGCCAGGGACTCGAACCCCGGACCCGCTGATTAAGAGTCAGCTGCTCTAACCAACTGAGCTAGCGGCGCCTGCTGACAGAGAAAATACTACCTGGTCCCGAGGGGTGCTTCCGACCAACCCGCGGGACCAGGTCTTCCCGTGTCCTCAGATCGCCAGGGAGAGCACCACCGGAGCGGCCCTGCGGTTGAGCGTGTCGGCCGCGGCGCGGAGCCGGTGGGCGTGCTCGATCGGGAGGGAGAGGGCCAGGCAGCCGACGGCCGAGCCCGCCGTGAGCGGGACGGCGGCGCAGACCGTGCCGACCGCGTACTCCTGGAGGTCGAGGACGGGGACGGTCGCCGGCTGGCTGTCGAGCTTCGAGAAGAGGATCCGCTCGCTGGTGATCGTCCTGGAGGTCAGCCGGGCGATCTTGTGCCGGGAGAGGTGGTCCCGCCGGCCGTTCTGGTCGAGCTGGGTGAGCAGGCACTTGCCGACCGCGCTGGCGTGCGCGGCCGAGCGGAAGTCGACCCACTCGTTGACTTTGGGCGTGCGCGGGCCGTCGGCGAACTGGGTGATCTTCACTTCGCCGTCGATGTACCTGCTGATGTAGACCGCGGCGCCGACGGAGTCGCGCAGTTCGGTCAGGGTCTCCTGGAGCTTCGCCTCCAGGGCCTCGCGGCGGGTCAAGCCGGAGCCGAGGAGGACGAGGGAATCCCCGATCACGTACGCGCCGTCGGCCACCTGCTCGACGTACCCCTCGCGCCGGAGCATGAGGAGCAGTGAGGACAGGTGGGCCACGGGCAGGCCGGTCTCGCGCGCGATCTGGACGTCCGTCACTCCGCCACCGTGCCGTGACACCGTCTCGAGGACGCGCAGGGCGTATTGCACCGAGTGGAACGGCGCGGTGGGCTCGGGCTTCAGCGCCACGGTTTCCCCCTACCAGGTTGTGACCGCAAGCTTTCGTACCACGATAGCCTCCAAGGGCCGTTTGCGGGGCGGCTGTTGGCGAGAATGATGCGGACGATCCGGGCCGTACGCTGGGGTGCGCCACTCTGGCATATGCCCATGTCATGAGTTCGGTGGAGACTCTGAGGTCAGGGCGGTGCGTGACGGCGCTCGTGAGCGCGTTCGGCCGGTGGCGAACGGGAGATTTTTTACGGGGAAGCGGACCCGACCACGGCCCTCCGGGTGGCCGAGAACCTCCCCATGACCCCCGGAATAAGCGGAGACACCCTCCTGTTGTAGCCCTGAGGTATCCGGAGGCGCGTTCGGCTACGCATCCGGAGGGTGTCCGGCCGGGTGCCGCCGGGGGGTGTCCGGAGAAGGATTCGCACATGGGCCGAGGAGGGTCTCGACGGTGACCGACGCTATTCGAGGAGAGGCGCGGGGGAACGCGCCCGTACCGCTGTCCGTGCTGGACCTGGTGACCGTCGGCAGCGGGCGGACGGCGACCCAGGCGCTGGCGACCAGCGTCGAGCTGAGCCGGCTCGCCGAGCGGCGCGGCTTCCACCGTCACTGGGTGGCCGAGCACCACTCGATGCCGGGGGTCGCCTCGTCCTCCCCGGCGGTGATCCTCGCCCATCTCGCCGCCCACACCCGCCGCATCCGGCTCGGCTCGGGCGGCGTCATGCTCCCCAACCACGCCCCGCTCGTCATCGCCGAGCAGTTCGGCACCCTGGAGGCGTTCGCCCCGGGCCGGATCGACCTCGGGCTCGGCCGCGCGCCCGGCACCGACGGCGCCACGGCGGCGGCCCTGCGGCGCACGGACACCCTGAACGAGGGCGCGGACGACTTCCCGGAGCAGCTCGCCGAGCTGACCCGCTTCCTGGACGACGACTTCCCGGACGGGCACCCGTACGCCCGGATCCACGCCGTGCCCGGGCCGGTGCAGGGCCCCGGGGGACGGCCGCCGATCTGGCTGCTCGGTTCGTCCGGCTTCAGCGCCCGGCTCGCCGGCCTGCTGGGACTGCCCTTCGCCTTCGCCCACCACTTCTCGGCGCGGAACACGATCCCGGCGCTCGACCTCTACCGGGAGTCGTTCCGGCCGTCGGCGGTCCTCGACGCCCCGTACGCGATGATCGGCGTCTCGGCGCTCGCCGCCGACGAGGCCGCGGAGGCCCGCCGCCAGGTCCTCTCCGGCGCCCTCGCCATGCTGCGGCTGCGCACCGGACGGCCGGGCCTGGTGCCGACGCCGGAGGAGGCGGAGGCGTACGGATTCAGCCCCGCGGAGCGGGAGTTCGTGGACGGCTGGCTGGCGAACGTCGTGTACGGCACCCCGGACGAGGTCCGTACGGGTCTGGACGACCTGCGGAAGCGGACGGGCGCCGACGAGCTGATGATCACGGCCAACGCGCACGGCGGGGAGGCCCGCGTGCGGAGCTACGGACTGATCGCGGACGCGTACGGCCTGCCGGAGCTGCCGGAGGGGTAGGGCCGGCCCGAATCCCGGATTCCGGCAGGGGGTTGGTTCGTTCCGGAACCGTCCCCGCCGCACTCCTAAGTGAACCTTAAACCGCTCGTCACCGATGGTGGCGGGCGGTTTCTTTTTGTGCTGCACCCCTCTGACAAGGCCTTTCATCGTCGAATTGGTCTAGTCCTCAATCTGGTTCAGACCATTGACGTGCCGTTCGCGCGGCGGTTATCACTTCCTCAGCTCCTGTACGGCACCACCCAGTACTCCCCCCATCGGAGGCCGCACGTGCACCCCCGTAAGCCCTTGATCGCCGCGCTCCTGAGCTCGGCCCTCGCCGCCGGTACGCTCGCCGCGACCGTCGGCCTCGGCTCCGCCCAGGCGGCCGAAACGTCGACCACCGCCTCTGCGGGCAACGTGCGCATCGCGTACTACGACCAGTGGAGCGTCTACGGCAACGCGTTCTACCCCAAGCACCTCGACACCCGGGGCATCGCGAGCCAGCTGGACGTCATCAACTACTCGTTCGGCAACATCCACCCCACCAACCTCACCTGTTTCGAGGCCAACAAGGCCGCGGGCGACGACAACAACCCGAGCGCCGGCGACGGCGCGGGCGACTCGTACGCCGACTACCAGAAGTCCTTCAGCGCGGCCGACTCCGTCGACGGCGTCGCCGACAAGTGGGACCAGCCGATCGTGGGCGTCTTCAACCAGTTCAAGGAACTGAAGGCGAAGTACCCCCACCTGAAGATCAACATCTCGCTCGGCGGCTGGACCTACTCCAAGTACTTCCACGACGCGGCCCTGACGGACGCGAGCCGCAAGAAGTTCGTCGCCTCCTGCGTCGACCAGTACATCAAGGGCAACCTGCCCGTCGAGGGCGGTTACGGCGGCGCGGGCACCGCGGCCGGCATCTTCGACGGCATCGACATCGACTGGGAGTACCCGGGCTCCTCCGGCGGCCACCTGGGCAACCACTACGGCCCCGAGGACAAGCAGAACTTCACGCTGCTCCTCGCCGAGTTCCGCAAGCAGCTCGACGCGTACGGCGCGGCCAACGGCGGCAAGAAGTACCTGCTGACCTCGGCCCTCCCGGCCGGTCAGGACAAGATCAAGTACATCGAGACCGACAAGATCGGCCAGTACTTGGACTACGCCAACATCATGACGTACGACATGCACGGCGCCTGGGACGGCGACGGGCCGACGTACCACCAGTCCCCGCTCCACCCCTCGCCGAACGACCCGACCGACGTGATCGCGCCGGGCACGGAGAAGTACAGCATCGACTCGGCCATCGACTCCTGGATCGACGGCAACCCGACGTACGGCATCACCGGCGGCTTCCCCGCCGGCAAGCTGACGCTGGGCTACGAGTTCTACTACCGCGGCTGGAAGGGTGTCCCGGCCGGCACCACCAACGGCCTCGCCCAGACCGCCACCGGCGGCTCCAACGCCCGCCCGCTCAGCCAGCAGGCCGGCATCGCGCACTACAAGGAGCTCGGCGGCATCGTCGACAACGCGTCGACGACCTTCTGGGACGACCAGTCGAAGTCCTCGTACTTCTACAAGGACGGCGAGTTCTTCACCGGCCTGAACCAGCGGTCCATCCAGGCCCGCGTGGACTACGCCAAGCAGCGCGGCCTCGCCGGCGCGATGATGTACTCGCTCCTCGGTCTGGACGAGAACGCCACCCTGCTGAAGCAGATCAACACCGCGCTCGGCGGCACCACCGCCCCGCCGACCACCCCGCCGACGACGCCGCCGACCACCCCGCCCACGACGCCGCCGACCACCCCGCCCACGACGCCGCCGACCACCCCGCCCACCACGGGCTGCGGCTCGGTCCCGGCCTACGTGGCCGGCACGGTCTACAACGCGGGCAACGAGGTCTCGCACAACGGCCGCAAGTGGAAGGCCAAGTGGTGGACCCAGAACGAGACCCCCGGCACCACCGGCGAGTGGGGCGTCTGGCAGGACCTCGGCGCCTGCTGAGTGCCTGACCTCCCTCCGGCCTGACCCGCCGAACCCCGCATGACCACTGCCCCCGCCCGGAATGTCCCTCCGGCCGGGGGCAGTTCCATGCCCGGACCCGGTCAGACCGGAAGCGGCTCCGAGCCGATGAGCTCGGCGATGCGGTCCGGGGTCACCGCGCGCGAGTACAGCCAGCCCTGGCCGGTGTCGCAGCCGATCCGCCGCAGCCGGTCGGCCTGACCGGAGGTCTCCACGCACTCGGCGGTGACCGTGAGGCCGAGCCGGTGCGCCAGGTGGACGAGCGCCTCGACGATCAGCTCGTCCGCCGGGTTGGCGTGCTCCTCGTCCTGGAAGCCCCGGACGAAGGAGCCGTCGAGCTTGAGGACGGAGACGGGCAGCCGGCTCAGATAGGCCAGGTTCGAGTAGCCGGTGCCGAAGTCGTCGATGGCGATCCGCACGCCCATGTCGCTCAGCGCCTGGAGCGCCTGCAACGGCCGGCCGGCCGAGCCCATCACGGCGGACTCGGTCAGCTCCAGCTGGAGCAGATGCGGGGCGAGACCGGTCTCGGCGAGGATCCCCGCGACGTCCGCGACCAGGTCGGAGTCCCAGACCTGACGGACCGCCACGTTCACGCTCACGAAGATCGGGCGCTCGCGCGGATGGTCCTTCTGCCACTGCCGGGCCTGGCGGCAGGCGGTGTCGAGCACCCACCGCCCGAGCTCCACGATGGAGCCGTCCTCCTCGGCGATCCCGATGAACCGATTCGGCGCGAGGGAGCCGAACTGCGGGTGGTTCCAGCGCACCAGCGCCTCCACCCCGCGCACCGCCCCGTCCGCCAGGTCCACCAGGGGCTGGTACTCCAGGGCGAACTCGCCGAGCTCCACGGCCGGCCGCAGCGTGGAGGACAGCGCCTGCCGGGTCATCCGGTGCGCGTTGCGCTCCGGGTCGAACAGGGTCCAGCGGGCCTTGCCGTCGGCCTTGGCCCAGTACAGCGTGGTGTCCGCGGCCTGCATCAGGGCGGTCGCCGTCGTCCCGCGCGCGGAGCGCTCGACCACCCCGATCGACGCGGAGACCGACAGCCGCTGGCCCGCCAGGTCGAACGGCTGCTGGAGCGCGCCCAGCACCGAGCGCGCCAGGTCCGCCAGTTGCTCCGTGCCGGTGGAGTCCTCGACCAGGATCGCGAACTCGTCGCCGCCCAGCCGTGCCACCAGGTGGCCACCGCTGCGGGTGTAGCCGTCGCGGTCCGCGCACTCCGTCAGACGGGCGGCGACGGCGGCGAGGAGCCGGTCGCCGACCCGGTGGCCGAGGGTGTCGTTGACGGCCTTGAAGCCGTCGAGATCGAGGTAGCAGAGACCGATCCGCCCTGTTCTGCCATACCCGTACGACTCGTATGAACGGTCCGGGCGGTGGGCGGGGGCCACCGGCTCGTCCTCCGCCGGAGCGTCCGGAGCGGCGGCTTCCAGGGCGGCGGACAGGCGCTCGAAGAACAGCGCCCGGTTGGGCAGCCGGGTCACCGGGTCGTGCATCTGGAGGTGGCGCAGCCGTGCCTGGAGCTCACGCCGGTCGCTGATGTCGGCGATCGACAGCAGCACGCGCCGGCTGTCGGGCACGGGGGCGACGGTGATCTCGGCCCACAGGGAGCGCCCGTCGGGATGCTTGAGCCGCCGGGTGCAGCGGAAGCGCGAGCGCCGGCCGCCCAGCACCTCGCGGTACGCGTGCCAGGTGCGGCCGTCGGCGGCGAGGTCGACGAGGTCGGCCGCGGCCTGCTCGCGGAGCGCGCCGGGCTCGGCGCCGAGGAGCGCGCCGAAGGAGTCGTTGGCGGCGACGACGGTGCCGCCCTCGTCGACGACGGCCATGGCGAGCCGGGAGACCTGAAAGGCGGCCCGGCAGTCGCGGAGTTCGGCGTCGGTGCGTCCGGCCCGGCCCGTGGAGTCCGGGAACTCGGCGTGACGCTCCGTGAGTGCTCGGTCCGCCGGGTGCTGCTCCGGCGGCTCTGGGTGCACCGGTCCTTCGGGGGTTCCGCTCACCGCTCGCTCCCGTACTGCAGTCGGGCCGGTCGCATGTGGTCGGGACGGTCGGCCAAGGAAGAGTGAGCCGATCATAGAGCCCGTGCGGGGGAGCCTTCCAGCTCCGGGAGGCGTGCGAGGGGCGCCCACCCGTGTGGGGAAGCCCACCCCCGTGCGCTGCCCGATCGTTTCTGCGCGGGTCTGACACGGGTCGACGCGACCTGACCGAATGTGACTTTCCGTGAGCTGAAGCACGTCCGTGTCGCGTCGACCGCGTGGCGCGCCCTCACCCGACCGGGGCAGCGGAAACATGCGAAACCTCGCAAACCATCACAAGGTGGGTGGGGTGTCCCGCATTCCCGATCCGGAGGTCCACGTGAGGGGTCAGCAGCCACCCGGGGGAGTGGAACGCCCGCGGCTGCGTGCCGGAGCGGCGGCCTTCACCTCGCTCGCCGCCCTGGCCGCCACCGGGCTCGTCGCCGGCCCCGCCGTCGGCGCGCCGACGGCGGGCCCTTGCGCGCTGCCCCGTACCGCCGCCCACCACTCGCTCGGCCTCGACACCTGGAACAGCTCCTACCCGCGCCCCGCCCGCCACCTCGACGCGGTCATGGTCTTCCTGTCGTTCCCGGACTCCGACCCGCTCACCGAACCGGCCGAACTCGCCGCCGACCACTTCCCCGCCACCAGCGAGTACTTCGACCGGGCCTCCTACGGGCGCTTCACCCTGCGCCCGCACGCCCAGCGGGCCTGGACCCCGATGCCGAAGGAGTCGGGGGCGTACGACATACGGCGGGACTGGGACGCCGGGAAGCGCGCCGCGTACCTCCGGGACGCGATCGCCGCCGCCGACCCGGACGTCGACTTCTCCGCGTACGACATCGTCTACCTGGTCGCCGACCCCGACGCGCCCGGCGTGGACTCGGACGCCACCAAGGTCGTCAACCTCGACCGGCCCCTGGAGGTCGACGGCGCCGAGCTCAAGCGGGTCGTCACGGTCTTCGAGCGGCACCCGCCCGACCGCAACGTCCTCGCCCACGAGACCGGCCACGTCTTCGACCTGCCCGACCTCTACCACCGGCCGGTGGACGGCAAGGGCGACTGGGACACCCACGTGGGGGACTGGGACGTCATGGGCAGCCAGTTCGGCCTCGCCCCCGACATGTTCGGCTGGCACAAGTGGAAGCTCGGCTGGCTCTCCCGGGCCCAGGTGAGCTGCGTCCAGGGCGCCGGCACCCGGGTGGTCAGCCTGGAGCCGAGCGACGCCCCGCCCCCGGCCGGCGGCACGCTCGGCACCCGGCTGGCCGTCGTCCGCACCGGCCCCGACAGCGTCCTCGCCGTCGAGGCCCGCAGCACCTCCGGCAACGACGCGGAGACGTGCACCGAAGGCGTGCTCGTCTACCGGGTACGGGCCGACGCGGCCTCCGGCGAAGGCCCGGTCGAGGTCGTCGACGCGCACCCGCGCACCGAGGCCTGCTGGGACCGCTCGGTCTACCCGCCGCTGGCGGACGCCCCGCTGGAGGAGGGCGAGACCCTCACGGTGCCCGGGACCGGCGTCCGCGTCGAGGTCACGGACCGCACCGAGACGGGCGGCTGGACGGTGCGGATCACCCCGCCGGCCATCGACTGAGGAGCCGGGCACGGCGTCCGTGCCCGGAACACGAAGAAGCCCCCCGCTTCCGCGAGGGGCTTCTTCCGTCTGTGCGCCGCCAGGGACTCGAACCCCGGACCCGCTGATTAAGAGTCAGCTGCTCTAACCAACTGAGCTAGCGGCGCCTGCTGACGTCGTAGACATTAGCAGGCGGATCGGCGGGAGGAAAAATCGATACCCGCACGTCGGCGGTGGAGGCCGCCCGGACGGCCCGCACGCAGGCCCACAGCACCACCTCGGGACCCGGCAGCCACGGGTGCCGGGTGTCCGGGGCGACCAGCCAGCGGGGCCCGGCGGTGTCGGCGGACGGCACGAGCGGCGGCACGGTCACCGCGTCCCCCGCTCCGTGGCACAGCGGCCGGGGGACCGCCTCGCCCCACTCCTCCCAGTCGAGCAGGGCGGGCAGCCGCTGGGCCGTCCCCGGCGCGGCGAACAGCATCATCCGGCCCCGGTGCACCGCGACGGGCCCCGACCCCGGGCCCTCCTCCCACAGCCGGTCCAGCATCCTGCGCCCGAAGACCGGGTCCACGTTGACGACGTCGAAGACCGTCCCGCAGGGCAGCGCCGCCGACGAGGAGGGCCGGGCCTCCCAGCGGGTGAGCGCCGCCCCGCCTCCCCCGGCGGCCGAGGCGAGCCAGGTGGCCCCGTCGGCGGTCACCCGTGCCGTCTGGTGCCGTCCCTCGTCACCCTCCCGGAGGAAGCGGAAGACGTCGTGCGGGGTCTCGTCGCGCATCCAGGTCGTCATGCGTCCCAGATCTACCCGTCGTGACCGAGCGGTCGCCGAGGGTTCCGGGAAACCCGGACACGGAGACCCCGCGCGGAGTATCGTGCGCTCCGCATATGCCAGGGGGCGCGTGCTGGGCGCACACGCGCCGACCCCCGCGCGGGGGCGCAGGGAGGCATCGGATCGGCGGCTCAGGGGCCCGGGGTCCCTCCGCCCAAGGGGCTCGCAAGCCCGGGGTCCATCCGTCCAAGGGGCTCGCAAGCCCAGGGCCCATCCGCCCGAGGGGCTCACAAGCCCGGGGCTCCTCCGCCCGGGGGGCTCAGGCCTGCTCCTCCGCGGGGCGGCCGTTCGTGCGGATCAGGTCACGGCCGAACTCGATCATCTTCACCGCGTAGTCCTCGGTCCACTGGGCCCGCTCGGCGACGGCCGCGGGCGTCAGCCGGTCGAACCGGCGCGGGTCGGCCAGCTGGGCGGCGGCGATGGCCTGGAACTCGGTCGCCCGGTCCGTGGCCGCCCGGAACGCGAGCGTCAGCTCGGTCGCGCGGGCCAGGAGCTCCCGGGGGTCCTCTATCGACTCCAGGTCGAAGAAGTGCTCCGGATCGGCGGTCGCCTCGGCAGGCTCGAAGACCAGCGGGGCCGGCCGAAGCCGCCGCTGTCCGCTCCGCTCCGCGGGTTCCGCCATCGTCCTTCTCCTCCTCGCACAGGCACGGCCCGGAATCCCGGGCCGTCTTCCATTGTCCCGCGTCCCGCAAGGGCGCGAACCTCGCGCCCCGCGCCCCCGGGGAGCCCCCGGTCCCCGGGGGCGCGGGGCCGTCAGCCGTCGAGGCCGCGCAGCAGCAGGCGCAGCCCGCCGAAGAACTCCTGGGCGGGGTCCACCTCGCCGGCGGCCCGCGCCGTCTCCGCCAGATGGGGGAACCGGTCCTCGGGCAGCCCGGCGATGACCGCGGTGCCCTCGCCGGCGAGGGGTCCGAGGCGTTCGAGCTGGATCGCCCCGGTGACGTACCCGTGGAGCGCGCGCAGGGCGACGACCCGCTGCCGGCCGTCGATCCCCGCCTCGGTCAGGATGCCGAGCACGGTCTCCGACCAGCGCAGGCCCGCGGCCGCGTGGTGCCGATGGGCGAGGGTCAGCGGGACGGCCTCCGGGTGGCCGGCCACGGCGTCGCGCAACCGCCCGACCATGGTCTCGATCCGCTCCCGCCAGGGGGCGCCGGGGTCGGGCGGGGTGGCGTCGACGGAGCCCAGCACGCGGTCGACCACGAGCCCTTCCAGCTCCTCGCGGTCGCTCACGTAGCGGTAGAGCCCCATGGGGCTCATGCCGAGTTCCTTGGCGACGGTGCGCATGGAGAGGGCGGCGAGCCCGTCGCGGTCGATGACGGCGAGGGCCGCGGCGGCCAGTCGGTCCAGGGTGAGGGAGCGGGGTCGTGGCATGGCGGTTGACAGCGTACGCCATACGCCTACGCTGTTAGGAGTACGCCGTACGCCTACGGATCCATGCCCGCCGCCCCGCCACGATCCCTCGATCCCTCCATGCCTCCGTGACTCCGTGACTCCGTGTCCACGAGGAAGGTGCCCCATGCCCGAGCCCAAGCCCACGCCCCGGCCCCGCACGTCCCGGCCCTCCGGCGGCCCGCTCCGCGGCGGCCGCTGGGAACCCGGGCGTTCCGTGCCCGCCCGGACGCTCACCCCGGTCCTCGGCCCCTCGCTGTCCCTCCCGGACCCCGAGCGCCCCACCCACGTGCAGTTCCGGCGCTTCGCGGGCTGCCCGGTCTGCAACCTCCACCTGCGGTCGGTGGTCCTGAGGCACGAGGAGATCGAACGGGCCGGGATCCGTGAGGTGGTCCTCTTCCATTCCCCCGCCGACGAGCTCCGCGAGCACGTCGCCCACCTGCCGTTCGCCGTCGTCGCGGACCCGGCCCGGGTGCTGTACGCCGAGTTCGGGGTGGGGGCCCACCGCAGGGCCCTGCTCGACCCACGCGCCTGGCCGGCGATCCTCCGGTCCCTGCTCCACGGCGTCCGGGAGCTGCTCCGAGGGCGGGGGCGGCTGCCCGCCGCCTCCCAGCCCGCCGGTCGCCTCGGCCTTCCCGCCGACTTCCTGATCGCCCCGGACGGCCGCGTCGCCGCCGTGAAGTACGGCGAGCACGTCTACGACCAGTGGTCGGTCGACGAACTCCTCGCCCTGGCCGCCCGGCTCACGGAGTCCAGCTGACCCGGTGTTCCGCCAGGTGGGAGAGGACCGCGTGGTTCGCCTCCCAGCCGTCGGGGAACGACACCGCCGCGCCCAGCTGGACCGGCTCCGTCGACGGATGCTCGTCGAGGAGCTCCGTGACGCCCGCCCGGCACACCACCACACAGGCGTGCCGGTGCCGGGAGGCGAGGACGCACAGCCGGCCCGTCTCCAGGTGGAAGGCCGTGGCGTCCGGACGGCCGGACAGCGGATGGAGGACGACCGTCACGTCGTACTCGCGGCCCTGGAGACGGTTCGCGGTGTCCACCGTCACCCCGGTCAGGCCGAGGGCGGCGAGCGCCGCCCGGACCGCCGCCGCCTGATCACGGTGGGCGGTGCCGACCGCCACCCGGTCCGGAGTCAGCGGAACCGGCTGCTCCGACTGCTCCGAGACCGCGACCCCGCCCCGGTCGAGCAGCCGGCGCACCACCAGGGCGACCGCGCCGACCGCCTCCGGATCGGTCCGCGGGGTGCGCATGGCCGGCAGTTCGAGCAGGCCCCAGCCCGACTCGGCCGCCTCGTCGAGGACCCGGTCGGGCCCCGAACCGTCCGACGGCACCGAGAACGAGAGCGTCCGGTCCCCGGGCCCGGTGCCGCTGCGGAACGGCGTGAACGGGTAGAAGGCGTCCGAGACCAGAGGCGCCGCCGAGGCCGGCAGCCGCCACGACACCGGCAGCCGGTGCTGCGGCAGCTCCGGATTGTGCGCCAGGAGCGTGGAGACCGCGCTCGCCGACGGGTCGTACGAGAGCCCCGCCCACTGCTCCGCGCCCACCACCGAGAACGGGTCGAGCTGCCCCGGGTCGCCCACGAACAGCGCCCGCTCGAACAGCCCCGCCACCGCGAGCAGCGCGTCCGAGCGCATCTGGTACGCCTCGTCGACGATCGCGTGCGCCCACGGCTCGACGTTCTTCACGTGCGCCCACTTCGCGGACGTGGACAGGACCACCGGCAGCCCGGCCAGCTCACCCGCCTTCGCCGACTTCCGTACGTGGTCCAGGTCGTCGAGCGCCTTGTCGTACGGGTCGCTGTCGTTCGAGTGCAGCCGGCCCACCTCCAGGTCCGGCTCCTTCGCGGCGAGCCGCAGCACCAGGTCGTCCACCTGCGCGTTCGTCTGCGCGACCACCATCAGGGGGCGGCCCGCTGCGGCCAGTTCGAGGGCCGCGCGCACCACCAGGGTCGACTTCCCCGCGCCCGGCGGGGAGTCGACGACGACACCGCGCGACGAGCCGTGCAGGGTGTCCGCGAGGATGCCGTCCGTCGCACGGCCCGCCTCGGCGGAGGGATCGAACACGGTCACGCTCACAGCACGTCCTCGGGGGTCACGGCGTCGGGCAGTTCGACGGCGTCCGTCCGGGGCGGGCCGCCGTGCGTCCAGGGGGTCTCCTCCGGATCGGGCAGCTTCGGACCGACCCGCTGCTCGTGCTCGAACAGCGTCCAGGCGATCCGCTCGCCCTTCTCCGGCACCGAACCCTCCGCGGGCTCCCTCGACCGGCCCATCCGGTCCAGGACCCGGAGCAGCAGCGAGCCGTCCTCCTCGTACCGTACGAACTCCGCCGTCTGCGGTTTCCCGTCGAGCGACCGGAACACCTTCGTCCTCTCGCCCAGGTGCGGCCGGTCGTCCGTGCGGACCGTGAGGAGCGGGCGCGGCGCGGGCCGCTTCGACTCCGTCCAGGCCATCGTCACCTCGACCACCTCGGCGGTGAACGCCTCGCCCGCGAGCCGCCGTCCGGCGAGCACCAGCGGATCGTCCAGCGCCTCCTGCGCCTCCAGCTGGCCCTGCGCCTGCTCGCGGGCGGCCAGCTTCGAGGCGGCCGTCACGGCGTCGTCCCGGCGCGGCTGCGGCGGCTCGCCCGCGGTGACCCGGTCACGGTGGGCGGTGAAGGACCAGCGGTCCCGGGTCCAGCGGTCCTCGACCCGGGTCCCCTCCGGCAGCTCCCGCAGCAGCCCGATCGCCCGCCACACCGCCTCCCAGGTCGGCTTCAGCTGCGAGACGACCAGCCGGCGCAGCTCCCGCTCGGCCGCGTGCAGCTCGCCCAGACCCGCGTCGGCCGCCTCGCCGTCCTCGGCGGCGCCGAGCGCCTGCCGGGCCCGGTCGTACCGCTCGATCGCGGGCGCGAGCAGCCGGTTGTCGAAGGCCGGGTCCGTCGCGGGCCCGGCCGGCGGGCACAGCAACTGGCCCTGGGAGTCCCGGCCCACCTCGGCCCGCAGCGCGGCCTCGGCGCCCGGCTCCCCGTCGTACGGATCGATCCAGGCGAGCAGCGCGCCCAGGTGCTGGTCCTCCAGGGACGACTGGCCGGTCGCCCAGTGCCGGTTGAGCAGGTCGGTCGCCGCGAGCAGCAGCGAGGAGCCGGGCACCCGGGCCCGCTCGCCGAAGTGCGTCAGCCAGCGCCCGAGCAGCGGCACCCGCGGCGGCGCCGGGAACGGCGTCTCCGGGTCCTGCTCCGCCGTCCGCCGGAACCGCGTCGACCGGCCGAGCAGCCGTACGTACTCCACACCCGCCCGGCTCGGCACGATCAGCTGCGGCGCGTCCGCGCACAGCTCGACCTCGACCTTCACCTTCTTTCCGGTCTCCGCGTCCACCTCGCTGCGCTCCACCGCCTCGACGGCGCCCGTGAACGAGTCGACGTACGGCAGGACCTCCTCCGCCAGGTCGGCGAGGAACGCGAACCGCAGGTCCCGGTCCCGGGGCTGGGGCACCACCAGGAGCCGAGGCTCCTCGGGATCGGTGCCGACGAGCGCGCCCAGCGGGGCGCCCGCCTCGCCGGCCGTCGTCAGCGGCACCAGGACGAGCGGCCGCTCCGAGAGCCGCCGGTGCCGTACGGTCGCCAGCGGCTGCGCCCGGCCCGACTCGACGGCCTCCATCCGGGCCAGCAGGGAGATCAGCGACACGGCAGGGCCTCCGTCCCCGCCGGGGCGTTCCCGCCCGGGGCCCCCGCCGCCGACAGCGCCTCCGCGCGCAGCGCCCGTGCCCGCCGCAGCGCCGCGACCGCGGGGTCCGCCGGATCGCCCTGCTCGCCGCGCGCCGCCGCGAGGACCGCGCCGACCGTCGTCAGACCGCCGAGCTCGGCCCGTACCGAACGGCCCAGGGTCTCCACCGCGTCGGCCTCCCGGGCCCGGGACCGGCAGTGGAAGGCCAGCTCGCAGGCGGCCAGGCACTCCGGCGCGTACTGGTGGGGCACGCGCTCCACGGACGCCGCCAGCTCCTCGGGCGAGCGCTCCGCCACGTCGAAGCTGACGCCTTCCGGCAGCGCGGCGGCGATCTCGTCGATCCGGGTCAGCCGGTCCAGCTGGCGCCGGGTGACCGACCGCTGCTTGCGCACGTCGACGACCGACGCCGTCGGCACGTTCGAGAAGTCCTTGGGGCAGACGAGGACGACCGAGTGCGCCACCCGCGCGCCCTCGGTGCGCGCCGCCACCCGCTCGAGCGCGAGCACGTACACCGCGGCCTGCCGGGCCGCCGCGCCCACCTTCGCCGCGTCGGCCGAACCGTCGATCATCGGGAACGACTTGACCTCCACCACCGTCCACCCGCCGTCCGGGCGGACCACCACGGCGTCCGGCTCCAGATAGACCGGCGAGCCGGCCACCTCCAGGGCGAGCAGCGGATGGTCGAGCAGCGTCCAGCCGCCGGACCCGGTCGCCTCCCGCAGCGCCAGCGCCGTGCGGGCGGTGCGGCCCTCGGGACCGGCCGCCGCCAGATCGGGCACGGACACCTCGCCCGGCTCCTCGGCTCCGACCAGGCGCAGCAGTTCGCGGCCGCCGTCCGCCTTCACCTTCGCCTCGAAGGAGTTGCCCCGCACGATCGCGAACTGCGACTGCCCGAAGGGGGCCGGCGAGCCGAGCTTCGCGGCGAGCACGGACTTGTCGACCCCGGCGCCGTCGAGCAGGGCCCGTCGCCGGCAGCCGGGGTTGGCGGCCAGCGCGGCGAGGGCCCGCGCGTCCAGCGGGCGCGGCACGACGGCCGGCCCGCGGAGCTCAGCGAGCAATCGGCGTGTCGTCTGCGGCGGTAGGGACGGACCGCTGTCCGGGGATGCGCTCACCCGCGGAAGTCTCCCATCCGCCACCGACAACGGGGGGAGCTTCCGGTTTCCGGCGCCGCCGCCCGGCGACCCGCGGCAGGTACGGGGCGAGGAGCAGCCCGGCCGCCATGACGGCCACCCCGGCGACCGCGTCGAGCAGGTAGTGGTTGGCGGTCCCCATCACGACCAGCGCGGTGACCAGCGGATACGCCACGCCGAGCGCCTTCGCCAAGGGGGTCCGCCCGTACCGCCACAGCATCACTCCGCACCACAGCGCCCAGCCCACGTGCAGGCTGGGCATCGCCGCGTACTGGTTGGTCATCCCGCCCAGCCCGCGCGGCGCGCTGGCCTCGCCGCCCCACCAGCCGTACGCGCTGAAGCGCGCCATGGTGTCGGTGAAGCCGTACACCGGGTCGAGCAGCCGGGGCGGGCAGGTCGGCAGCAGGGTGAAGCCGACCAGACCGAGCAGGGTGGAGACCATCAGCCAGGAGCGGGCGGCCCGGTAGTGCGCGGGGCGGCGGCGGAACAGCCACACGAGGATCGCCGGGGTCACGAGGTAGTGCAGCGAGGCGTACGCGAAGTCCGCCGGGATCCCCAGCGCCGGGACGTCCGTGAACAGCCGGTTCAGCGGGTGCTCGGCGTCGATCCCGAGCGCCTCCTCCGCCCGCAGGATCGCGAGCCCGTGCTCCACGGCCGTCGCCTCGTCGCCGCGCACGAGGAGCCGCCCGCCGGTGTACGCCGCGTACACGACGGCGATCAGCGACAGCTCGGCCCACCACCGTGGCTTGCCCATGGATGAAGTCCCCCCAGAAGGTGTCCGCCCCGGGGGAGGGGACGCCGGACGCCGCCGGGGGGTTGCCCGGGCGCCACCCCGAATTCGGTTGGGCGATGATGGGAGAGGCACGTCCGCACCGTGAACCCCTGGAGCGTCCTTCCCATGGCACCGCGCATCCTGCTCGCCCGGCACGGCCAGACCGAGTGGTCACTTCTCGGCCGGCACACCGGCAGGACCGACATCCCGCTGCTCGACGAGGGGCGGCGCGGCGCGAAGCTGCTCGGTGAGCGCCTGCACCGCGGGCCCTGGCAGGGGCTGCCGGACGTCGAGGTCCGCACCAGCCCGCTCGTACGGGCCGCCGAGACCTGCGAGCTCGCCGGCTTCGGCGAGCGGGCCGAGCCGTGGGACGCCCTCATGGAGTGGGACTACGGCGCGTACGAGGGGATGACCCCGCCCGAGATCCAGGCCGTCCAGCCCGGCTGGTTCATCTGGCGCGACGGCGTCCCCGACGGCGAGACCCTCGGGCAGCTCTCGGACCGCGCCGACGAGATCGTGAACCGGGCCCGCTCCGCCGACCGGGACGTCCTGGTCTTCGCGCACGGCCACATCCTGCGCTCCATCGCCGCCCGCTGGCTCGGCGAGGACGTGTTCTTCGCGTCCCGCATCCGCCTCGACCCGACGAGCCTGTCGGTACTCGGCTGGGCGTACGGCGCCCCGGCACTCGAGCGCTGGAACGACACCGGCCACCTGGAATAGCCCCGGAACCCGTCGGCACCGCGTCCCCGGAACCTGCCGGCACCGCGTCCCCGGAACCCGTCGGCACCGCGTCCCCGGAACCCGTCGGCACCGGCCGCCGGGTCCGTGCGCGTCCGCG
The DNA here is from genome assembly GCF_056436715.1 of Streptomyces sp. NPDC043176. Lineage (NCBI taxonomy): Bacteria > Bacillati > Actinomycetota > Actinomycetes > Kitasatosporales > Streptomycetaceae > Streptomyces > Streptomyces sp. NPDC043176. The sequence continues at coordinate 95,493 of NZ_JBWKCA010000026.1, forward strand.
CGGTGCCTCAGCGCGAGGCGAGGATCCGGTCCGTCTCGGCGAGCATGCCGCGGATGCGGGCCGAGGCGATGCCCTCCAGGGAGTCCGCCACCCGCCGCGCCTCGACGGCCGCCTCGTCGAGCCGGCCGGCGTACGCCAGGTCCTTGGCCAGGTGGGCCCGGTAGAGCGCGAGGTTGCGGGCGAAGTGCGGGTTCTGCAGGACCGTGGCCCGGTGGGCGTGGCGGGCCGCCCGGCCCCATTCGCCCAGCGCCGACCAGCACTGCGCCTCCAGGGCCTCCCGCTCCGGCTCGCCGAAGAAGGACATCCACTCGGGGTCGCCGTCGGCCGGGCCCCGCTCGAAGAAGCCGTGGGCACGGCCGAGGGCCTGTTCGCAGGCGGAGCGGTCGCCGAGCCCCGCCCACGCGCCCGCCTCCCGCAGGGACAGCAGCGACAGCAGCCGCGCCGAGTCGAGCGGTCGGGCCGCCCGCAGGCCGGCCTGCGCCGCCCGGACCGCCTCGCGGTACCGGCCGGTGTCCCTGGCAAGGAACGAGGTGTTGCAGAACGCGTGCGCCTCCAGGGCCGCGTTCCCCGCCACGCGCGCGGTGGCGAGCGCCTCGGCGTAGTGCGAGCGCGCGTCCTCGTGGCGGCCGGAGTCGTGCGCCAGCCAGCCGACGGAGAGGGAGAGCTCGCCCGCGCCCGCGTGCAGCCGGTCCTCGGTGGAGCGGCGGTTCATGGTGCCGGTGTCGAGCAGCGCGTACGCGGTGCGCAACGGCTGGGCGGCGACCTTGTAGAGCCCGTCGGCGCCGTGCCGGTCGTCGAGCAGACGGATGCGCCGTACGGCGTCCTCGACGGCCCGCACCTCGGTCTCGCCGATCCGGTGGGTGCCGCGGGGGGCGGGGATCGCGACGGCGGGGCCGCCGAGTCCCAGCGAGGCGGCCGCCAGGGTGGCGGAGCCGCTCGTCATGAATGCGCGACGCAGCACGTCGCTCTCCTCATCGTTCCGGGTGGTGATGGTGGCGGGAGGCGCTGCCCCGGCCGGGACGGCCTGCCGCCGGCCGCGCACCGTCTCCCGCGCGGAGAACCCCAGGTCGGCCAGGCCGAGTCCGGGGAACATGTGCAGGAAGACCCGCTCGTACGCGTAGTTGGGGCAGCGGATCTCCCCCGCTTCCACGCGCCCGATGTAGCGGGCGTCGCACGCGACCTGTTCGCCGATCTCCCGCGCCGCCCGGCGGACCGCCGCCGCGAACTCCGCCGGCGAGTGCTGTCCGCGAAGCCGGCGGAAGGCGAGATTGGGAACTGCCCGTGACGTCGCCATGGCGAGCCCTCTCCTGGTGCTGCCGGGTGTCCGGCGGCAAGAACGTACCTGCTGTGACCGGATGCCTACGCTGAGTTTGGCTACAAATCGGATATCTCGCCTGCGATCTGCCATGAACTGCCATCCTTTGCGGCGGCATGGCGCCGTAGCCGTTGACGCGCACGGGCGTTGAACCGTAAAGGAGAGACGGCTCGTGTCTCCTCAGGAGCGAGGAGGGGTCCCATGTCGGAGATCGGTTCGCAGTCGGCCACGCGGCACGCTTCCGCCCCGGATGGCGACGCCCCCCAGTCCGCCGCCGAGCCCTGGGATCTGGTCACGGTGCCGGTCCGCCAGGGCCTGGAGGCGGTCGACATCCTGCGGCGCGGCGGCGCCCCCGCCGTCGGTCCCGTCGTGCACGACGGGACCTGCGACACCCTGGGCTTCCTGGTGCCGCCCGGCACGGCCGCCGCCTGGGACATGCCGGGCAGCGCCTGTACGCGGACCTCGGGGCGCGGTCTGCGCCTTCCCGAGCTGCCGGAGCTGCCCGAGCCGGCGGGCGACATCCCCCGGCCGGCCGGCTGGCTGCTGCCTCCGGGCGACACCGACCCGGTCACCGACCCGGTCGTCCTGCGCGAGGCGCTCGGCGAGGCCGCGCGGCTGATCGAGGCGGCCGACGGCTGCCGCTGAGCGACCGGCAGCGGCGGCCGGGACCATCTCGGGCGGGTCCGTCCCGAGTGCCCCGATAATGGGGCCGTGGCCAGGAACAAGCAGCGTGACCGGGCGGCGGCGGCCGTCTCCGTCGTCGAGACCGTCGACGGCGGACTCGCCGAACTCATACCCGACCGGGAACGTCCGCGCGGCTGGACGCTGCTCATCGACGGAGCCCCGCAGTCGCACGTCGACCTGGACGACCCGGCCCACCTCGCCTTCGAGTACCAGCGGCGCCTCGGCCACATCGCCGACCTCGCCGCCCCGCCGAACCGGCCGCTCCAGGTCGTGCACCTCGGAGGCGGCGCCTTCACCCTCGCCCGGTACGTCGCCGCCACCCGGCCCCGCTCCACCCAGCAGATCGTGGAGCTCGACGGGCGCCTGGTCCAGCTCGTCCGCCGGGAACTGCCGCTCGACGCGGGGGCCCGCATCCGCGTCCGGTCCACCGACGCCAGGGAAGGGCTCGCCAAGGTCCAGGACGGCTGGGCGGACCTCGTCATCGCCGACGTGTTCAGCGGCGCCCGCACCCCCGCCCACCTGACCAGCACCGAGTTCCTCGCCGAGGTGCGGCGGGTGCTGCGGCCCGGCGGCTTCTACGCGGCGAACCTGGCCGACGGCCCGCCGCTGACCCATCTGCGCGGCCAGATCGCCACGGCCGCCGCCGTCTTCCCCGAGCTGGCGCTGACCGCCGACCCGACGGTGCTGCGCGGCCGCCGCTTCGGCAACGCGGTGCTGCTCGCCTCGGACACGGCGCTCCCGGTGGCCGAGCTGACCCGCCGGGTCGCCACCGACCCGCACCCGGGCCGGGTGGAACACGGGCGGGCCCTCGCCGACTTCGCCGGGGGAGCGGCGCCGGTCACCGACGCGAGCGCCAAGCCCTCGCCCGTACCGCCCGCGTCCGCCTTCCGCTGAGGCCACCGGGCCCGTTACGCCTGCCGGTCCTCGATCTCGACGCGGGGCGCGCTGTCGTGCCAGAGGCAGAAGACCGACAGCTCGCGGCCGTCCTTGGTGAAGGTGACCCGGATCCACGTGGGCTGCTTCCACACCTGCATCTGCCAGCCGGAGGCGGGTGTCGCCGAGACCAGCTCGGCCGAGGTCTCCCCGAGGTCGAAGGTGACCCGGCCGCCGTCGACCGGATAGCTCTTCACGTCGGACCCGGAGCCGGAGCCCGGGCCGGAGCCGGAGTCCGGGGCGGGTGCGCCGGGAGCCGCCGTGGTGGGCTTCGGGGTGCGGGAGGGGGTCGCCGACGGGGTGGCGGCGGTCGTGCGGCCCGCGCTGGGGGTGGCCGTCGGGGCGGAGGGACCGGACGGATCCGGGCCGGCGGACGACGAGGCCTGCGGGTCGCTGCCGGAGGCGGCCGTTCCGACGCTGGAGCCGGCCGGCAGGGGCAGCGCGCGCGGGGGGTCGTAGACGGTGCCGGACAGCACGGTGTGCACTCCCCACCAGGACAGCGTGACCGCCGCGCCGGTGGCGAGCGACCAGGCCAGGGCGTGAACGAGTCCTCTTCGCACCGGGACATAGTGCACCACCCGCCGGGAGGCCGTACCGGAGGGTGGAGATTGCTCGCACGTTCCCCCGAATGGCGTACGGTGCGCCCCATGGCAAGTGTGCTCGTGGTCGAGGACGACCAGTTCGTGCGCTCCGCCCTCATTCGGCAGCTGACCGAGGCCTCCCACACGGTACGGAGCGTCGGCACGGCTCTGGAGGCGCTGCGCGAGGTCGCCCATTTCCGCTTCGACGTCGTGATCCTGGACCTCGGTCTGCCCGATCTGGACGGGTCGGAGGCGCTCAAGATGCTGCGCGGCATCACCGACGTGCCGGTGATCATCGCGACCGCCCGGGACGACGAGGCGGAGATCGTACGGCTCCTCCACGCCGGTGCGGACGACTACCTGGTGAAGCCCTTCTCGGTCGACCACCTGTCGGCCCGGATGGCGGCCGTCCTGCGCCGGGCGCGGTCCTCGGCCGGGGACCTGCCGCCGTCCCGGGTGATCAGGGTCGGCGGGCTCACCGTCGACCCGCTGCGCCGTCAGGCGGAGCTGGACGGCGCGCCCTTGGACCTGACGCGGCGCGAGTTCGACCTGCTGGCCTTCCTCGCCGGACGGCCCGGTGTGGTCGTCCCGCGCAAGGAGCTGCTCGCCGAGGTGTGGCAGCAGTCGTACGGGGACGACCAGACCATCGACGTGCATTTGTCATGGCTGCGGCGGAAATTGGGTGAAACGGCCGCCAGGCCGCGCTACCTGCACACCCTGCGCGGGGTGGGCGTGAAGCTGGAGCCGCCCCGGGAGCCGCAGCCGTGAGATGGGCGCTCGTCAAGGTGTCCCTGGCCGTCACCGTGATGGTCGTCGTCGCCTTCGCCGTACCCCTCGGACTCGTCGTGAAGGAGATGGCCCGCGACCGCGCGTTCTCCAACGCCGAGCGGCGGGCCGCCGGACTCGCCCCGGTCCTCGCGATCACCACCGACCGCGACGAGCTGGACAAGGCCGTCGCGACCACCGAGGACGGGTCCACCGGGCGGCTCGCGGTCCACGTGCCCGCCGCCGAACCCGGCGCGGAGCCCCTGGAGATCGGCACCCGGCGGGCCGGCGCCGACGAACTCGAAGCGACCCGCAGCCTCGGCCGGGCCTCGATCGCCGAGGTGCCGGGCGGCTTCGCGCTGCTCCAGCCCACCGCGCTCAGCAGCGGCCAGGTCGCCGTCGTCGAACTCTTCGTCCCCGAGGGCGAGGTCACCAACGGGGTCGCCACCGCCTGGCTGGTCCTGGCCGGCGTCGGCATCGCCCTGATCGTGGGCTCCGTCGCCGTCGCCGACCGCCTCGGCGTCCGGATGGTCCGGCCCGCCCAGCGGCTCGCCGGCGCCGCCCACGACCTGGGCGAGGGCAGGCTCGGCGCGCGGGTGCCCGAGGAGGGGCCGCCGGAGCTCAAGTCGGCCGCCGTCGCCTTCAACTCGATGGCCGACCAGGTCGTCCAACTCCTCGCCAACGAACGGGAACTGGCCGCCGACCTCTCGCACCGCCTCCGCACCCCGCTGACCGTGCTCCGGCTCAACGCGGCCTCGCTCGGATCGGGTCCGGCCGCCGACCAGACCCGCGCCGCCGTCGAGCAGCTGGAGCGGGAGGTCGACATCATCATCCGCACCGCCCGGGAGGCGAAGCCGCAGACCCAGGCGACCGGGCCCGGCGCCGGCTGCGACGCCGCCGAAGTGGTGCGCGAGCGGATGGACTTCTGGTCGGCGCTGGCCGAGGACGAGGGCCGCCGGGTGCGGGTCGCGGGCGTCGAACGCCCCGTCCGCATCCCGGTCGCCCGCCCCGAACTCGTCGCCGCGCTCGACGCCCTGCTCGGCAACGTCTTCCGCCACACGCCCGAGGGCACCGCGTTCTCCATCGACCTCCACAACGGCGACGACGCCGTCATCGTCCTGGTCTCCGACGCCGGACCCGGCATCGCCGACCCGGCCGCCGCCCTGGCCCGCGGCAACAGCGGCGCCCGGGCCGGGTCCACCGGCCTCGGCCTCGACATCGTGCGGCGGATGGCCGAGGCCACCGACGGCGACGTCCGCATCGGCCACTCGGTGCTCGGCGGCACCGAGGTCCGCGTCTGGATCGGGCTCGACGGCCGCCGCGGTGGCGCCGGGACCGGCCGCCGCGGTCACCGCCCGGCCCGGCGCAGGCGCGGCGGCACGGGCACCCGACGGGCCACGGACGGCTGACGCCCCCTCACCCCGCACCCGCCGCCGCGTGGGCCCGCGGCCGTGTGGGCCCGCACCCGTGTGGGCTGCCGCCCACCGCGCCCCGTCCCGCCTGGGCTGTCGCCCACCGCGCCCCGTCCCGCGTGAGCCCGCGCCTGCTGCCGTCTGGGTCCGCGCTCGCCGAACCCCGCCCCGTGTGGGGCCTGTGCCCGCTGCCGTGTGGGTCCGCACCCGCTGCCGTGCGCCCACGCCCGCTGCCGTGTGGACCTACGCCCGCCGCCGTGTGGCCTGCGCCCGCTTGGGCCGTCGCCCCACCGCCGTGTGGGCAATCGTCCCGCTGGGCGGGACGGGTGGGCACACGGGACGGCGCCCTTGGCGGCGCCTCCGCCCCTCGCGCCTGGACCC
>NZ_JBWKCA010000027.1:0-94147 GCF_056436715.1 Streptomyces sp. NPDC043176
CGCCCGGTTACATTCCGAACCCGGAAGCTAAGCCTTTCAGCGCCGATGGTACTGCAGGGGGGACCCTGTGGGAGAGTAGGACACCGCCGAACAATTTTTAGCCTCAACCCCCGGACCTTGTCCGGGGGTTGAGGCATTTTTGCGTTCTAGGCTGTGGTCATGCGATACGACCTGGTCATTTTCGACAACGACGGTGTGCTGGTGGACAGCGAGCCGATCTCCAACACGCTGCTGGCCGGCTATCTGACGGAGCTGGGGTACCCGACGACGTTCGAGGAGTCGGTGCGGGACTACATGGGGTCGGCGATGCACCGCATCCACGAGGTGGTCGAGGAGCGGAGTGGGCAGCGGCTGCCCGCGGACTTCGACGAGACGTTCCACGCGCGGGTCTTCGCGGCGTTCGAGAGGGAGCTGGAGGCGGTGGCCGGCGCCGGGGACGTACTGAAGGGACTGGCCGCGGCCGGGGTGCCGTACTGCGTGGCCTCCTCGGGGAGTCACGAGCGGATCAGGGTGGGGCACCGGAAGACCGGGCTCGACGTGTGGTTCAGGGACGAGGTCGTGTTCAGTGCCGAGGACGTCGGCCGGGGGAAGCCGGCGCCCGACCTGTTCCTGCACGCGGCCGAGCGGATGGGCGTGGCGCCCGAGCGGTGCGTGGTCGTGGAGGACAGCGGGCTCGGGGTCCAGGCGGCCCTGGCGGCGGGGATGGACGTGTACGGGTTCACCGCGATGACGCCGGAGGAGAAGCTCTCCGGGGCCCGGGGCCATTTCCGGAGGATGGACGAGCTCCCCGCGATTTTGGGGATGTGATCCATCTACCCAGCGGTAGTTTCCGGCCGTACGCTGTGCCGCCATGACGGATGCGCGGTTGCGGCGTGGGCGGGGATCCCTGGGGGTCGGTTTCTTCGTGCAGGGGGTCACCTTCGCCCTGCTCGTGACACGAATACCGGCCATCCAGGACCGGTACGGGATCTCGGACGGGCTGCTGCCCGTCTTCCTGGCCGCCGTGCCGATCCTGGCGGGGGTGGCGAGCGTGGCGACCGAGAAGGTCGTCGCGCGGGTGGGGCCGGCGGTGGTGCTGCGGTGGGCCCAGCCGTTCGTCCTGCTCGCGCTCCTGGCGGTGGGGGCCGGTTCGGAGCTGTGGGCGGCGGCGGTCGCGCTGGCGCTGTTCGGACTGGCGGTGGGGGCCCTGGACGCCTCCATGAACATGTTGGGGGTGAGTCTCCAGCGGGCGTACGGGCGGAGCATCATGCTCGGCTTCCACGCCTCCTACAGCCTCGGGGGGATCGCGGGGGCGTCCCTGGCCTGGGTGGGGGCGCACTGGCATCTGTCGCTGTTCGCGTCGTACCTGCCGGTGGTGGCGGTGCTGTTGCCGGTCGCGTTCGTCGGGAGCCGGTGGTACGCGGCCGGCGGGGACGGGCCGGTGGAGGTGGCGGGGGAGGCCGAGGGGAGCGGGGTCGCGTTCAAGCTGCTGCTGCCGCTGTGCCTGGTGATGACGTTCGCGTACATCGGCGACTCGACGGTCTCGAACTGGAGCGCCAAGTACCTGCAGGACGTGCTGGGCGGTTCGGAGGAGCTGGCGACCGTCCCGTACAACGCGTACATGGTGACGACGCTGCTCGGGCGGACCGTGGGGGACCTCGGGGTGCGGAGGCTGGGGGCGGCGACGGTCGTGCGGGGCGGCGCGGTGCTCGCGGCGCTGGGGTTCGCGCTGGTGGCGGTGGCGCCGGGGGCGTGGGCGGGGATCGCCGGGTTCACGGCGCTGGGGTTCGGGCTGAGCGTGATCGTGCCGCAGACGTTCGCGGCGGCCGGCCGGTTGTTCCCGGGCAACAGTGACGCGGCGGTGGCGCGGCTCAACGTCTTCAACTACGTGGGGTTCCTGATCGGGTCGCCGTTGGTGGGGGCCCTGGGGGACGCGTGGAGTTACCGGGGGGCGATGGTGGTGCCGATGGCGCTGGTCCTGGTGACGGTGGTGTACGCCACGTCGTTCGGTGCGCGGGAGGCCCGATACGGTGGCGGGCATGAGCGGCCGCGCACTGTTGATGTGGGATGAAGCTGTCACGCAGTACGACTTCGGGTCCGAGCATCCGATGGATCCGGTACGGCTCGCGCTGACGATGTCGCTGGTGCGGGCCTTCGGGCTCGACCGGGCGGTGGACGTGGTGTCGGCGAAGCCGGCCGGGGACTCCACACTGCGGCTGGTGCACCGTGAGGACTACGTGTCGGCGGTGCGGGCGGCGTCGGCGAATCCGCGGCTCGCCGACCAGGCGTACGGGATCGGCACGGTGGACGATCCGGCGTTCGCGGGGATGCACGAGGTGTCGGCGTTGATCGCCGGGCAGTCGGTGGGGGCGGCGGAGGCGGTGTGGCGCGGGGAGGCCGCGCACGCGGTGAACTTCGCGGGCGGTCTGCACCACGCGATGCCGGGTTCGGCGTCGGGGTTCTGCATCTACAACGACGCGTCGCTGGCGATCGCGCGGCTGCTGGAGCTGGGGGCGGAGCGGGTCGCGTACGTGGATGTGGACGTGCACCACGGTGACGGGGTGCAGGCGGCGTTCTGGGAGGACCCGCGGGTTCTGACGGTGTCGCTGCACGAGCATCCGCGGACGTTGTTCCCGCAGACGGGGTGGCCGGAGGAGACGGGCGCGGCGGGGGCCGGTGAGGGCGGGGCCGTGAACGTGGCGCTGCCGGCGGGGACGGGGGACGCGGGGTGGCTGCGGGCCTTCCACGCGGTGGTGCCGGAGCTGATCGCGGACTTCCGGCCGCAGGTGCTGGTGACGCAGCACGGGGCGGACACGCACTTCGAGGATCCGCTGGCGCACCTGGCGGTGTCGCTGGACGCGCAGCGGGCGGTGCAGGAGGCGTGTCACGAGCTGGCGCACGAGCACGCCGACGGGCGCTGGGTGGCGCTGGGCGGTGGCGGGTACGCGGTGGTGGACGTCGTACCGCGGTCGTGGACGCATCTGGTCGGGATCGCGGCGCACGCTCCGGTGGATCCGGAGTCGGTGGTGCCGTCGTCGTGGCGGGACGAGGTGTACGCGCGGACCCGGCAGCTGGGGCCGGCGCGGATGACGGACGGGCGGTGGCCGGTGGGCTTCCGCGACTGGGCCGAGGGGTACGACCCGGCGGACCGGCTCGACCAGGCGGTCCTGGCGACCCGGAAGGCGGCGTTCCCGCTGCGGGGGCTACTCGCCTGAGCCCGCGCGGGGGCGCCGGGGGCGGGGTGCTGGAACGCGCGCGTGGGTGTTACGCCGACTGTGGGGTGTCCGGGAGGTTTGGATACCCGGGCGGTGGTGTTCCGGCAGCATCGGGAGGGTGTTGAGTACCGGGGCGCTGCGGGCGCATCTGTTGGCGGCGGGGTTGGCGGGGACGGTGGCGACGTCGCGGGAGGAGAGCCTGCGGAGCTATCGGCTGTTCGCGGCGCGGGATCCGCGGGTGCTGCTGGGGCTCGATCCGGCGTGGGGGTGGGGTGAGGCCGAGCTGTTGCGGCTGATGGCCGACAAGTGCGGGGTGTCGGGGGATCCGGCGCATCGGTCGGGGCCTGACGTCATCGATCCGGAGCGCACGTTGCGGGGGCTGGACGCCTTCGCGGCGCGGTTGGGGGCGGCGGCCGCGCGGCGGGTTCCGGTGCTGCTCGGGACGGGGCATCCGCATCGACTGCTCGGTTTCTACGCCGCTCTCGCAGACGCGTTGTCGGCGGCGGGATGTCTTGTCCTCACACCGGCGCAGGGGCGATGTGTCGACATAACGACCCGGTTCGGCGTACGCACGTACCTTCTCGACTACGTACGGGGGGTCGCGCTGGTGCGAGAACCCGGACCGTCGGGGGGAGGGCGTGAGCCGGGGGCGCACTCCCACTCGCCGCTGCCGGTCAGGGCCGCCCTGGAGACCGCCGCCGAGTGCGGCGGTCCGCTGCCGGAGCTGGTGGTGGGGGACCACGGTTGGGTCTGCGGTGCTGGTCAGCTGGGTATCGAGGCCATCGGTCTGGCCGATACGGATGATCCGGCGCTGTTCGTCGGTGAGGCGGAGGGGCAGGTGTCGGTGGCCGTTCCGCTCGATGACGGCGTGCGCTCCGACTACTACCGGCCCCTCACGCGCTATGTACTCAATCGAGCGCGTCTGTCACGGTAAACGGCCGGTGGCAGCTCCTCTTCCCCACTCGTACCACCCGCCCCTAGTCTGGAGAGTGAGCGCTCGGCGACGAAGAGTCACCGGAGGGGAAGCCGGTGGGCGTCGCGGCGGAAGGTACAGGTGGGTCATGGCTGCTGGCGATCGACCTCTCAACGAGGTCAAGTTTCTGACCGTGGCGGAAGTCGCCGCGGTGATGCGCGTCTCGAAGATGACCGTGTACCGCTTGGTGCACAGCGGTCATCTGCCGGCGATCCGGGTGGGCAGGTCCTTCCGGGTGCCGGAACAGGCGGTTCACGAGTACCTGAGGGAGTCCTTCGTGGGGGTGGGGACCGCGTAGCGAGCGCGCGGCGGGACGCCGGGAGAGCTCCGTACGGCCCTCGGATTACAAGCGCGGTGCTCGGGACGGTAGGCTAGGCCGACGTAGGTCGTGTGGGCCCAGACGCCCCGCACCGATCCCCGCCGGGAGGCGGGGATGTTCCGAGAAGTGAGCGAGGGTAGTCGTGGGCTCTGTTATCAAGAAGCGGCGCAAGCGGATGGCGAAGAAGAAGCACCGCAAGCTGCTGAAGCGCACGCGCGTTCAGCGTCGCAACAAGAAGTAAGCGACAGCTGCACCGCAGCATTTCGTGCGGAGCGTGGCCCTTCACCGTTCGCGGTGGAGGGCCACGTTTTTTATGGCGCGGAAATCTCGAGGCGCTACGGTGGCGACCAACGGAAGACGGACGGAAGGCGCTGATCTTGGGCAAGGTCGTGCTCGTCACCGGTGCCGCCCGGCATCTCGGCGGCCGCTTCGTGCGGCGGATCCAGCGGGACCCCGAGGTGGAGCGGGTGATCGCGGTGGACGCGGTCCGGCCCGCGCACGGGCTCGGCGCCGCGGAGTTCGTACGGGCCGACATCCGTCGCCCGGAGATCGCGAAGGTCCTTGCCGAGCACGACGTCGACACGGTGGTCCACCTGGACGTCACCGGTATCGCGCTGGGCGGCGGCGGCCGGACGTCGGTCAAGGAGACCAACGTCATCGGCACCATGCAGCTGCTCGGGGCCTGCCAGAAGTCGCCGCGGATCAGACGGCTCGTGATCAAGTCCAGTACGAGCGTCTACGGCTCCGCGCCCCGCGACCCGGCCGTCTTCACCGAGACGACCGCCGCGAAGTCGCTGCCGAGCGGGGGCTTCGCCAAGGACGCCGTCGAGGTCGAGGGGTACGTCCGGGGCTTCGCCCGGCGCCGGCCCGACGTGGCCGTGTGCGTGCTGCGCTTCGCGAACATCCTCGGGCCCCGGATCGACTCCCCGCTGGCCGAGTACCTGGCGCTGCCGGTGCTGCCGACCGTCCTGGGCTACGACCCCCGGCTGCAGTTCGTCCACGAGGACGACGTGATCGACGTGCTGCGCCTGGTGGCGCACGAGCCCCGCAGGGCGACCCTGAACAGCGGCACGTTCAACGTGGCCGGCGACGGGGTGCTGCTGCTGTCCCAGTGCGCGCGGCGGCTCGGGCGGCCGACCGTTCCGGTGCTGCTGCCCGCGGTCACCTGGGTGGGGACGGCGCTGCGCGCGGTCGGGATCACCGACTTCGCCCCCGAGCAGATCCGGCTGCTCACCCACGGCCGGGTCGTCTCGACGGTCCAGACGCGCGAGGTCCTCGGCTTCTCGCCGCGCCGCACGACGGCGGAGACCTTCGCCGACTTCGCGCGGGGCCGCGGGCCGGGGCTGCTGCCGCCCGAGGCGCTGGCGGGGGCGGTGGACCGGATCGCCGGGCGCCTGCTCGGGACGTCGGCCTCCGCTTCCCCCGCATCTGCTGTTCCCCCTGTTCACGACGGCGCCTGAGGAGACCGGACAAGCGATGGCGGACGCCAAGGTCATTCCGTTCGACGACGACCGCTCGCGGGCCCGCCGGCGGCCCGACCGGCCCGAGGGCGAGGCCGCGGCCGTACGGGCCCTCCCGGGGCCGCAGCAGGGCGTCCGGGCACCGGAGGAGGCGGCGGCCGCGCCGGGCCCGTACAGCGGCGACGGGGGGCCGGACGCGGAGGCCGGTGCCGGTGCCGGGAGCGGCGGCTGGGAGCGGCGGCTGGCGGGCGGGCTGGCGTTCCTGCGGCGACGGATCACCGGCGAGTACGAGGTCGACGAGTTCGGCTACGACGAGGAGCTCACCGACCAGGTCCTGATGTCGCTGCTGCGCCCGCTGTACGAGAAGTACTTCCGGGTGGAGGTGAAGGGCGTCGAGAACATCCCGGCCGACGGCGGGGCGCTGATCGTCGCCAACCACTCGGGGACCCTGCCGCTGGACGGCCTGATGATGCAGGTCGCCGTGCACGACCACCATCCGGCCGGGCGGCACCTGCGGCTGCTCGCCGCGGACCTGGTGTTCGTTCTGCCGGTCGTCAACGAGCTGGCGCGCAAGGCGGGGCACACGCTGGCGTGCGCGGAGGACGCGGAGCGGCTGCTGAGGGCCGGTGAGATCGTCGGGGTGATGCCGGAGGGCTTCAAGGGGATCGGGAAGCCGTTCGGGGAGCGGTACAAGCTCCAGCGGTTCGGGCGGGGCGGCTTCGTGTCGACGGCGCTGCGGGCCGGGGTGCCGATCGTGCCCTGCTCGATCGTGGGCGCCGAGGAGATATACCCGATGGTCGGGAACGCGAAGACGCTGGCGCGGGTGCTCGGCCTCCCGTACTTCCCGCTGACCCCGACCTTCCCGTGGCTGGGGCCGCTCGGGGCGCTGCCGTTGCCGACGAAGTGGACCATCCAGTTCGGCGAGCCGATCCCGACGGACTCGTACGCGCCGGAGGCGGCGGAGGACCCGATGCTGATGTTCAACCTGACGGATCAGGTCCGGGAGCAGATCCAGCACACGCTGTACAAGCTGCTGGTGCAGCGGCGGTCGGTGTTCTTCTGACGCTCGGTTTTTCGGACGCCTGGTTGTCCGACGCGCGTTTCTTTCTGGCGCTTGGTTGCCTGACGTGCGGTTCCTTCTGGCGCGCAGAGGGAACCGGCGCACCGGAGGAGCCAGAGCAGGACGGAGCCGGCGCGAGAAGGAGCCGGCGCGAGAAGGAGGGGCGCCCCCCGTCCGTGGGGGCGCCCCTCCTTCTTGCTAGCGAGCGTCCTCGCTGTCGATGCCTAGGCCTGGAAGGAGGCCCGGCAGGAGTGGGGGAAGGGTGACGTCGGGGACGTCGGGCGCCGACTCGCCGGTGGGGGCGGTCGGGGTGCCGGTCGGGGAGGGCTGGAGGAGTCCGCCGGCGCCGCCGCCGAGGAGACCGTCGTCCTCCGGTGAGCCGGTGCCGGTGTCCGTACTCGGGCTGGTGCCCGTGCTCGGGCCGGACGGGCGGGGCGGTGCCGAGTGGCTGCCCGACGGCGGGGCGTCGGCGGACGGCGGACGATGGGTGTCCGCGCCCTGACCGCCGCTCGGGGTGCCGGGCCTGCTGCTCGGGCCCTCGGAGCCGATCGCGCCCTTCTCGGGGGTGCGGGGCAGCACCGACTGGAGCGGTTCGACGTCTTCGTCTATGGCGTCGAAGACGTGCGTCACCTCGCTGCCGACGTCCGCCAGTTGGACGGGGAGCCGGTCGCGGAGGCCGTTCCAGGTGTTCCGGTGGGCCTGGGCGAAGGAGTTGAGCCGGGCCATCGGGGCGATCTCGCCGTCCCGCTGGTACGCCTGGCGGAGCAGGCGGTGGCCTTCGCTGGCGTCGTGCTTCATACCGCTCAGGACCCGGCGGATCTCGGTGAGCGACTCGTGGTCCAGGTCGCCCGTGCGGCCGCGTTCCATGAGTCTGCGGGCCTCGCTGAGGCGGGTGGAGGCCTGGTCGAGGTAGATGCCGCCGCGGTCCGCGTCGTCGTCCGCCATGCCCAGCTTGATGTCCTCCATGCCCCGCTTGAGCCCGTAGAGCGAGTCACCCGGCAGGGCGTCGGAACTGGCAGCGGCCACTCCGCCGAAGGCCCCCGCCGCCACACCGACGGTGAGACCGCCGGCGGCGAGGCCCTTGGTCCACCGGGAGCGGGGGCGGAGCTTGCGGAGTGGGGAGGCCCGGTGGGTCCCCTTGCCGCTGGACGTCCGCTGCTCCGGGACCGTAGGGCCCGCGGCCGCGCTCCCCTCCATGAGCATCGCTTCCATGGCGGCGACGAGCTGGGCTCGCTGCACCACCTTGACCTCGGGATCCAGCTGTGGCTTCGGCAGTTCGCCGAGACCGTTCGCCAAGGCCAAAAGCCGCCCCTGCCCGGCCGGTTCGGCCGGGGCTTCGGGCTGCTCGGCCGCCGCGCCCTCGGACGCCCGGTCCTCCAGGGTCTGGGCGAAGGCGTTCGCCCGCCGGTGCGCCGATACGTTCGCGATCACTGGCGGCACCTCCTCTCGTCATGACGGTCGACTCCCCGGGGTGTCCGGAAGGTTGCACACCTTGAGCGCATCCACACGAAAGAGTGAGTGGCCGCGGACATGGCGTGTCCACAGGGAGCCTGCATCCCGCACAACGAGCGGCGCGGCACTTGGGTTACGCGCGAAAGATGATCGGACCAGTGCGTCACCGAGGTGTCACCGACTGTGAGTTGGGCGGGAGTTGGCGGGGCTTGGGGGGAACGACGGGGCCGGCCCCGGCGACCGGGGCCGGGCGGCGCGTGTGGGGGGCGCGGAGCGGTCAGCGGGCGTCGTCCGGGAGGAGGCGGGCCAGCGTGCGGACGGCCCGGTACTGAAGGGTCTTGATGGCGCCTTCGTTCTTCCCCATGACCCGGGCGGTCTCGGCGACCGAGAGGCCCTGGAGGAAACGCAGGGTCACGCACTCCTGCTGCTGGGGGTTGAGGCGGCGGACCGCGTCGAGGAGGGCGGCGTTGGACAGCGACTCGAGGACGGAGTCCTCGGGGCTGCGCTCGACCTCGTTGGCGTCGAGCATCTCGCCGGTGGTGACCTCGAGGCGGAAGCGGCTCGACTTGAAGTGGTCGGCGACCAGGTTCCTGGCGATGGTGACGAGCCAGGCGCCGAAGTCGCGGCCCTGCCAGGTGAAGGTGGAGATCCGGCGCAGGGCGCGCAGGAACGTCTCGCTGGTGAGGTCCTCCGCCGTCGCCTTCCCGCCGACGCGGTAGTAGATGTAGCGGTAGACCGTGTCGCTGTACTGGTCGTACAGCCGGCCGAAGGCCTCGGCCTCGCCGGCCTGGGCCCGCTCGACCAGGTCCATCATGCGGGCGCTGTCGCTGTCGGCGGTGGGTCGGCGGTGGGTGGTCGAGGCCGTGGAGCGCGCACCCCGTCTGCCCACGGCGGCCCCGCCGTCGGCCAGGGCGTAGCAAGGGCCGGCGGGTGCCGGTGCGGCGAAGGCGAAGGCGGGGACAGGGCCGGCGTACGCGGTGGGGACGAAGCCGCGCAAGTGGTCGAGGACCGTTGCGCGCAGCGTAGCCAGGCCCGAGGTGTCAACCCCGACGTGTGGGTACACGGGACTCCCAGAGGCAGAGCTTCCATCACGTGCAGTGCGGGACCGTTCACCCGTCGTGGCGACGTGAGGGGTCCTTTGTGCGTCTGAGGAGAATAACGCTTCGTACAGGCAGCACTACACCCAGTTGCTCAAATCACCGATTCCGTCGTTTCCGTTACTGCTTGCAGTCGTGGAAGGGTCTAGTTCGTGACTAGTTGTTGATCGCTTTGCTTCCGAGTGTGACTGCGCGGGCGTTGCGTTGTGCTCGAGTGCAGGACGGGTGACTGATTGTGGCCGCTGCTGGGTAAGGAGTCCGGAATGCCTGGGGGTCGACCTGTGCGGCGGTGTTCGACCACGGACGGGTGAGGGCCGCTGGTCCGGGGTTGTCGCAGATGATCGCAGCCGAAACGTATCGGCAGAGGGACGGCACCCCGGGAAGGCGTGCCGCTCGCGGGAGTCGGTGTGCCGCTCGCGGGGGCTTTCGCGGGGCCCGCTTGTGAGGGGTGGGGCTCTGGCGGGGCGCCCGCGTCAGTGGTGGGGGCTTTCGCGCGGTGTCCGCGTCAGTGGCGGCGGCGGTGGAGGGCGACCGCGGCGGCCGTGCCGCCGGCGAGGGCGCCCAGGCCCGCGGCCGCGGGGATGCCGACCTTGGCGGCCTTGCGGCCGGTCCGGTAGTCGCGCAGTCGCCACTCCCGGTCCTTCGCGTGCCGGCGGAGCTTGGTGTCGGGGTTGATCGCGTACGGGTGGCCGACCAGCGAGAGCATCGGGATGTCGTTGTGAGAGTCGCTGTAGGCGGCGCAGCGGCTCAGGTCGAGACCCTCGGCGGCGGCGAGGGCCCGTACCGCCTCGGCCTTGGCCGGCCCGTGCAGGGGCTCGCCGACCAGCTTTCCGGTGTAGACGCCGTCGACGGACTCGGCGACCGTGCCGAGCGCGCCGGTCAGGCCGAGCCGCCGGGCGATGATCGTGGCCGTCTCGACCGGGGCGGCCGTGACCAGCCAGACCTTCTGGCCCGCGTCGAGGTGGGCCTGGGCGAGGCCGCGGGTGCCGGGCCAGATGCGGTCGGCCATGTACTCGTCGTAGATCTCCTCGCCGATCGACATCAGCTCGGAGACGCGGTGGCCCTGGACGATGGACAGCGCGCTGTCGCGGGCGTCCTGCATGTGTTCGGGGTCCTCGACGCCGGCGAGCCGGAACCAGGCCTGCTGCCAGGCGAAGCGCGCGAGTTCGCGACGCTGGAAGAACTTCCGCTTGTAGAGGCCGCGGCCGAAGTGGAAGATCGCGGCGCCCTGCATCACGGTGTTGTCGAGATCGAAGAAGGCGGCGGCCCGTACGTCACCGACGACCGGGAACTCCGGTTCGGCCGGGGCTTCGGCCTCGGCGGCGCCGGTCGCGGCGGCCGCCTCCTCCCGCTCCCGTTCCAGCTGGAGCGAGGACTTGCGCGCTGCCTCGGCAGCGGCCTCGCCTGCGAGGACGCTGCGCGCGGTGGCGGAGCGCCTACGGGGGGTGAGCCATCCCAGAGCGGCCATGTCGTGAGCATAGCCAGTCTGTTCGGTACTTCCCGACTTGTGACGGTGCCAGGGCGTGAACAGTGTGGGGCTCCCCTGTTAATCGGGTACCGCTCGGTCGTGGCGGCGCTCCGCGCGGCCGAGGGGACAGAATGGACGGCATGTTCGGACGGACGAAGAAGAAGGCCGACCCCGCGTCGCGCACCGTGACGCTGATCGGGAAGCCGGGCTGCCACCTCTGCGACGACGCCCGCGCGGTCGTCGAGGCCGTGTGCGCGGAGACGGGTGCACGCTGGGAGGAGAAGGACATCTCCCGGGACGAGGAGCTCCACCGGGCGTACTGGGAGCAGATTCCGGTGGTCCTGGTCGACGGCGAGCAGCACACGTTCTGGCGCGTGGACGCGGAGCGGCTCCGGCGCGAACTGGGGGCGTGACCGAAAGGCGGTTACCATCGTGGACGTTTTGTTGGGTTTCGGGGGCGACGTCGTGAGAGGTGTGTGCGGTTTTGCCCCCTTCGGGTTCTCAACGCGCTGACACCCTCCGCGGTTCCGCGACGATACGAACCAGCCGCGTGACCCCGGTCACTTTGGCCGGACAAAACGGACACCATCTTTGTGCACGCGTTCACAAAGACATAGCCTGCATTCGACGGGGCGGTCTTGGGACATATGGCCGCCTGCAGCCCCGCTCATCCCGCAGGAGCACCGTGGCAACTGGCCGAACTCACCGACCGGCGACCCGTAGCCGAGGAATTCCCGAGGCCACCGTCGCCCGGCTTCCGCTGTATCTGCGCGCACTCACCGCGCTCTCGGAGCGCTCCGTACCCACGGTCTCCTCCGAAGAGCTCGCCGCAGCGGCGGGGGTCAACTCCGCGAAGCTCCGCAAGGACTTCAGCTACCTCGGCTCCTACGGCACCCGCGGGGTCGGCTACGACGTCGAGTACCTCGTCTACCAGATCTCCCGTGAGCTGGGCCTCACCCAGGACTGGCCGGTCGTCATCGTCGGTATCGGCAACCTCGGTGCCGCCCTCGCCGGCTACGGCGGGTTCGCCTCCCGTGGCTTCCGCGTCGCCGCGCTGATCGACGCCGACCCCGCCATGACCGGCAAGCCGGTCGCCGGGATCCCCGTCCAGCACAGCGACGACCTCGAGAAGATCATCGAGGAGGACGGCGTCTCCATCGGCGTCATCGCGACCCCGGCCGGCGTCGCCCAGCAGGTCTGCGACCGGCTCGTCGCCGCCGGAGTCACCTCCATCCTGAACTTCGCCCCGACCGTGCTCTCCGTGCCCGACGGCGTGGACGTGCGCAAGGTCGACCTCTCCATCGAGCTGCAGATCCTCGCCTTCCACGAGCAGCGCAAGGCCGGCGAGGAAGCGGGCGGCGAGAACGGCCCCGAGACCGGCGCCGAGACCCCCGCCGCCGCCGTGCCGCCCGCCCCGCGCGGCACGGGCAGCGGCCGCAAGGGACCCGACGGGGACGTCCCCGCGGTGATGCCGGCATGAGCCTCCTCGTCGTCGGCCTGAGCCACCGCAGCGCCCCCGTCTCCATCCTGGAGCGGGCCTCGCTGTCGGCGGACACCCAGGCCAAGCTCCTCCAGGACACCCTGGCCGCCGAACCGGCCGCGGAGGGCACCGTCCTGGCCACCTGCAACCGCATCGAGCTCTACGCCGACGTGGACAAGTTCCACGCCGGTGTCGCCGAGCTGTCCACGCTGCTCGCCCAGCACAGCGGCGTCGGCCTGGACGAGCTCACTCCTTATCTCTATGTGCACTACGAGGACCGGGCCGTCCACCACCTCTTCTCGGTGGCCTGCGGGCTCGACTCCATGGTCGTCGGCGAGGGCCAGATCCTCGGCCAGATCAAGGACGCCCTCGCCCTCGGCCAGGACCTGCACACCGCGGGACGCCTGCTCAACGACCTGTTCCAGCAGGCCCTGAGAGTCGGCAAGCGTGCCCACAGCGAGACCGGGATCGACCGGGCCGGGCAGTCGCTCGTCACCTTCGGCCTGGAACAGCTCGCCGGCGGCACCGACGGAACGGCGGGCACCGACGGCACGACGGGCACGGGCGGTACGGACGTCGAGGTCTGGGCCAAGGGCAAGAAGGCCCTCGTCATCGGCGCCGGCTCCATGTCCTCGCTGGCCGCCGCCACCCTCGCGCGCTCCGGCGTCTCCGAGATCGTCGTCGCCAACCGCACCCTGGCCCGCGCCGAGCGCCTCGCCCAGATCCTCGGCGAGCCCGGCGGTACGGGGGTGGCCGCACGCGCGGTCGAGATGGTTGCCGTCGGCGACGAACTGACACGTGCCGACATCGTCGTCTCCTGCACCGGCGCCACCGGACTCGTCCTCACCGCCGAGAACATCGAGGCCGCCGTACGGGACCGCCGCGCCCCGCTCGCCCTGCTCGACCTCGCCATGCCCCGCGACATCGACGCCGCCGCGCACCGCATCCCCGGTGTCCGCCTCGTCGACATCGAGTCGCTCGCCGAGGCCTCCGCCGACGCGCCCATGGCCGCCGACGTCGACCAGGTGCGGGGCATCGTCTCCGACGAGGTGGCCGCCTTCGGCGCCGCCCAGCGCGCCGCCCACATCACCCCCACCGTCGTCGCCCTGCGCACCATGGCCGCCGACGTGGTGGCCAACGAGGTCGCCCGTCTCGAAGGCCGGCTCCCCGGCCTCGACGACAAGCAGCGCGCCGAGATCACCCAGACCGTGCGCCGGGTGGTCGACAAGCTCCTGCACGCGCCGACCGTGCGGGTCAAGCAGCTGGCCAGCGAGCCCGGCGGCGCCGGGTACGCGGACGCGCTGCGGACACTCTTCGACCTCGACCCGGAGACGGTGGCTTCTGTCAGCCGGGCCGACCTGAATGACGCCGACGTCAAGAACCGAGGGCGAGTATGACCGAGAGGGCACTGAGGCTCGGGACCAGGCGCAGCAAGCTCGCCATGGCCCAGTCCGGGCACGTGGCCGATGCCGTCCGGCAGCTGACCGGCCGGCCCGTGGAGCTCGTGGAGATCACGACGTACGGGGACACCTCCCGGGAGCACCTCGCGCAGATCGGCGGCACCGGCGTCTTCGTCGCCGCCCTGCGCGACGCGCTCCTCGCGGGCGAGGTGGACTTCGCCGTCCACTCCCTGAAGGACCTGCCGACCACACCGCACCCCGAGCTCGTCCTCGCCGCCATCCCGCGGCGCGAGGACCCCCGCGACGTGCTGATCGCACGCGAGGGCGTCACGCTCGACACCCTTCCCAAGGGTGCCCGGGTCGGCACCGGTTCGCCGCGACGGATGGCACAGCTCCACGCCTACGCGCGCAACCACGGCCTGGAGCTCACCTGCGTCCCGATCCGGGGCAACATCGACACCCGGGTCGGCTATGTACACAGCGGTGAACTGGACGCGGTGGTTCTC
Source organism: Streptomyces sp. NPDC043176 (assembly GCF_056436715.1). Lineage (NCBI taxonomy): Bacteria > Bacillati > Actinomycetota > Actinomycetes > Kitasatosporales > Streptomycetaceae > Streptomyces > Streptomyces sp. NPDC043176. Next base: position 14,410 of record NZ_JBWKCA010000027.1, read on the forward strand.
GCCGCGGCCGGTCTCAACCGCATCGGCGGGACGGCGGAGCTCACCGGCTCCCTGTCGCTCGACCACCTGTCGGTCGACTCCGTCCTGCCCGCCCCCGGCCAGGGGGCACTGGCGATCGAGTGTCCGGCGTCCGACGCCGACCTCGTCGCCGCGCTCGCCGCGCTCGACGACCCGCACACCCGGGCCGCCGTGACCGCCGAGCGATCCCTGCTCGCCGCCCTCGAGGCAGGCTGCTCCGCACCCGTGGGTGCGCTGGCCGACCTCCAGGCCGACGACCCCGGTCACGGGCAGGTTGTCACCGAAATGCGCCTGCGCGGCGTCGTCGGCACCACCGACGGCTCGACGCTGGTGCAGCTGTCCACCACCGGACCCGTACCCACCTCGCACGACGAGGCCATGGCGCTCGGACGCGAACTCGCGGACGAGATGCTCGCCAAGGGCGCGGCCGGTCTTATGGGGGAGCGAGCACTTTGAACCCCACCAGCCCGACCACCAGCCCCCTGTCCCCGGCCTTCGCCGGCCACGGACACGTGACGTTCCTCGGCGCAGGCCCGGGCGACCCCGGACTACTGACCCTCAGGGCCGTCGAAGCCCTGGCGGGAGCGGACGTCCTGATCGCCGAGCCGGAGGTCCTCGAGGTCGTTCGCGGTCACGCGCGCGCGGGGGTGAGCACGCCTGAGCTGACGGTAGTCGACGAGGCGTCAACAGCCGCCGGTGTCCCCGTGTTGAGGGATGCGGCCAATCTTGTCATGGAGGCCGCGAGGGGCGGCAGGCGGGTCGTCCGTGCGGTGACCGGCGACCCCGGCCTCGACGGCAACGCGGGAGCGGAAATGCTCGCCTGCGCCGCCGAGGGCATCCCCTTCGAGGTCGTCCCCGGCGTCGCCACCGCCGTCGGCGTGCCCGCCTACGCGGGTGTGCCGCTGCGCGACGCACAGGGCACGGACGTCCGCTTCGTCGACGCCCGCACCGCCGACGAGCGCTGCTGGGCCGAGGTCGGCGCCTCCGACGGCACCGTCGTCGTCTCCACCTCGCTCGACTCGGTGGCGGCGGCTGCCGGTGAGCTGGTGTCCGCAGGCCGTAAGCCGGACACCCCGCTCACCGTCACCATCGCCGGCACCACCACCCGGCAGCGCACCTGGAACGCGACGCTCGGCACCATCGCCCAGGTCTTCAAGCAGGGCAAGGTCCTCCCCTCGCCCGAAGGTCACCGACCGGTCATAGCCGTGGTCGGCGAGCGCAGCGCCGCGGCGCAGCGGGACCAGCTGTCGTGGTTCGAGTCGAAGCCGCTCTTCGGATGGCGGGTGCTCGTGCCGCGCACCAAGGAGCAGGCCGCCTCGCTCTCCGACCAGCTGCGCTCGTACGGCGCCGTGCCGCACGAGGTGCCGACCATCGCCGTCGAGCCGCCGCGAACCCCGCAGCAGATGGAGCGGGCGGTCAAGGGGCTCGTCACCGGACGGTACGAGTGGATCGCCTTCACCTCGGTGAACGCGGTCAAGGCCGTACGCGAGAAGTTCGAGGAGTACGGGCTCGACGCCCGCGCCTTCGCCGGCATCAAGGTCGCGGCCGTCGGCGAGCAGACCGCCGCCGCGCTGGTCGACTTCGGCGTCAAGCCGGACCTCGTGCCGTCGGGCGAGCAGTCCGCCGCCGGACTCCTCGAGGACTGGCCGCCCTACGACCCGGTCTTCGACCCGATCGACCGCGTCTTCCTGCCGCGGGCCGACATCGCGACCGAGACGCTGGTCGCGGGGCTCATCGAGCTCGGGTGGGAGGTCGACGACGTCACCGCCTACCGGACCGTACGGGCGTCGCCGCCGCCGGCGGACACGCGGGAGGCGATCAAGGGCGGCGGATTCGACGCGGTGCTCTTCACCTCCTCCTCGACCGTGCGGAACCTCGTCGGCATCGCCGGCAAGCCGCACAACGTCACCGTCATCGCCTGCATCGGGCCGGCGACCGCGAAGACGGCCGAGGAACACGGTCTCCGGGTCGACGTGCTGTCGCCCGAGCCCTCCGTCCACAAGCTCGCCGAGGCGCTCGCGGACTTCGGTCTGCGTCGGCGCGAGGCGGCGCGGGAGGCGGGGGATCCGGTGACGCGGCCGAGTGAGAGGCGGCCGGGGGCGCGGAGGCGTCGGACCACGTAGGGGTTGGGTTGTGCGGGGTGCGGGTCCCTTCGGGGGCCCGCACCTTTCGCGTACGCGCGCCCTTGTCCGTCAGCCGTCCGCCCTTGTCGCGGGCTGCGCCCCCGCCCCCGTTTGTGGCTGTGCCCCCGTCCGCCCTTGTCGCGGGCTGCGCCCTCGCCCCCGTTTGTGGCTGCGCCCCCGTCCGCCCTTGTCGCGGGCTGCGCTCCCGCCGCCGTTTGTGGCTGCGCCCCACCCCTCGTTGTGGGCTTCGCCCTCGCCCCCGCTTGTGGCTGCGCCCCACCCCTCGTTGTGGGCTTCGCCCTTGTCCCTGTTTGTGGCTGCGCCCCTCGCCCGTCGTGGGCATGGCGCTGTGGGCTGCGCCCTCGCTCCGCCCACCCGTTGTGGGCAATCGTTCCGCTGGGGCGGAACGGGTGGGCACAACGGACGGCGCCCCGTGCCGGGCCCAGGCTTCCGGGCCTGTACCCGCACCACGTGGTGCGACGCCGTACCGGTGCGGGTCCAGGCGCGAGGGGCGGAGGCGCCGCCGAGGGCGCCGTCCCGTGTGCCCACCCGTCCCGCCCAGCGGGACGATTGCCCACACGGAGGGTGGGCGAAGGCCCACACGGCAGCGGGCGAAGGCCCACCACAGGGAGGGCGCGGTGGGCGGCAGCCCAGGCGGGTGTAGGCCCACACGGCGGCGGGCGAAGGCCCACGCGGCGGGGGGCGCGGGGCCGTACGGCGAGGGGTGTGGGTCCACACGGGGACGCGGGCCGCATGGCGGGGGCATGGGTCCGCACGGCGGGGGAGGTAGCGGGTGCGGGCTCGCGCGGGGGCGTGGGCGTGGGCCCGCACCGGGGGCGCGGGTCCGCACGGGGGTGCGGGTCCGCACGGGGTGCGGCGGGCGCGGGCTCGTGTGGGGGCGTGGGCGTAGGCCCGCACTGGGGGGGCGTGGGGTGGGCTCGTACCGGGGGCGTGTGGCGGGGGCGGGGTCGCGCGGGGCGGTGGGCGTAGGTCCGTACCGGGGGTGTGGGGCGGGCTCGGAGCGGGGGTGTGGGGGAGGGGCGGGTGGGGGGAGGTATGCCCACAAGGTGTTGGTAAGGGGAGGGGGTGGGCGGGCGTAGCCTCGGGGGCATGAACTCGTACGGATCGTTTCCCGGAGCGCGGCCGCGGCGGCTGCGGACGACGCCCGCCATGCGACGGATGGTGGCCGAGACGCGGCTGGATCCCGCCGATCTGATCCTGCCCGCGTTCGTGCGGGAGGGGATCGCGGAGCCGGTGCCGATCCAGGCGATGCCGGGGGTCGTACAGCACACGCGGGACACGCTGCGGAAGGCCGCGGTGGAGGCGCTGGAGGCCGGGGTCTCCGGGATCATGCTCTTCGGGGTGCCCGAGGACGCGAAGAAGGACGCCGCCGGCACGGTGGGGACGGACCCGGACGGGATCCTGCAGGTCGCCATCCGGGACGTGAAGGCCGAGGTCGGGGACGAGCTGGTCATCATGTCGGACCTGTGCCTCGACGAGTACACCGATCACGGCCACTGCGGTGTCCTGGACGCCGACGGCCGGGTCGACAACGACGCCACGCTGGAGCGCTACGCCGAGATGGCGCAGGTCCAGGCCGACGCCGGCGTCCATGTCGTGGGCCCCTCCGGGATGATGGACGGCCAGGTCGGCGTGGTCCGGGACGCCCTGGACACCATCGGCAAGGAGGACGTGTCGATCCTCGCGTACACCGCGAAGTACTCCTCCGCCTTCTACGGCCCCTTCCGCGAGGCCGTCGGCTCCTCCCTCAAGGGCGACCGCAAGACCTACCAGCAGGACCCGGCGAACGTCCGCGAGTCCCTGCGCGAGCTCGCGCTGGACCTGGAGGAGGGGGCCGACATGGTGATGGTCAAGCCGGCCGGCCCCTACCTGGACATCCTCGCCAAGGTCGCCGGGTCGGTGGACGTGCCGGTCGCCGCGTACCAGATCAGCGGGGAGTACTCGATGGTGGAGGCCGCGGCCGAGAGGGGCTGGATCGACCGGGACAAGGCGATCCTGGAGACCCTGACCGGCATCCGGCGGGCCGGCGCGCAGATGATCCTGACCTACTGGGCCACCGAGGTCGCCCAGAAGCTCACCGCCGCGCGCCGCTAGCCCCAGCGTCGTCGGTCAGGCCGTCCGCCCTGCGCCGTCGGTCAGGCCGGGCCGCCCCGCCCCGGCGGTCAGGTCGGGCCGCCGCCCTGCTCGGTTCGACTGATGAGGCGCATCCCGGCCCCTGCTCTCCTCAGTCCCACCAGAAGCTCCAGGCCGGGCTGTCGAGGAGGGCTTCCCGGGCGTAGGCGCGGAGGTCGTCGTGGTCGCCCTGGGTGATGTTGTCCGGGGCGAAGGCGAAGTGCTCCGCGGCCACCGCTTCGGCCTCCTCCGCCGTGCGGGGCGGGGCCGCGACCGAGAGCAGGAGCCGGCCCGGGGTGAGGGCGACGACGCGGGCGCCGAAACGGTCCTCCCAGGAGCGCAGCACCGCGCAGAGGCGGGCCACGTCGTTCTCGTGGTTGAGGGGACCGGTCCAGCCGATGACCGCCGGTATGTCGGCACTGCGCCGGGCGTGGACGAGAGCCGGGCGCGCGTCCTCCAGCCAGGAGCCGGGTTCCGTGAGGGCCTCGGCGACGGCGGCGGCCGCCTCGTCCGGGTCGGCGCACAGCGCGAGCTCCGGGGACGGGCCCGGCCAGCCGGCGGCGAAGGGGGCGACGATCTCCGCGTAACCGGGCTGGGGGCCGAACACCGCCTCGACGGCGGCGGTCATCGCGGGGTCCCGCTCGTCCTCCGGTATCTCGGCGTCCGCGTAGGCGCCCCAGAGCTCCGCGAGGACCTCGTAGGCGTCGTGGTCGGCCGGGTCGCTCATCCGCTCCGGCATCAGATGCCAGTCGTCCAGGTCGGCGGAACCGCCCAGGAGCACCGGCAGGAGGCCCGCCGTTCGGGCGGCCGGGCGCAGCGCCGCCCACGCGTCGGGGCCGGCCGGCCCGCGTCCCGACCAGAGGTACGGGGCGTCCGCCGGGCCCGCGAGCGTGCCGGGCGGCAGGTCGAGGCCGAGGGAACGGCCGGTCGGATCGGACACGAGCCTGGGCAGCTGGTTCTGGATCATCGCCATGACGAGAAGGTACGGGGCGGCACCGACAACGGGCGCCGGCCTTCGGGGCCGGCCCGGACGCGGGCCCGGCGCGGGCTCCGGGTGGGGGCCCAGTGGTGGGGGCGAGTGGTGGGGGTGCGGGGGACGGCGCACTCTGGAGGGGTAGCCGACAGGTACCTCGGTGGAGGTGGTCCTCATGATGCACACGCTTGTCGGATGGCATGTGGAGATGGAGTTCGAGGAGGACGGCGACCGGACGCGGGCCGCCGCGATGGTCAGGCTCACCGACGGGACCGAGTTCCGCTCGCACGGACACGCCAAGCGGCACCACACGGACGCCGGGCAGCTCCGGGTGGGCGAGGAGATCGCCGGGGCACGCGCGCTGATGGACCTGGCCTCGCAGCTGCTCCAGAAGGCGCACAAGGAGATCGACGAGGCCTCGGGCCGGACCTCGCACAGCATCCGTTGACGACGAAGCCCCCGGCACGGGAGACCGTGCCGGGGGCTTTGCCTCAGGGGATCAGAGGCGCTCGGGCGTCCGGATGCCCAGCAGGGCCATGCCCTGGTGGAGCGTGCGGGCCGTCAGGTCGCAGAGGAAGAGGCGGTTCTCCGCGACCTCCTGGGCCGGCTCCGGCTTGATGACCGGGCACTGGTCGTAGAACGTCGTGTACAGCGAGGCGAGCTGGTACAGGTACGCGCACAGCTTGTGCGGCGCGTACTCGGCCGCGGCCTCCGACACCGTCTCGGCGAACCGGTCCAGGTGCAGACCGAGCGCGCGCTCCGCAGGCGCCAGCTCCAGCTCCGGGTGGGCGGCGGGAGTGCGGTCCCCGGCCTTGCCGAAGATCGACTTGATCCGCGCGTACGCGTACTGGAGGTACACCGACGTGTCGCCGTTCAGCGACACCATCTGGTCCAGGTCGAACTTGTAGTCCCGCGCGGCCGACGTCGACAGGTCGGCGTACTTGACCGCGCCGATGCCGACGTACTGGCCGTTCTCGACGATCTCCGTCTCGGACAGGCCCACCTTCTCGGCCTTCTCGCGGACGACCGCCGTCGCCCGGTCGACGGCCTCGTCGAGCAGGTCCACCAGCCGGACCGTCTCGCCCTCACGGGTCTTGAACGGCTTGCCGTCCTTGCCGAGGACCGTGCCGAAGGCCAGCTGGACGGCCTTGACCTCGTCGTTCAGCCAGCCGGCCCGGCGGGCCGTCTCGAAGACCATCTTGAAGTGCAGCGACTGCCGGGCGTCCACCACGTACAGCAGGGAGGTCGCCTTCAGGTTCTGCACCCTGTCGCGGATCGCGGACAGGTCCGTCGCCGCGTAACCGAAGCCGCCGTCGGACTTCTGGACGATCAGCGGCGTCGGGTTGCCGTCCGGGCCCTTCACGTCGTCGAAGAAGACGCACAGCGCACCCTCGGAACGGACGGCGACGCCCGACTCCTCCAGGATGCGGCAGGTCTCCGTCAGCATCTCGTTGTAGCCCGACTCGCCGACGACGTCGCCGTCCCGGATGTCCATGTCGAGCTTGTCGAAGACCGAGTAGAAGTAGATCTTCGACTCGTCGACGAACCGCTGCCAGAGCGCGAGGGTCCTCTCGTCTCCGGCCTGGAGGTCCACCACGCGCGCGCGGGCCCGCGTCTTGAACTCCTCGTCGGAGTCGAACAGGGCACGCGAGGCCTTGTAGAGCCTGTTCAGGTTCGACATGGCCTCCTCGCCGGAGACCTCCGCGCCGCCCTCGTCCTTGTGGTCCAGCTCGTGCGGGTGCTCGATCAGGTACTGGATGAGCATGCCGAACTGGGTGCCCCAGTCGCCGATGTGGTGGCGGCGGACCACCGTCTCGCCCGTGAACTCCAGGATCTCGACCATCGCGGCGCCGATCACGGCCGACCGCAGGTGGCCGACGTGCATCTCCTTCGCCACGTTCGGCTGGGCGTAGTCGATCACCGTGGTGCCGGCCGACTCGCTGAACGGGACACCGAGACGCGCGTCGGCCGCGCGGGCCGCCAGGGTCTCGACGATCGCCCGGTCGGTGACCGTGATGTTCAGGAAGCCGGGCCCGGAGACCTCGATCTCCTTCAGCACGTCGTTCGCCGGGATCGCCTCGACGACCTTCGTCGCCAGCTCCCGCGGGTTGCCCTTCAGCTGCTTGGCCAGCGCCAGGATGCCGTTGGCCTGGAAGTCGGCCCGGTCGCTTCGTCGCAGCAGCGGGTCGGCGGACGCGGCGTCCGGCAGAGCCGCCGAGAGGCCGTCCGCGAGGCGCTGCTGCACGGTCGAAGCGAGGGAAGGGACCGAGGCCATGAGCTTCCGTTCCTGTTGAGTCCGTCAGGTCTGATTCGCCCGTCAAGTGTCCCACGGGAGCGCAACGCGATTTCCCCGCCTGTGGACGACCCGGAGCCCGTCCTGTGGACGACCCCGAGCTCCTCCTGTGGACGACCGGGAACCCGTACGGCCGAAGCCCGGGAACCCGTACGGTCGACACCCGGGAACCCGTCCCGTGGACGCCCCGGAACCCCGCCTGTGGACGACTCGGAGAGCCCGTCCTGTGGACAACCTCGGAGACCGCTCGTCCGTCTGGGAGAATGGCTTCACGTAGGGCTGTCAGGCAGAACCCCTCAGGAAGAAGGACGTACCGACCGTGGCTCAGAGCAGCACCGAGACCGACTGGGTCTCCCGTTTCGCGGACGAGGTCATCGCCGAGTCGGAGCGACGTGCGCCTGGCAAACCGGTCGTCGTCGCCTCCGGCCTCTCCCCGTCCGGCCCGATCCACCTGGGCAACCTCCGCGAGGTCATGACCCCGCACCTGGTCGCCGACGAGATCCGCCGCCGCGGACACCAGGTCCGGCACCTCATCTCCTGGGACGACTACGACCGCTACCGCAAGGTGCCCAACGGCATCGAGGGCATCGACGCGTCCTGGGCCGAGCACATCGGCAAGCCGCTGACCTCCGTCCCGGCCCCCGCCGGCTCGCCCCACCCCAACTGGGCCGAGCACTTCAAGGCCGCCATGGTCGAGGCCCTGGCCGAGCTGGGCGTCGAGTACGACCCCATCAGCCAGACCGAGCAGTACACCGCGGGCGCCTACCGCGAGCAGATCCTGCACGCCATGAAGCACCGCGGCGACATCGACGCCATCCTCGACCAGTACCGGACGAAGAAGGCGCCCAAGAAGCAGTCGCAGAAGCCCCTGGACGAGGCCGAACTCGAGGCCGAGGAGGGCTCCGGCGCGGCGAGCGAGGACGACGGCTCCGGCGGCACCTCCGGCTACTTCCCGTACAAGCCGTACTGCGGCCGGTGCGAGAAGGACCTCACGGCCGTCACCTCGTACGACGACGAGACCACCGAGCTCGCCTACACCTGCACCGACTGCGGCTTCGCCGAGACCGTCAAGCTCAGCGAGTTCAACCGCGGCAAGCTGGTCTGGAAGGTCGACTGGCCCATGCGCTGGGCCTACGAGGGCGTCATCTTCGAGCCCTCAGGCGTCGACCACTCCTCGCCCGGCTCGTCCTTCGTCGTCGGCGGCCAGATCGTCCGCGACGTCTTCGACGGCGTCCAGCCCATCGGCCCCATGTACGCCTTCGTGGGCATCAGCGGCATGGCCAAGATGTCCTCCTCGAAGGGCGGCGTTCCCACCGCGTCCGACGCCCTGAAGATCATGGAGCCGCAGCTCCTGCGCTGGCTCTACGCCCGCCGCAAGCCCAACCAGTCCTTCAAGATCGCCTTCGACCAGGAGATCCAGCGGCTCTACGACGAGTGGGACAAGCTGGAGGCCAAGGTCGCCGACGGCAGCGTGCTGCCCGCCGACGCCGCCGCGCACTCCCGCGCCGCCCGCACCGCCGCGGGCGAGCTCCCCCGCACGCCCCGCCCGCTGCCCTACCGGACCCTCGCCTCGGTCATGGACATCACCGCCGGCCATGACGAGCAGACCCTCCGCATCCTGACCGAACTCGACCCCGAGAACCCGGTCACCACCCTCGACGAGGTCCGGCCGCGCCTCGACCGCGCCGAGAACTGGATCACCAACCAGGTCCCGGCCGACCAGCGCACCATCGTCCGCGACGAGCCCGACGCCGAGCTCCTCGGCTCCCTCGACGACGAAGGCCGCGAGTCGCTCCGGCTCCTCCTGGAGGGCCTCGACACCCACTGGTCGCTCGACGGGCTCACCACGCTCGTCTACGGCGTCCCCAAGGTCATGGCCGGACTCGACCCCGAGGCCAAGCCCACGCCCGAGCTGAAGCTCGCCCAGCGTGCCTTCTTCGCCCTGCTCTACAAGCTCCTCGTGAGCCGGGAGACCGGACCCCGCCTGCCCACGCTGCTCCTCGCGGTCGGAGCGGACCGGGTGCGCAAGCTCCTCGGCGCGTAAGCGAACGAGCACGTGAGCACGTGAAGAGGGCCGCCCCCGGACTCCGGGAGCGGCCCTCTTCATGTGCGCGTCACGGTCCCGCGAGGCGCCGGCCCACTCCGCGGTCCCGCGGGGTGCCAGGCGTACCCCCGGGCCCTACGGGATGTCGACGTCGGCCCGCGCCTGCTGCACCCGCTGCTCCGCCCGCGGGACGGCCTGCCGCAGCAGATCGATGTCGGACGCCGGGAACTCCTGGAGGCCGTACTGCTCGGCCACCAGCTGTGCCAGCTCCGCCTCGCTCGGGGCCTGCCCGTACTCGATCACGTACGTCTCCAGGACCTTGTAGACGACGTCCTCGAACTCCTCGTCCCGCGGCTCCCGCGGCTGCTCCTCGACGTACTCCGGGTACTCGACGAACTCCTCGGGTCCCGGCGGCGGCACGTCCTCCGGCCCCATCGGCACCGGCACGGGCATGGGCTCCAGGCCCTCGACGATCTGCGGGTTGTACGTGCCCTCGTACGTCTCCGGGGTGACCTGCTGGGTGTCGAACCACGGGCTGTCGTGGTTCACCGGCACCTGCTGCGCGTCCGCCGGCGGAAGCCCCGGGTGAGGGAGCTGCTGCGGCACCGCGCCGTGCGGAACCGGCGGCATCGGCCGGGACCCCTCCGGCTGCTGAAGCAACTGGGGCTGCTGGGGCTGCTGAGGAAGCAGCGGCTGCGGGGACTGGGCCGGCAGCACCGCCGGCTCGATGCCCGCCGCCGCCAGACCCGCCGGAGCGGTCTCGGCCAGCGGAACGCCGTACCGCGCCAGACGCAGCGGCATCAGGGCCTCGACCGGCGCCTTGCGCCGCCAGCTGCGGCCGTAACGCGCCTGCAGACGAGCCTGGTAGATCAGCCGCTCCTGCTCCAGCTTGATCACCTGCTCGTACGAGCGAAGCTCCCACAGCTTCATACGGCGCCACAGCCGGAACGTCGGCACCGGCGACAGCAGCCAGCGGGTGATCCGCACGCCCTCCATGTGCTTGTCGGCCGTGATGTCCGCGATCCGGCCCACCGCGTGCCGCGCGGCCTCGACCGCCACGACGAACAGCACCGGGATCACCGCGTGCATGCCGACGCCCAGCGGGTCGGGCCACGCCGCCGCGCCGTTGAACGCGATCGTCGCGGCCGTGAGCACCCACGCCGTCTGACGCAGCAACGGGAACGGGATCCGCAGCCACGTCAGCAGCAGGTCCAGCGCCAACAGCACACAGATGCCCGCGTCGATGCCGATGGGGAAGAAGTACGAGAAGTTGCCGAAGCCCTTTTGCAGGGCAAGTTCACGCACGGCGGCGTACGAGCCCGCGAAGCCGATCCCCGCGATGATCAGCGCACCGGCGATGACGAGGCCGATGAGTATTCGGTGTGTGCGTGTCAGCTGCATCGCGGCCACCCGCGATCCCTCCCGTCAAACGACATCCGGCGCGCACAGAGTGGCACATGTGCGCGAAACCCGGCCCTCGGGGGAGGGACGGGCTCCGCTTGAATATGCCGATCCGTGCGGGTCTCTACCTACTTGTTCGCCGCCGCGACCGCCGCCACGGCCTCCTTCGCCGCCCTCACGGCGCCTTCCATGATCTGCTTGTCCGTCGGCCCGATGGCCCCCGCGTATCCGGCGCCGTTGTACGAAAGAAGGACGAGGACGTTGCCCGTGCGCGCCACGACCGAGGCGTACACGAAGTCCTCGTCCGTCTTGCGCAGCTGGTACCCGACGGCCTGCGCCTCGTCGCCGATGCCCGCGGCCGTCGTGGTGCGGAGCTTCTTGGCGCCCGGGGTCTCCTGGACCTTGGCGAGCTCCTTCGCCAGGTTCTCCTGGGCGCGGTCCTGGCCGCTGCCGAGCGAGGGGTCCGAGTCGTACCGGTAGAAGGACACGTCGAGCCAGCGGTAGTGCGAGCCGTGGACGCCCTTGTCCTCCAGGCCGTTCCACGAGCAGCCGCCCCGGCTGGCCAGGTCGCTGGAGACGGCCGGCGTGCCGTTCTTCGTCTTCGCCTTGGGGACCAGCGCGCCCGTCGTCCTGGCGGAGATCGACTTGCAGACGTCGGGCAGCTTCGCGAACCTCGCGGGCTCCACCGTCTTCGTCGACTGCTTCGGCGTCGGAGTCGCGGACGCGGACGCCTTCGCCCCGCCCTGAGCCTTCCCGGAGTCGCCGGAGTCGGAGGAGCAGCCGGCGGCGACGAGCATCACCGGGACGGCGGCGCAGGCGAGTATGCGGGAGAGGCGCGGAGCTGATCGCTGCATGGTTCCTTCAGTCGCTTGTCGTACGGTCCGGCCGGCGGTCCGGTGGTGATCGGCCATGGCCGTGGCCACGGGGGCGGTCACGGGTACGCCGACACGTTACGTGGTCCCCGTCCGCTCACGGAGCGGAGCGGATCGGCTACTCCTCCAGCCGCTCGGCGAGCAGCCGGGCCAGATTCCGGGCCTTTTCCTGCAGTTCCCTGCTGTCGGGGGCCTCGGCGGAACCCGTCGTCTGCTCCCGGTAGGACACCGTCACGATCACGTTGGATGTGCGGAACACCACGCTGACGGTCCGCTGATGCCCGTTCGCGCCGACCCTGCTCAGGGCGTCGTCGAGGTACGCGGTCTCGCCGAGGTCGCCGAGGAGACGCGGTTCGAGGCCGGTGGACGTGGCGGTGGGCGTGGGGTCGGCCGACCCGGACGGGGTGGTGCCCGGCGTCGGCGCCTTGGTCGTCGGAAGCCTGCCCGGAGGCGAGAGCGGGACCCCGGCCGTGACCGCCATCGTGCCCGTCGTCGGCGCGGCCGGCGGCGTCGTGGCGGGCGGGGTCGTCGCCGAGGGTGACGGGGGAGTGGTGGCCGCCAGGGGGATGCCCGCCTCCAGCTGCTTGGCGGTGAACACCGACTGGGCGCGGTCCGCGTCGCTGATGGTGGCGTCGTACGAGACGACCCGCTCGACGTCGAGCGTGAGCCGGTGCGAGGTGTCGGGCGTGTCGGCCCGCCAGGTGCAGCCGACACGCCGGTCGGTGTCGTACGTGACGGCGGCCGTACCGCGGTACGCCTTGTCCCGCTCGGCGTCGGGCAGTGAGGCGGCGCCCGGGAGCAGGTCCTTGAGAGTGGCCTGCGGGACGGAGCCGCAGGGCTCGAAGAGGGTGCGGTAGCGGCCGGGCGGCACGACGGGAGCGGCCGGGCCCGCCTTGGCGTCGACGGTGACGTCGTCCGTGGGGGTACCGGCGGAGCAGCCGGTGAGGCCGAGCCCCAGGCCGAGGCCGAGGACGCTGGTGAGGACGACGGCGGTCCGAGCCGTGGGCCCGGTGCGGCCGGGGGCGTACCTCTTTCGCTGCACGGTCCCAGGCTCCCTTCTCCCGAAGTCTTTCCCGAAAACTGTTTGCCGCGCGAACCCGGCTGATGGACACAATGTCTATCGCACACGCAGCTGTTGATGCCGGTCCGCTGTCACCTGTACGGGCTTTGGCGCCGGTTTTTGCGTTATCTGACTTTTCGGGGGAATCGAGGAAGTATGTCGTACGTAGAGGTACCGGGCGCGAACGTGCCGATCCGCATGTGGGCCGACCCCGCCACGGTCGAGGGCGGCGCCATGCAGCAGCTGCGCAACGTGGCCACCCTCCCCTGGATCAAGGGCCTCGCCGTCATGCCGGACGTCCACTACGGCAAGGGCGCCACGGTGGGTTCCGTGATCGCCATGCAGGACGCGGTCTGTCCCGCTGCCGTGGGCGTCGACATCGGCTGCGGCATGTCCGCGGTCAAGACCTCCCTCACCGAGAACGACCTGCCCGGCGACCTCTCCCGGCTCCGCTCGAAGATCGAGCAGGCCATCCCGGTGGGCCGGGGGATGCACCGCTCGGAGGTGGATCCGGGCCGGCTCTTCCAGTTCCCGACGGCGGGGTGGGACGACTTCTGGTCGCGGTTCGACGGCGTGGCGGACGCGGTGAAGTTCCGCCGGGAGCGGGCCGCGCTGCAGATGGGGACGCTGGGCGCGGGCAACCACTTCGTGGAGTTCTGCGTCGACACGGAGGGCTCGGTGTGGCTGATGCTGCACTCCGGGTCCCGGAACATCGGCAAGGAGCTTGCCGAGCACCACATCGGCGAGGCGCGCAAGCTTCCGCACAACCAGGGCCTCGTCGACCGCGACCTGGCGGTCTTCGTCGCGGACACCCCGCAGATGGCGGCCTACCGGCACGACCTGTTCTGGGCGCAGGAGTACGCGAAGTACAACCGCGCGATCATGATGGCGCTGTTCCAGGAGGTCGTCCGCCGGGAGTTCCGCAAGGCGCGGGTGACCTTCGACCCGGTGATCTCCTGCCATCACAACTACGTGGCGGAGGAGCGGTACGAGGGCATGGACATGCTGGTCACCCGCAAGGGCGCGATCCGGGCCGGCTCCGGGGAGTTCGGGATCATCCCGGGCTCGATGGGCACGGGCTCGTACATCGTGAAGGGCCTGGGGAACGCGGCGTCCTTCAACTCGGCCTCGCACGGCGCGGGCCGGAAGATGAGCCGCAGCGAGGCGAAGCGGCGCTTCTCGACGCGGGACCTGGAGGAGCAGACGCGGGGCGTGGAGTGCCGTAAGGACTCCGGTGTCGTCGACGAGATCCCGGGCGCCTACAAGCCGATCGAGAAGGTCATCGACCAGCAGCGCGACCTGGTGGAGGTCGTCGCGAAGCTGAAGCAGGTCATCTGTGTGAAGGGCTGACCGCGGGAGGAAGGGACGGGGTGCCGCCGAGGCGGCGCCCCGTCCCTTTCCCGTGCCCGGGTCAGAGTTCGCGGTGGACCTTGGTGTTGGAGGCCTGGGCGCGGGGGCGGACGACGAGGAGGTCGATGTTGACGTGCGGGGGGCGGGTGCAGGCCCAGGTGATGGTGTCGGCCACGTCGTCGGCGGTGAGGGGCTCGGCGACGCCGGCGTAGACCTTGGCGGCCTTGTCGGTGTCGCCGCGGAAGCGGGTGGTGGCGAACTCCTCGGTCTTGACCATGCCGGGGGCGATCTCGATGACGCGGACGGGGGTGCCGACGATCTCGAGGCGGAGGGTCTCGGCGAGGACGCGGGCGCCGTTCTTGGCGGCGACGTAGCCGGCGCCGCCTTCGTAGGTGGAGTGGCCGGCGGTGGAGGAGAGGACGACGACCGTGCCGTCGCCGCCGGCGGTGAGGGCGGGGAGCAGGGCCTGGGTGACGTTCAGGGTGCCGATGACGTTGACCTCGTACATCTGACGCCAGTCGGCGGGGTCGCCGGTGGCGACGGGGTCGGCGCCGAGGGCGCCGCCGGCGTTGTTGACGAGGACGGCGAGGGTGCGGAAGGCGGTGGCGAACTCGTCGACGGCGGCGCGGTCGGTGACGTCGAGGGCGTAGGCGGCGGCCTGGTGGCCGGCTTCGTTGATCTCGGCGGCGAGGGCCTCGATGCGGTCCTTGCGGCGGGCGGTGAGGACCACGCGGTAGCCGGCGGCGGCCAGCTGCCTGGCCGTGGCGGCGCCGATTCCGCTGCTTGCTCCGGTGATGACGGCGATGGGGGTACCGGGGCCGGTCATGACGTGCTCCTCGCGCAGGTGGTCGATTACGTCGATCGCCCGGTCAGGATAGGTGTGCTCGGGGGGGCGTCGGCTCCGTGGGGCGGGTGGGGTGGGGGCGGGTGCCCGGGACACGCGGACTGATGGGTTGTCAGAAGATGTGATGTTAGGTCGGTATTTTGGGCCTATGCGTGGATTGCGGAAGAGTGTGCTCGGGGTCGCTCTCGCGGCCGCGGTGGTGGTGGGCGTGGGCGGGAGTGCCGGCGCCGCGGGGCCGAAGGCCGGGCCCGAGGCCGATCTGTCCCATCACGGTCATGTCTCCCTGTGGGACGGGCGTCTCGGGGTGTGGTTGGTCAGTGAGAACCACGGGCCGTCCGACCTCTTCCAGGCGACCGTCCGGCTCGCCTTCTCCGAGCCGATGGCGGGTGGCCAGGAGCTCCCGCCGGCCTGTCTGTGGAGCAGTGACCGGGTGGTGTCCTGCCGGACCGGTGAGCTGCGGGCCGTGGGGGGTGTCGGGGAGCTGGCGCTGGATCTGCGGACGGCCGGCATGCCGGACGAGCTGACGGTGGACGTCACCACGGCCTGGCGGGACGGGGCGGTTGACCGGAACCCGCGCAATGACCGGCACCGGGTCCTGGTGCTCGCGACCGGTGACCCGTATGTGTTCTGAGGTCCTGGGCCGGTGAGGGTCGGTGGCCGCCCGGTGGCCGGCGGGGCGGCCGGTGAGCGCCGCCGGGGGTGACCGGTGCGTGCGGGCGTTCAGTGGTCGGCCGAGTAGACGTAGCCGTCGGGGCGGACGAGGACGGTGGAGCGCTTCGCCGGGTCCGTCCAGGTGGCCCGGGTGAGGTGTTCGAGGGTGACGGGGGCGGTCGGGGGCAGGGTGGCGGGTGCTCCTTCCGGGGTGATCAGGACGAAGTCGCCGTGGCGGAGGAGTTCGTAGAGGCGCCCTTCGCGCAGGGGGACGTCGGGCGCGCGGCGGCCGGAGGGGCGGCCGGTGCCGGGTGCGGGCGGGTACGCGATGCCGATTCCGCTGATCATGCCCATGGCCCGGGAGGTGGCGGGCCGGATCGCGCTCAGGAGGCGGGCGGCGAGGGTGCGGGCGGCGCGGGTGAGCGGGGTGTGGGCCATCGCGAGGCGCACGATGGCGCCGCTGCTGCGGAGTACGGCGGCGCCGACGGGGTGGCGCTCGGACTGGTAGCCGTCGAGGAGGGCCTCGGCGTCGGGTGCCTCGCCCCGGAGGACGGCGACGAGCTTCCAGGAGAGGTTGGCGGCGTCCTGGAGGCCGGTGTTCATGCCCTGGCCGCCGGCGGGGGAGTGGACGTGGGCGGCGTCCCCGGCGAGGAAGACCCGGCCGACGCGGTAGGTCGGGGCCTGGCGCTCGTCGCTGTGGAAGCGGGAGATCCAGCGGGCGTCGTGCATGCCGAGGTCGGTTCCGAGGGCGCGCCGGGCGATGTCGCGGACCTCGTCGAGATCGACGGGCTCGCTGTCGGGGACCTGGCGGGTGCGGTCCCAGCCCATGACCCGGTACCAGCCGTCGCCGAAGGGGGCGAGGAAGGCGAAGGTGTCTCCCGAGCCGCTGACGGTGAAGGACTCGGCGGGCTCCTCCGTGAGGCGGACGTCGGCGAGGACGATGGAGCGGATCACGGAGCGGCCGGGGAAGGGCAGGCCGAGGGCGGAGCGGACGGCGCTGCGGACGCCGTCGGTGCCGACGAGGTGGCGGGCGCGGAGGGTGAGCGGGCCGTCGGGGCCGGTGAGGTCGGCGGTGACCGTGTCGGCGTCCTGGTGCAGTCCGCGGAGCTCGGTCTCGTACCGGAAGGTGACGCCTGCGGCCGTCGCGCGGCGCTCCAGGAGGCGCTCGACCTCGTACTGCGGGGTGACGAGCAGGTGGTTGAAGCGGGTGGCGAGGCGGGTCAGGTCGAGGTCGAGGTGGCCGAAGAGGCGGGCGTGGGTGAGGGTCGTGCCGGTGGCGAGGAGGTCATCGGCGAGGCCGCGGGCGTCGAGCTGCTCCAGGGTGCGGGCGTGGACGCCGAAGGCCCGGGTGAGGTTGCCGAGGCCGTGCGGGCGGCGCTCGGCGAGGGTGACGCCGATGCCGGCGACGGCCAGGTCGCCGGCGAGGAGCAGACCGGTGGGGCCGGCGCCGATGACGAGTACGTCCGTGTCCGTGGTGGTGCTCATGGCTGCCTCCAGGAGTGTCCACGCTCGTTGGCCAACGGTTGTTTGCCAACGCTCGTTGACTACGGTAGAGGTGGCCCTGATGGCATGTCAACACCTGTTGGCCTACAGTCGTTGGTATGACGACCGTCCGCCGTTCCGACGCCACCCGGGCCGCCATCCTCGAGGCCGCGCGCGAGCGCTTCGCCTCCGACGGGTACGAGCGCGCCACCATCCGGGCCATCGCCCGTGACGCCGGGATCGATCCGTCGATGGTCATGCGCTACTACGGCAACAAGGAGGGGCTGTTCGCGGCCGCCTCGGAGATCGAGCTCGACCTCCCCGAGCTGGGATCCCTGCCGGCGCGGCACATCGGGTCCGTCCTCGTCACCCACTTCCTGGAGCGCTGGGAGCGGGACGAGGTCCTGACCGGGATGCTGCGCGTGGGGGTCACCAACGAGGCCGGGGCCGCGCGCATGCAGGCGGTCTTCGCCCGGCAGCTCGGGCCCGTCACCCGGGGCGTCTGCCCCGATCCGGACCAGGCCCCGCGCCGGGCCGCGCTGGTGGCGTCCCAGATCCTCGGGATGGCGCTCGCGCGCTATGTGCTGCGGCTGCCGCCGGCCGTCGAGATGTCCACCGACGAGATCGTCGCCTGGCTGGGCCCGACCGTGCAGCGCTATCTGACGGCGGAAGCACCCTGACGCGGCGGTTCCTGGGTCGTACAATCTCTGCATGACGCAGAAGAGTTCCGTCCGGCGTGACGCCCTGATGACCGAGCTGTACGGGGAGGCCCGCCGCTACATGGCCGCGTACGCCCTGTTCAACCAGGCCGTCGCCGACCATCTGGGGCTCCACCCGACCGACGTGCAGTGTCTGAACCTGCTCAGTCTGGAGGACGGCCCGGTGACCACCGGCCGGGTCGCCGAGCTGACCGGGCTCACCACGGGTTCGGCGACCAGGCTCGTCGACCGGCTCGAACGGTCCGGGTACGTGACGCGGGAGCGGGACACCGAGGACCGGCGGCGGGTCCTCGTGGCGCTCGTGCCCGCGCGGATGGCGGAGCTCGGCGACCTGTGGCGGAAGCTGAACGGGGCCTGGGGCACGATGTTCGACGTCTACAGCGACGCGGAGGTCGCCCTGCTCATCGCGCACATGCGACGGACCGTCGAGGTGAGTGCCGCACAGATCGAACGGCTGCGCGGCGGCGACCTCGGCTGACCGGCGCCGTCGGGCCGGGCGCGCCGGTCCGGTGGGGAGGGAGCGGGCCGGGGCCCGGCCCGCTTCTCCAGGCGCCGGTCAGGCGGTCGTCGCGCCGCCGAACTCCCGTACGGCGTCGGAGACGATCGCCTCCAGGCGGGCGTGGTGGGCGCCGCGCCAGTAGACCCGGCCGCAGGCCCCGCACTGGGCGAAGACGTCGTACGTCTTCTCGGTGCCCTGTTCGAGGCGCTCGCGGACGGCGTCCTTGTCGGTGTCGGTCAACTCCCCGTTGCACGCGGTGCAGCGGGTCCAGGGCGCGAGCGGCGGCGCGAACCGCTCCAGGACGTCACGGAGCTGGTCGTCGGGCCGGTCGCTGTAGACGTAGGCGCCCGCCCACAGCTCGCGGCGGCGCAGCAGGCCGCGGTCCCGCGAGAGCATGACGCGCCGCTCGCGCGCGGAGAGTGCAGCGAGGGCCGCGTCGCCGATGTCCTCGCTCTCGTACGCCGCGTCCACGCCGAGCAGGCGCAACCGGCGGGCGAGCGTGCCGAGGTGCACGTCGAGCAGGAACCTGAGCGGGGCGCCGGGCACCGGCTGCGGGCGCGTGACGTCCTCCACCTCGACCGTCTCGCCGGCGGCCGGGACGTGTGAGACGTCGACGGGGCGCCCGTCGACCAGGAGTCGTCCGGCCTCGGTGAGCGGCACCCCCAGCGACTCCACGACGTGGCCGAGCGAGGAGCTGCCGTCGGTGCTCACCGGGGTGCGGCCCGAGCGCCGCTCCGGGGCGACGAAGAGCCGCAGGCCGGGGGCGAAACTGATCTGGATCTCCGGTCCGTTCACGGGGACAGGATGTCATCGGGGCGAGGCCGTCGGCCACGGATTTCGCCCTGGCGGGTGCGGGTGCGGGTTCGGGCCGAAGCCGGGTGCGGGCCGAAGCCGGGGGCCGGGGGGCCGGCGGTCGGGTGCGGGTCAGGGGCGGAAGAACTCCGCGTGGTCGGCGACCCAGGTGGCGAAGGGGCGGGCCGGGTGGCCGGTGAGCTCCTCGACGGTACGGGTCAGGGGCACGGGACGGCCGTCGTGCGCGGCCCAGTAGGAGAGGAGGGCGTCCGCGAAGGCGCCCGGTATGAAGCCGGCGACCGACTCCTTCCATTCCCCGGGGGTGACGGCGGTGTGGGGCGCGGGCAGGCCCGTCACCTCGGCGATGATCGCCAGCTGCTCGGTGAAGGTCAGTGACTCGGGCCCGGTCAGCAGGTACGAGGAGCCGCGCAGCCGGGGATCGGTGAGCACCGCGAAGGCGGCTTCGGCGACATCGCGCTCGTGGATCGGGTCGCCGTGCGTGTGGGGGTGGGGGAGTGCCGGCCCCTGCCCGCTCCGGAGGGCGCCGGCCCACTGCAGGGCGTTGGTGGCGAAGGCTCCGGGCCGGAGGTGGGTGGCCTCGAACGCGCCGGCGGCCGCGGCGGCGGAGAGGGCGTGCTCGACCGCGAGGTGGGAGGCGGCAATGGGGTTGTCGGCGGCGTCCGGGGCGAGGACGGAGCTGGAGGAGAGGAGGGCGATGTGCTCGACGCCTGCGGCGCGGGCTCGGTCGGCGAAGGCCGCGGCGTGGCCGGCCTCGGCGTAGAGGAAGACGGAGTCGACCCCGGCCAGGGCGGCGTCGAAGCCGGCGGGATCGGCGAGGTCGCAGCGCACGGTCTCGACGCCGCCGGGTGGGGAGAGCTCGGCGGGGTTCCTGGAGGCGGCCCTGGCCTTGATGCCCGCGGCGTCGAGGAGGCCGAGCAAGGTCCTGGCGACGCGGCCGCGGCTGCCGGTGACGAGAACGGTCATGGGAGGTGTCCTTTCGGGTGGGCGTGCGGCGCGGTGCCGTCGATGTCGTCCTTCGACGAGGCCGTGTCGCCACCGCGGACGACGTTCTCGTCCGCCACGCGGCACGTTCGGCCGGCACGGCACCCGCCCTCTCTGCGTAGCGAATAATCTGCGTTACGCAGATAAATATCCGTGAGGGAGCCTCGCCCGTCAACCCCGAAAAAACCTGGGGTACCGTCCCGGCATGAAGATCACCGACCTGAAGATCACCGACCTCGAGCCGGGCGACCCCCGGCTGGAGAGCGACCTCCTGCCGGTCCTCTCCGAGCTCCGCCCCCACCTCACCCCGGAGCTCTTCCGCGAGGTGTACGACGCCGGGCACCCGCAGGGCCTGCGCTTCAGCGCCGCCTACACGGACGACGGCCGCTGCGTCGGCGCGGCCGGCTGGCGGATCGTCAACAACACCAGCTCCCTGCGCAAGCTCTACGTCGACGACCTGGTGACCGCCGCCACCGAGCGCTCGACCGGTGTCGGCCACGCGCTCATCGCCCACCTGGAGACCCACGCCCGCGCGGCCGGCTGCCACGAGCTCAACCTGGACTCCGGCACCCACCGCACCGGAGCCCACCGCTTCTACCTGCGCGAACGCTTCGACATCGTCGCCTTCCACTTCACCCGGCCGCTGGCCGGACCGGAAGACGCCTCCTAGGGCGGCCTCCTAGCGTCGTTCCCCCAGGTCGAGACGCCAGTCGTGGCAGCGCATCGGACGCCCCGGCGGGTACTCGAAGCCCCGCTCCCCGAGCAGCTCGAACCCCGCCTTGCGGCACACCGCGTTCGACGCGGCGTTGTCCGCCGACGGGAACGCGTGCAGACGGCGGTGGCGCCCCGCGGCCCGGGCCCGCTCCACGACCGCGCGCGTGGCGGACGTGGCCGCGCCGCGCCCCTGGAAGCCGGGCAGCACCGCCCACCCCGTCTCGTACACCGGTGTGTCGTCCCAAACCCGCGCCCAGTAGCCGATGCTGCCCACCACGACCTCCTCGGGCAGCAGCACGATCCGGAACATCCGCCCCGCGCCCGTGTCGTCGGCGCTCAGGTCCACGTACCGGCGGTGGCGCCGGACGATCTGCTCCTCGGTCTCGGGCCCGCCGAGATGGTCCGTCAACTCCGGTGCGTTCAGGGCGCGCAGCAGGTCCGCGTCCTCCTCGGACCAGGGCTCCAGGCGTACGCGTGCGGCGGCGTCCGTGGTCGTGTGCGCGTCCGTGTCCATGTCCGTACGGTAGGTCAGGGCACTGACAGGCCGCGGGCGTACGCCGTGGGCGGGAGGCCGATCGTCGCGGTGAAGTCCCGTACGAGATGGGCCTGGTCGCTGTAGCCGAGGTCGGCCGCGAGCGAGGCCCAGTCCGGGGAGGCGGCGGCATCCGCCGACTCGGCCCGTTCCAGGGCCTCGTGGATGCGGTAGCGCAGGATCACCCACTTCGGGCCGACGCCGACGTGGGAGGAGAAGAGCCGCTGGAGCGAGCGGGCCGACAGGCCCGAGGCCGCGGCCAGCCGGGACACCTTGCGGACCGTGCGGTCCGAGCGGATCAGGTCCACCAGCGCCATCGCCGTCTCGGCGGCCTGGTCGGGCGCCGGCCCGCGGGCCAGCAGGAAGGCGTCGAGCGCCGCCACGCGCGCGTGGTCGGCGTCCGGGGAGAGGACGGCGGCGAGCGAGTCGGAGAGGCCGGCCCCGGAGAGCGGACCGCCGCCCCCGCCGCCCCCGGCGGCACCTCCGCCCTCGCCGTCGGCACTCTTGGCCGTGTCCCCGTCGGCACCGGTGCCCCCGCCGGCATCCGCGACCCCGCATCCGCCCGCGGCCCCGGGCGCCTCCGTGAACACCTCCGTGAGCGGGACCCGGCGGCCCGTCCAGGTCGAGACCGGCCACGCGGGCGCGAAGGGGCGGAAGCCGCCCGGGCGGAACTGGACGCCGCAGACGCGGCCGGTGCCGGTCAGTCTCCGGGTGAAGAGGCCGAGTCCGATGCCGGAGACCTCCGCCGAGGGCTCGGCGGCCGCCGGCGGGCCGCCCAAGGGGCCGTACCGCTGGAAGACGACGTTCACCGACGGGTGCGGGACGACGTGGCTCGCGTACGGCTCCGGCAGCTCCCAGTCGATCAGCCAGTAGTGCTCCAGGTAGGGGCGCAGCTCCGGCGCCGGGGTGTGGCGGCGGAAGCGGACGCGGGAGAGCAGCGCGGCGGGGTCGACGATGCCCCGGGTGTCCCGCCGGGGAGCGGAGGCGGACATGTCCCGATGCTAGAAGGCGCGGACCCGGTGGGCCGGGGGAGAGGTGTGGTCAGTGCCCGTCGCCCGGGGGAGAGGTGTGGTCAGCGCCTGTCGCCCGGGGGAGAGGTGTGGTCAGCGCCCGCCGTCCGGGGAGGGGTGCGGTCAGCGCAGGTGGTCCGGGGAGCCGGGGGAGAGGCGGGAGACCACCTGGCCGAAGGCGTGCTCTTCGGCGGGGGTCAGGGCCACGGACTCCTGGGGGTGCCAGACGCGCTCCAGCGGGGCGGCCGCCCGGTCGCGGCGGCGGGCGCGCAGGCCGAGGGTCAGCCAGACCACCGTGGAGACGGCGAGCAGGCCGAAGAGGGTGAGGACGCGGGGGTCGGACAACTGGCCGGGCAAGGACATGGCTCACTCCAGGACGCGAGGGCCGTCCGTACCCTGCGCGCCCCGGCAGGTGGCGCGTGTGCACGTCGGCGGTGGTGATTCCTGCTGGTTCCTCCCGACCTGTTCAGTTAACACCACCCTGGGGGACTTTCGGCAGGGGGTCCGGGACCGAAGTCCCGGGCGGCGCCGGGGTACCCGGCGCGCGGCGCTCGCGCGCAGGCCCTCTTGTGCGGGCCGGGGAACCGCTTCAAGGTGACAGGAAGAGGGAGATTCCGGCCGGGGAGGGAGCTGCCGCATGTCCGGGACACAGGCATGGGGATTCACGGACGACAGAGGTGCGGAACTGGGCGCGGCCGGCGTGCCGCGGCGGGTGGTCGCGTACGTACGGGCCGGAGCGGCCCTCCACGACCTGGGGGTGACACCAATCGCCGTCTACGGCTCCGGGCACGACGGCGGGGTGATCGATCCGGCCAAGGCAGGCGGGCTGGCCGGTGCCGGTGTCCCGTACGCCGGTCCGGGCCGGGCCCTGGACGAGGGGCTGCTGCGGGAGCTGCGGCCGGACGTGATCGTGGACGTCACCTATGACGGGAAGAGCCCGTACGCCCTGGACGAGGCGGTCGCCGCGCGGCTCGGCGTGCCCCTCGTGGCGCTCTCCGTCGGCAACGAGCTGTCGCTCGCGGGGATCCTGGACCGCTTCGGCGCGCTGGCGGCGTCCCTGGGCGCCGCGCCGCCGATCGGCTTCGGGGCCGAGCTGGGAGCCGCCGAGATCATCCTCCGCGAGGCGGCGGGCCGGAACGGGCTCACGGTCCTGGCGCTCTCGGGGGCGGGGCCCGACCAGGTGCATCTGGCCCGGCCGCAGGCGTGGCCGGAGCTGGCGCGGCTGGCGCAGCTGGGGGTCAGGCTGCTCGACCCGGGTCCCGGGCCAGGGGCGAACTGGCTGACCGCCGACTGGGGCCGGGTCGTCGAGCTCGGCCCGGATCTCGTGCTCTTCGACAGCCGGGAGCACGCGACGACGCCGTACGAGGTGCCGGTGGGCGCCCGGCCGGCTCCGTGGAACCCCGAGACGCCGCCGAGCCCGGCCGCGTACGCGCGCTTCTTCCGCGACCTGGCGCACGCCCACACCGAATGACCGGGGCGCCCGTCAGGCCGGGACGGTGGCGAGGCGGGTGCGGAGGGAGTCGGCGAACTCCTCGGCGCGGGCGAGCTGGGCCCGCAGTTCGGCGACCCGCTCCGCGGCGGCCTGTTCGTAGCGGCGGACGCGGGCGGTGAGCGCGGCCCGCTCGTCGGGGTCGAGCTCGGTGTCCGTGCCGGGGCGGTCGGCGGCGAGCCGGTCGACGGCCGTGAGGAGTTCGCGGGTCTCGTCGAGGGTGAAGCCGAGGGGCTTCATGCGCCGGACGACCATCAACCGGGACACGTCCGCGTCCGTGTAGAGGGGGAAGCCGCCCGGTGAGGCCGCGGACGGCACGACCAGGCCGCTGTCCTCGTACTGGCGGATGGTCCGCAGGGACAGCTCGGTCCGTGCGGCGACCTCGCCGATCTGCATGGGCTCGCCGGTCATTCGCGCTCCTCGTGCTCCGCTCACGCGTGGTCCTTCCTCGTCCGGGGCTCCCACGGGGCGTACGGACTCCCCATAGGGCGCGGCTTCCGCGCATTACATCCCATTCGTCCTAACTTCATCACTTATGGGAGCCGGAAGTGCGGCGAAACGCCTGCTCGTGGGCCGTCCGTTGGACAGCGGACGGCTCGGGGAGACGCTGCTGCCGAAGCGGGTCGCCCTGCCGATCTTCTGCAGCGACCCGCTCTCCTCGGTCGCCTACGCCACCGAGGAGATCCTGCTGATCCTGGCCCTCGGCGGCCTCGCCGTGCTCCATCCGGCCTGGTACGCGGCGGTCGGCATCATCGTCCTGCTGCTCGTCGTCGCCTCCTACCGGCAGACCTGCTACGCCTACCCGGGCGGCGGCGGGGCCTATGTCGTCTCCGCCGAGAACCTCGGGCAGCGCGCGGCGCTCACCGCCGCCTCCGCGCTGCTCATCGACTACGTGATGACCGTCGCCGTGTCCGTGGTCTCCGGCGTCCGCCGCCCTCACCTCGGCCGCCCCGTCGCTCGACGGGCACGCCGTGGCCCTGTCCGTGGCCTTCGCGGCGGTGCCGGCCTGGCTGAACCTGCGCGGGGTGCGCGAGTCGGGGCGCTGGTTCGCGATCCCCACGTACGCCTTCATCGGCGTCATCCACCTGATGTCCGCCGTGGCGGCGGTGCGGACGGGGACGGGGGCGACGATCCGCGCGGAGTCCGCCGACCTGCCCGTGGAGGAGGTCTCCGCCTACGCGAAGACCCTCCGCCCCGACTCCCTCACGGCCGTCACCGTCGCCGAGGACCCGGCCGAGGCGGAGGTGCTCCGCGCCGCCTGGGAGGCCCACGGCATCGACGTGCCCTACCGGCTCGCCTCCGCCCGCGAGCTCGCCGCCGAGCGCGCGGAGCGCGCGAAGACGACCGGCTCCTGAGCAGGAGCCGCGCGAAGACGACCGAGCCTTAGGCCGGAGCCGCGCGAAGACGACCGGGCCCGAGGCCGGAGCGCGGGGGCGGCCGGGCCAGGACCGGAGCGCGCGGGGGCGGCCGGGTCCCACGGGTGTCGGCCCCGGGCCGGGAGGGGGATCAGGGCCAGACGAGGCAGTACGGCTGGTGGCCGGCCTCGTGGAGGCGGACGGAGAAGTCCTGCCATTCGTGGAGGAGCTGGTAGACGTCGAAGGCGTCGCGGGGGCCGCCGCGGTCGGGGACGGTGGACCAGATGAAGGCGGCGGCGCCGACCGACTCCTCGCCTATCCCGCGCAGCGGGTCGACGACGGTCATGGGCAGCTTGACGACGGCGTAGTCGGGGTGGAGGACGATCAGTTCCAGCGGGGGCACCTTGTTCAGGGGCATGCCCTGGATGCCGGTGAGGACCATGGCCGCTATGGTCTCCGGCTTGATCTTGGTGAACATTCCGCCCATGCCGAGCTCGTCCCCGCCGAGTTCCTCCGGCCGCATCGAGATGGGGACGCGGGCCGCGGTGGCGCCGTCGGGCGCGCCGAAGTACTTGTACGTCACCCCCAAGCTCCGGCCTCCGGTCGTGGGGGGTGAATCCGCCGCGGGGTCCGGGTTCGGCCGGACCTCCGGTGCGGTCTGGTCGTCGGTCCGCCTGCGCCGGTGTCTCCCTCGCCGGGCAGACTCCGGACCCAGATCGTCCGTCCCCTCGCCCGGTCCGCCACCGCGATGCATATCTCCACCCGACTGCTTTTTCTCGGCAACACGACCGCGCCGCGCAACCCGATCATCGTGTCAGTGACCTCCCCCGCGTTCGTACGGTGAAACACCTGTCCGCGAGAACGCCGTGGCCTCTGACACCATGGATTCCGTGAGCCATCCCTATGACGCCCCAGTTTCGCAGACGCGGAGGGGGAACGCCCCGGCGTAACAGACAGGATGCTCACCGCCGTCCCTCCGTTCCCGATGTCGTGCCCGAAGTCGTTCTCGCAGGTCAGGATCACAGTGCCGTATTCATACGAAGCCCCAGTCTCACAGACGCTTTTCGACCGCGCTTCCCTCGTGACGCCCGGCGGCGTGAACTCACCGGTGCGGGCCTTCCGGGCCGTGGGCGGAACGCCCCGGTTCATGGTGTCCGGTTCCGGTCCGTACCTCACCGACGCGGACGGTCGTGAGTACGTCGACCTCGTCTGCTCGTGGGGCCCGATGATTCTCGGCCACGCCCACCCGGAAGTCACCGCCGCGGTGCAGGCGGCCGTGGCCCGCGGCACCTCGTTCGGCACGCCCGGCGAGGGCGAGGTCGCGCTCGGCGAGGAGATCGTCGCGCGGATCGAGCCGGTCGAGCAGGTGCGGCTGGTCTCCTCCGGCACGGAGGCGACGATGTCCGCGATCCGGCTGGCCCGCGGGTTCACCGGGCGCGCCAAGGTCGTGAAGTTCGCGGGCTGCTACCACGGCCACGTGGACGCGCTGCTGGCCGCGGCCGGTTCCGGTCTCGCCACCTTCGGTCTTCCGGACACGCCCGGCGTGACCGGCGCGCAGGCCGGCGACACCATCGTGCTGCCCTACAACGACCTGGACGCGGTGCGTGCGGCGTTCGCCGCGCACCCGGGCGAGATCGCCTGCGTCATCACGGAGGCCTCGCCCGGCAACATGGGCGTCGTGCCGCCGGTGGCGGGCTTCAACCAGGGCCTGGCGGACCTGTGCCGGGAGAACGGCGCGCTGTACATCTCCGACGAGGTGATGACCGGTTTCCGTACCAGCCGGGCCGGCTGGTACGGCGTCGACGGGGTGAAGCCCGACCTGATGACCTTCGGCAAGGTCATGGGCGGCGGCTTCCCGGCCGCGGCGTTCGGCGGCCGCGCCGACGTCATGGGGCACCTGGCCCCGGCCGGGCCGGTCTACCAGGCGGGCACCCTCTCGGGCAACCCGGTCGCGACCGCCGCCGGGCTCGCGCAGCTGCGGCTGCTCGACGAGGCCGCGTACGCGAAGGTGGACGCGGTGTCGGCGGAGATCCAGGGCCTGGTCACGGGCGCGCTGGCGAAGGAGGGCGTGGCGCACCGGCTGCAGACCGCGTCCAACATGTTCTCGGTGTTCTTCACCGCCGACGAGGTGCGGAACTACGACGACGCGAAGAAGCAGGAGGCGTTCCGCTTCAACGCGTTCTTCCACTCGATGCTGGCCGACGGCGTGTACCTGCCGCCGTCCGCGTTCGAGTCGTGGTTCGTGTCGACCGCGCACGACGAGCGGGCGGTCGAGCGGATCGCCGCCGCGCTGCCGGCCGCCGCCCGCGCCGCCGCGGAGGCGACGGCATGAGCGACGCGACGAGCGCCCCGAAGGGCGACCGGGACATCACCGTCGTCCACCTGATGCGGCACGGCGAGGTGCACAACCCGGACGGTGTCCTCTACGGGCGCCGGGCCGGCTACCACCTGTCCGAGCTGGGCCGTCAGATGGCGGACCGGGTCGCCGAGCACCTGGCCGACCGGGACGTCACGTACGTCGTCGCCTCCCCGCTGGAGCGGGCGCAGGAGACGGCGACGCCGGTGGCCAAGGCGCACGGCCTGGACCTGGCCAGCGACGAGCGGCTGATCGAGGCGGCGAACGTCTTCGAGGGCAAGACCTTCGGCGTCGGCGACGGTGCCCTGCGCAAGCCGGGGAACTGGAAGCACCTCACCAACCCGTTCCAGCCGTCCTGGGGCGAGCCGTACGTCGAGCAGGTCGTCCGGATGATGGGCGCGCTCGACGCGGCGAAGGACGCGGCCCGGGGGCACGAGGCGGTGTGCGTCAGCCACCAGCTGCCGATCTGGATCGTCCGCAGCTTCGTGGAGAAGCGGCGGCTGTGGCACGACCCGCGGCGGCGGCAGTGCACGCTGGCCTCGCTGACCTCGTTCACGTACCAGGGCGACAGGATCGTCTCGGTCGGTTACAGCGAGCCGGCCCGGGACCTGGTCCCGGCGCACCTGCTGGCGGGTGCGAAGCCGGTCAAGGGGAAGTCGAAGGCGTTCGGGGCGTAGGCCCCGGGACCTTCACGGCGTCCGGGGGGCGTCGAAGGCGTTCGGGGCGTAGGCCCCGGGACCTTCACGGCGTCCGGGGGGCGTCGAAGGCGTCCGTGGCGTAGATCCCCGGAACCTTCACCGTGTCGAGTCGGTCCACCTCTGGACAGCGCGGTAGCGAAGGTCCACAGTCAGGGCGATCGGATGACGATGTTCATGTCATTCGATCGCCCTTAAAATTTTGTGCTATTTACCGGAACCTCCGTGTTCATCCCTGCATCTCACTCATTGTCGGTTTGGATGACGTACAGGTCATACGTCAGCGCGAATGGGGTTGTCATGCGCGGGAACAGCGGGATCAGTCGAAGGGGGCTGCTCGGCGCGGGCGTTGGCGCCGCGGCGGCGATCGGCATCGCCGGATGCAGCACCAACAACACGGACAAAGCGGGACGTTCGGGACCTGGTAAGGGGGGCGACGCCACGGTCGACCCGGGCACGCCCACCCCGACCAAGGACGACGCCCGGCTCATCGGCGACGGTTCCACCGCCGACACCGGCAAGCAGCCCCACCAGCCCGACGCCCCCGTCCCGCTCGAACCCGGACAGACCCCGCCCCAGTTCGTGATCTTCTCCTGGGACGGTGCGGGCGAGGTCGGCAACGGCCTCTTCCCCCGCTTCCTGGAACTCGCCAAGAACCACGACGCGGCGATGACGTTCTTCCTCTCCGGGATCTACCTCCTGCCCGAATCGAAGAAGGACCTCTACCGCCCGCCGAACAACCGCGTCGGCGCCTCCGACATCGGCTACCTCACCGACGCCCACATCAAGGACACCCTGAAGTACGTCCGGCAGGCCTGGCTCGAAGGCCACGAGATCGGCACCCACTTCAACGGGCACTTCTGCGGCGGCTCCGGCTCCGTCGGAAACTGGACCCCGGCCCAGTGGCAGAGCGAGATCGACCAGGCCGTGAAATTCGTCACCGAATGGAAGACGAACAGCGGCTGGACCGACCTCGACCCGCTGCCCTTCGACTACACGAAGGAGCTCGTCGGCGGCCGTACGCCCTGCCTCCTCGGCCAGGACAACCTGCTGCCCACCGCCAAGCGGCTCGGCTGGCGCTACGACGCCAGCTCGCCCGGCGGCCGCCAGATGTGGCCCGGCAAGCGCCAGGGCATCTGGGACCTGCCCCTGCAGGCCGTGCCCTTCCCCGGGCACTCCTTCGAAGTCCTCTCCATGGACTACAACATGCTCGCCAACCAGTCGAAGAACACGACGAAGGGCATGCCCTCCCGCTATCCGGGCTGGCGCCGGCAGGCCACCGACGCCCTCCTGGGCGGCTTCACGCGCGCGTACGAGTCGAACCGCGCGCCCTTCTTCATCGGCAACCACTTCGAGCAGTGGAACGGCGGCATCTACATGGACGCCGTCGAGGACGCGCTCAAGGGAATGGCCGGAAAGAAGGACGTCCGGCTCGTCTCCTTCCGGCAGTTCGTCGACTGGCTCGACGTCCAGGACCCGCTGATCCTCGACAAGCTGCGCGGCCTGGAAGTCGGACAGAAGCCCGCCGGCGGCTGGAACGCCTTCCTCAGGGCCGATCGGACGCCCCAGACGCCCGAGACGTCCCCGACGCCTTAAGCGACCTTGACAAGGGTCTTTACGGGCACGTAGGGGGGTGCCCAAGATCCCCCAAACGCCCATGCGAAACTTTTCACATGAGCCTTAGCCGTGCCCCTCGACGCACCCTGATCGCCGTCGGAGTGCTGACCGCCGCCCTCACGCTGTCGGCATGCGGCGGCGACAGCAACGGCAAGTCCGGCGGCGGTGGCAACACCAACTTCGTGACCAACACGGGGGGCATCTCCACCGTCGCCAAGGGCGAGCGCGCGGCCACCGGCAAGCTCGCCGGCGAGACCCTCGACGGCAAGCAGCTCGACGTCGCCGGCCTCAGGGGCAAGGTCGTCGTCCTCAACGTCTGGGGCTCCTGGTGCGGCCCCTGCCGCGCCGAGGCCCCCCACTTCGCCAAGGTCGCCGCGGACCTCAAGGGCCAGGGCGTCGAGTTCGTCGGCCTCAACACCCGCGACCCCAACAAGCAGCCCGCCCTCGCCTTCGAGGAGGACTACGGGGTCCCCTACCCCAGCCTCTACGACCCGCAGGGCAGGCTCATCCTCTTCGGCTTCCCCAAGGGCACCCTCAACCCGCAGGCCATCCCCTCCACCGTCGTCCTCGACAAGGAGGGCAGGATCGCCGCCCGCTCGCTCATGGCACTCGACGAGAAGAAGCTCCGGTCGATGATCGAGCCCCTCCTCAAGGAGAAGTGAGCCGGTGAACGAGACGGTCACCAGCGGAGCCCTGCTGCTCGCCCTCCCCATCGCGGTCCTCGGCGGCCTGGTCTCCTTCTTCTCGCCGTGCGTGCTCCCGCTCGTCCCGGGCTACCTCTCGTACGTCACCGGCGTCACCGGCACCGACCTCGCGGAGAGCCGCCGCGGCCGGATGACCGCCGGCGCCGTCCTCTTCGTCCTCGGCTTCACCGTCGTCTTCGTCTCCGGCGGCGCGCTCTTCGGGTACTTCGGCGCGACCCTCCAGGAGTACCGCGACACGCTCACCACGGTCCTCGGCGTGCTCATGATCCTCATGGGCGTGTTCTTCATGGGCCTGATGCCCTGGTTCACCCAGCGCGAGTTCCGCTTCCACCGGAAGCCCGTCGCCGGCCTGATCGGCGCGCCGCTGCTCGGCGCGCTCTTCGGCATCGGCTGGACCCCGTGCATCGGCCCGACCCTCGCCTCCGTGAACGCCCTCGCCCTCGAACAGGCCAGCGCGGGCCGCGGCGCGGTCCTCGCCTTCGCGTACTGCGTCGGCCTCGGCGTACCGTTCGTGGTCGCCGCCATCGCGTTCCGCAAGGCGCTCGGCGCGTTCGGCTGGGTCAAGAAGCACTACGCGTGGGTCATGCGGATCGGCGGCGGCATGATGATCGTGACCGGTGTCCTGCTCCTCACGGGCGCGTGGGACAGCATGGTCGCCACGATGCAGGGCTGGTCCAGCGGTTTCACGGTGGGGATCTGAGTTCCATGAGCAAGACCGATACGACGGAGACCGGGCGCGCCGCCGACGAGGCGGCCGGGGCCCAGCTGTCGACCGCTCCCCAGGAGGAGACCGCCGTCGGCGGCCCCGCCCTCGGGATCGTCGGCTGGGTCCGCTGGTTCTGGCGGCAGCTGACCTCCATGCGGGTCGCGCTGATCCTCCTCTTCATGCTCTCCCTGGGCGCCGTCCCCGGCTCCCTCGTCCCGCAGACCAGCGCGGACGAGCTCAAGGTGCAGACCTTCAAGGCGGCCCACCCCACCCTCACCCCGCTGTACGAGAAGCTCCAGTTCTTCGACGTCTACAGCTCGGTGTGGTTCTCCGCGATCTACATCCTGCTGTTCGTCTCCCTCATCGGCTGCATCGTGCCGCGCACCTGGCAGTTCGTCGGCCAGCTCCGCAGCCGCCCGCCGGGCGCCCCGCGGCGCCTCACCCGGCTGCCCGCGTACACGACCTGGCGCACCGGGGCCGAGCCCGAGCAGGTGCACGAGGCCGCGCTCGCCGTCCTCAAGGGGCGCCGCTTCCGCGTCCACACGGCCGGCGACGCCGTCGCCGCCGAGAAGGGCTACCTGCGCGAGGCCGGGAACCTGGCCTTCCACGTGGCGCTGATCGTGATGCTCGTCGCCTTCGCCTGGGGCCAGCTCTTCAAGTCCGAGGGCGGCAAGCTGATCGTCGAGGGCGACGGCTTCTCCAACACGCTCACCCAGTACGACGACTTCAAGTCCGGCTCCCAGTTCGGCACCGACGAGCTGGAGCCGTTCGGTTTCACCCTGAACTCCTTCACCGGCACGTACGAGAAAAGCGGCCCGCAGCGCGGCACCCCGCGCACCTTCGAGGCGGACGTCACCTACTCCGACGGCGGGGCGGGCAAGAAGGCCGTCATCCGGGTCAACGAGCCGCTGAAGGTCGGCGACTCGAAGGTCTACCTGATCGCCCACGGCTACGCGCCCGTCGTCACCGTCAAGGACGGCCGCGGCAAGACCGTCTTCCACGGCGCCGTGCCGATGCTGCCCATCGACAACAACATCACGTCGACCGGCGCCGTCAAGGTCATGGACGGCTACCGCGACAAGAACGGCAAGAAGGAGCAGCTCGGCTTCACCGCCCTGTTCGTGCCGACCTTCGCGGGCGCCGGCAGCGGCACGATGTTCTCGCAGTTCCCGGCGCTCGACTTCCCCGTCATGGCGCTCACCGGCTACCACGGCGACCTGCGCGTGAACTCCGGTCTGCCGCAGAACGTGTACCAGCTCAACACGACCAAGATGAAGCAGTTCAAGATCGACAAGGGGACCGGGGTCGCGCAGCGCATGCTGCCCGGCGAGACCATGACCCTTCCCGACGGCGCCGGCTCGATCACCTTCGAGAAGGAGATCAAGGAGTGGGCGAGCTTCCAGATCTCGCAGCAGCCGGGTAACGGCCTCGCCCTCGCGGGCGCGATCGCCGCGATCGCCGGACTGACCGGCTCGCTCTTCATCCAGCGGCGCCGGGTCTGGGTCCGGGCCGTGCGCGGCGAGGACGGCGTCACCGTCGTCGAGATGGCCGGCCTCGGCCGGAGCGAGTCCGCCAAGCTGCCGGAGGAGCTGGGCGACCTCGCGGTCGCGCTGACCGCCCAGGCACCGCCCACGGCGGAAGCCGTACCGGAAACGGAAACCGCGGAAGAACCCGCAGAAGACCCCGCCCCTTCTGGAGAGGCCGACAAGTGATCCTCGCCGCCACGACCGACGAGAGCCTGGCGCAACTGAGCGACCTGCTCATCTACTCCTCGATGGCCGTCTACACCCTGGCCTTCTTCGCCCACATCGCCGAGTGGGTGTTCGGCAGCCGCAGCAAGGTCGGCCGTACCGCCGCCGCCCTCACGCAGCAGGCCGCCGGTGCCGCGGCCCCGGCCGTGACCGTCCAGGTCAAGGCCGGAGGCACCGCCGTACTCGACAAGCCGCAGGTCGTCACCCGGTCCGCGGCCGGCACCCGGGACGTGCCGGACGGCCCCGGCGCGGCGGGCGGCACGGTCAAGGGCGACCTGTACGGCCGGATCGCCGTGTCGCTGACCGTCCTCGCCTTCCTGGTCGAGGCCTCGGGCGTGGTCGCCCGCGCGCTCTCCGTGCAGCGTGCCCCCTGGGGCAACATGTACGAGTTCTCCACCACCTTCTCCACGGTGGCGGTCGGCGCGTACCTCGGCTTCCTCCTCGCCAAGAAGAACGTCCGCTGGATCGGTCTGCCGCTGGTGACCACGGTCCTGCTCGACCTGGGCATGGCCACCACGTGGCTGAAGACGCCCAGCGACCAGCTGGTGCCGGCGCTCGACTCGTACTGGCTGTGGATCCACGTCTCCACCGCCATCTTCTGCGGCGCGGTCTTCTACATCGGCGCGGTCGGCACCCTGCTGTACCTCTTCCGCGACTCGTACGAGAACAAGCTCGCGACCGGCGGCAACCCGGGCGCCTTCGCCCGGTCGGTCATGGAGCGGCTGCCCTCGGCGGCCTCGCTCGACAAGTTCTCGTACCGGGTCAACGCGGCGGTCTTCCCGCTCTGGACCTTCACGATCATCGCGGGCGCGATCTGGGCCGGCGACGCGTGGGGCCGCTACTGGGGCTGGGACGCCAAGGAGGTCTGGTCCTTCATCACCTGGGTCGGTTACGCCGCGTACCTGCACGCGCGCGCGACGGCCGGGTGGAAGGGGCGGAAGGCCGCGTACATCGCGCTCATCGCCTTCGCCTGCTTCCTCTTCAACTACTACGGCGTCAACATCTTCGTCACCAGCAAGCACTCCTACGCGGGCGTCTGAGCCCTGCGCTAGCGGCCGGTCGGCCCCGGGGCCACGCTTGAGGTATGAGCGAGATACCCCGGGGCAGGAGCAAGACCCACGACGGCGACACCCACCTGCTGCGGTTCGTGGTGGAGCTCCCGCACCCCGTGCCGGTCGTCTGGGCGGCCGTCGCCTCGCCCGAGGGCCTGCCGGGCTGGCTCTGCGAGGCGGACCCGCTGGAACCCCGGCTCGGGGGGCGGGTCACGCTCCGCTGGCTCAACAGCGACACCGAGGTCTCGGGTCGGGTGACCGCGTGGGACCCCGACTACGTGGCCGAGTACACGGTCGATCCGACGACGCACGGACGGATGCGGTTCCATCTGGAGCCGGGGTCCGGGGCCGGTCGTGACGGGTCGGCCGTGCTGCGTTTCACCAACGAGTTCCAGGGGTCGAAGGACTACCGGCTCGACTGTGCCGCCGGGTGGCACGACCACCTGGAGCGGCTCGCGGCGGCACTGGACGGCCGCCCGACGGACTGGCGGGACTGGTCGGACGAGCGGTGGCGGCACCTGCGGGCGTTGTACGAGCGGGATGACGAGCCCTGGCCCAAGTGGGTGCCGTAGGCCCCAGCGGGTGCCGTAGGCGCGGTCGCCCGGGCCCGGCTCGGGGAGCCGTCCTTGTGCCGACCCGTCCCGCCGTCGGCGGACGCACGCCCCCCACGGGGTCACTGCTTCTTCGGGGGGAGGCAGTCGGTGGCCGGGGGGCGGCCTTCGGGCCAGGCGATCTGGACGAAGCGCTGGGTGCCGTCGAGGGCGAGTTCGACGATGGGGACGGCCTTGTTGTACGGGTTGCCGTAGTTGTCGAGGCAGATCCAGCCGCCCGCGCCCTGGACGCGGAGGGAGCCCTTGACCTGGGGCCACTGGGTGACGACGTCGGCGAGCTCGGGGTACCGGGAGCCCTGGGGGGTGGCCTGGCGGATGGCGTGGACGGCGGTGGCCATCGCGTCGTAGGCGACGATCGCCTGGCCGTCGGCGAGCGCGACGGGCTTCTCCGAGGCGCGGGCGATGTCGGTGACGAAGGTCGTGTACGCGACGGTGGAACCGCCCGTCGCGGGGACCGGCCGGCCGGGCGCGGGCCGCCAGGCGTCCGGGTGGGCGAGCGACGCGTACCGCACGGTGAGCCTGGCCTTGAGCGCGTTGCGGTCGAGCAGCTTGTCGGCGCCCAGGTAGGAGCCCTCGTCGCCGGTGAGGATCGTGAAGGCGCGGTCGGTGCAGCCGCGGGAGCCGAGGGCGTTGATGAACTGGCGCAGCTGGGTGTGGCGGCCGGCGAAGAAGACGGTCTCGGCGCGGGTGTCGCAGATCAGGTGGGTGATCTGGCGGAAGGTGTTGGCGGTGGTGCCCTCCTCGGTGGGGTCGGCGGGCGAGGTGAAGAGCTGCGGCTCGTAGGGCGCGCCCTTGAGGGAGGCGGCGAAGGCCGCCTTCAGGGTGTCGGTGTAGTGGTCGCCGCTGCGGGTGTCCTGGACGAGGAGGGCCTTGGCGGCGTCGACCCGGCCGAAGTGGGCGAGGGCTTTGGCCTCGTCGCTGTTGGTGGGGGAGACGCGTGCCAGGCCGGGGTAGCGGTTCGCGGCGCCGGGGCCGTTGGCGATGTCGTCGGCGGTGATGGTGGTGCCGACGACGGCGATCCCGCCGCCGGTGAGGGCGGCCACGGCCTCCCGCATCTCGGTGGAGGAGGTGGCGACGCCGGAGACGGCCCGCAGCCGGTGGGGGGCGTCGGTCATGGCGGCGAGCCGGTCGACGGTGGAGCGCCAGTGGGCGTTGCCCTTGCCGGTGTTGGCGAGGACGAGCCGGATCTTCGGGGTCTCGCTGTTGGACGCGTGGTTGGCGCGGTACTGGTAGGCGTACGCGCCCTGGATCTCGTGCAGCACCTTGGTCCGCATGCCGCCGTCGGCGGAGGTCAGCGGCAGCAGGACGGCGACGGTGGCGTACTCGCCGTCCTGGAGCGTGGCGTTCTCCCGGCCGATGGCACCGGCGATCTCGGTGAGGTAGGGGACGCGGAAGTCGTGCCCGTCGCCGTTGACGCCGACGCACTCGTCGCTGCCGGCGGGGCGCTCGACGCCGGTCGCGCAGGAGCGGTCCTCCGGGTCGTTCCACCGCGAGACCGCGAAACCGCCCAGGCCGAGGACGACGGCGGAGACGACGATCCAGGTGAAGAGCTTCTGGCGGGGTGTCCAGTAGAGGTGGCGGCGCAGCCATTCGAGCATCGCGTCAGACTCCGTCCTCGCTGCCCGGCGGAAGCGAGAGCTCGCGCCAGGAGCGGATGTCGCGCGGCCAGTGGGTGGCCGCGTCCCACAGCGGACCGCTGCCCGTGAGGTGGCGGCCGGACAGCCGGCGCAGCTCGTGCGCCAGCCGGTCGGCCACCTCGTCGTCGGGCAGCGCCAGCGGATCGGTGAGCAGCCATACGGCGTGCAGCAGCCGCCGTACGGACAGGTGGAGTTCGGTGCTGTCGGCGTCGAGCCCGTCCGGCAGCGCGACCGCCGGGCCCTGCCCGAGGGCGACCGCCCGGCGCGGGTCGGGCCCGGTCGCGTGCCGTTCGCGCGGGTACGGGGCGGAGGCCAGGAACCGCAGCTGCCCCAGCCAGCCGAGGATGTCGGGACCGGCGAAGGACAGCCGCAGATGGACGACGGCGAGCTCCGTGCGGCCGAGCGCCAGGTCGTGGTGGAGCCGGTACGGGCCGGGCTCGGGCCCGTAGTGCCGGTGCAGGGTCTCGTGGACGGCGCGCCAGGCCGCGTAGCGCGGGTGGTCGTCGTCCTCGAAGCGCAGCCGGTGCAGGAGCAGGGCGCGCAGCAGGGGGTCGGCGACGAAGTGCCCGGGCCCTTCGGGCCAGTCCTCGGCGCGCAGCCGGTCGCGGACGCGCAGGGCCACGTCCCCGTCGAGGGACTCGCCCTGGAGCCGGGCGTGGGCGAGCATCCGCGCCGACTCCTCGTCGTGGGTGGCGGCCAGCACCGCGTACGGCCCCGGCCGGGGCACGGGCAGGAGTTCGCCGAGGAGGGCGGGGGCGACCGGCACCGGCGGGCTGTCCTCGCGCACTTCCACCGTCAGGTCGAGCAACGCGCCGGGCGTGAGCGTCGCCCGCCGGTCCGCGGGCGCTTCGCCGGCGGCACGGCCGAGGAGCGCCACGCCCAACGGGCGGCCGCCGGTCAGCCGGTGGACCGCGCGGGACAGTTCGGCGGGCGTCCGGCCGGCCGGGTCGTGCAGGTCGAAGACGGACCGGGTCTGGGCGGCGGACAGCGGGGTCAGCTCGACGGCGAGGATGCCGGACCCGATGTTCGTCCCGCGCGGACAGGGCGCCCGGTGCGCCGTCTCCGGCAGGCGGGTGCGGGTGGCGTGCCGCATCCCCTGGTAGTCGCGGTCCCGTGAGGTGGCGAGCACGACGGTCCGGTCGCGGCGGCCGTCGGCGCGGGCCCGCAGGATCGGTTCGACGAGCTGTCTGCCGACCGGCTCGTGGGCGTTGTCGAGGAGCAGCAGCGGCCGGCCGATGCGGGTGCCGCGCTGCCGGATGCCGGTGTACGCGCGGTACAGGTCCTCGGTGAGCGCGCCGACGAGGAACGCCTCGGCCTCCCGCCGCCGCTCGCCGCCCTGCTCGAAGTCGATCGCCAGCTGCTGGAGCCCCGCCTTGCCGCGCCCGCCCGCGTTGCGGTAACCGCCGTACCAGCTCTCGGAGGTGCGCTGGAAGCGGCTGAAGACCTCTTCCAGGACGGTCTCCACGGTCGCCTCGGCGAGCAGCCCGGCCAGCGGGGCCGTGGCCTCGGCGAAGGTGGCGGCGAGCTTGGCGAGGACCTTGCCCACCCAGTTCGTCGCGGCGCCCCGCGTCGCGTCGACCGTCGCGAGCAGCGGCCCCAGGCGCTGGAGATCGCGCCGCGCCCGCTCGTCGTCCTCCTGGGACCACGCGAGCGAGGCGACGGCGACGAGGCCGAGCGAGAGCCGGGGGAACTGCACGGCCCGCACGACCGTGCCCCGCGGCGCCAGCTGCACCGCGAGCTCGGCGAGCGCGCCCGTCACCGGGGTCCAGCCGGGCCCGTGGTCGGCCGGCGGTTCGACGTGCGCGCAGTCGAGCAGCGCCAGCGGCGTGAACCCCTTGTACCGGTTGCGGACCTCCTTGAGCAGGGCCGTCTTTCCCATCCCGCGCCCGCCGGTGAAGACCGTCACCGGCGGGTCGTCCCCGTGCTCGTACGCGACGCGCGCGGCCCCCTGCCGGGTGAGCCCGACGAGCCGTGCCGCGAGCCCGCCCTCGTGCAGGACCGCCTCGCGGCCGTACAGCTCCCTCTCCACGCCCCGTCACTCCCCCTGCATCCCCAGAAGACGTGCCCCGTCACATCTTCAAGTGGAGAGTATTCACCGGTTGTTGAGGTCGCTCAACCATTCGGTCACGGGTTTACGGTGGGAAGGGCGGCGCGGTCGGGTACCCGTGGCGGTGAGCCGCCCGCGAGGATGCGTCAGCTCCTGAGGCTGCGTCAGTTACTGGCGATGGCGTCGAGCTGGGCCCGCAGATACCCGTGCGACTCGATCCCGTGGATCGTCGTCCCCGGGGTGCACTCGTAGAAGTACACCAGCGACATCAGCTCCTCGGCGGGCGCGTCGGCCGGCGGCGGCAGCACCCGATGGCGCCCCGACCGCCACCGCCCCCCGGTCCAGCCGGCCATCAGGTCACCGATGTTGACCGTGAACGCGGCGGGGTCGTACGGCGCGTCCTGCCACCCTCCGGCGTCGGTGTACACCTGGAGCCCGCCCTTGCCGGCCTCCCGGTCCAGCACCGTCACCGTCCCGAAGTCCGTGTGCGGCCCGATCCGGAACTGCCCCGGCTCGGGCTCGCCCGTCCGCTCCCGCCCCGGGTACCAGTTGATGTTGAAGCCGAACGTCGGATGGCCCGTGTGCCGGGTGAAGAAGTCCCGCTCCTCGCCGAGCGCCACGCCCAGCAGGTCGAGCACCCGGTCCGACAGCTCCTTCATCTCCCCCAGGTACGTCTCCACCAGCGGTCGCAACTCCGGCACCTCGTCCGGCCAGGTGTTCGGCAGGAA
This sequence comes from Streptomyces sp. NPDC043176, assembly GCF_056436715.1. Classification (NCBI taxonomy): domain Bacteria; kingdom Bacillati; phylum Actinomycetota; class Actinomycetes; order Kitasatosporales; family Streptomycetaceae; genus Streptomyces; species Streptomyces sp. NPDC043176. Next base: position 53,670 of record NZ_JBWKCA010000027.1, read on the forward strand.
CCACTCGGCGTCCACCGCCGCGTCCCCCGTCGGCTCCTCCGCCGCGAACGACAGCGACTCCTTCAGGTCCGGCGGAGTCGCCGTCCCCTCCGCGTACCCGTTCGCCTCCGCGCCCGGCCCGAGCCACCCACGCCCGCCGACTCGCACCGCGTACGGCTCCTTCACCGCGGGCGGCAGGTGGAAGAAGCGACGCGCGACCGCCCGGATGTCGGCACGCAGACCCGCGTCCACCCCGTGCCCGGTGACCAGCAGGAACCCCGCCTCGCGCAGTGCGCGGTCCACGGCGGGCAGCTGCCCGTCCGGGTCGCGGGCGAGGTCGATCGTGGGCAGACCCGCCTCACTCATCGCCGATGTCCTCGTTCCAGAGGGCGGGGTTCCCGTCGACGAACTCCCGCATCATCCGCACGCATTCGGGATCGTCCAGCACCACGACCTCCACCCCGTGCTCCGCCAGCCACCCGTGCCCGCCGTGGAACGTCTCCGCCTCCCCGACCACCACCCGCGAGATCCCGAACTGCCGCACCAGCCCCGAGCAGTACCAGCACGGCGACAGCGTCGTCACCATCGTCGTCCCCCGGTACGAGCGCTGCCGCCCCGCCGCCCGGAACGCCGCGGTCTCGGCGTGCATGGAGGGGTCCCCGTCCTGCACCCGCCGGTTGCGCCCCCGCCCCAGCAGCCCGCCCTCGGGGCCGTACAGCGCGGCCCCGATCGGAATCCCGCCCTCCGCGAGCCCCTCCCGCGCCTCGTCGAGCGCGGTGACGAGCCACCGCCGTGCCAGTTCCTGATCCATGCGGGGAGCCTTCCCCCGCGGGGGGCTGGGATCACGCGGGGTGGGCATGACGTAGGAACCCTTGCCGGGAACGGTGTAGATCAGACCGTGTCCGGCGAGCTCTTGCATGGCCCGGCGGGCGGTCAGTACGGCGATGCCGTACTCCTCGGCGAGGCGAGCCGGCGTGGGAACCATTCGGTCAGGGGCGTACTCCCCGGACGCAATCTTCGCTGCAATCACGTCAGCCAGCTGCTTGTACAGCGGGCGTCCCGACTTCGAGTCAAGGCTCATAAGTCAACACTAGATAGTCATACAAAGACACGTTTGGATGGATCTAGCTATGTAACTCTGTAGCACTGTGTAGCGCGCTCTATGGTGAATGGCGAATGCAGAACCCCGGCGACCGTCCTACCGGCCCCGGGGCGTGGCCACCAACTATCAAGGGAGTTGATGACGTGCGGAACCCTATCGCGTGCGCACTGGGACGGGCCTGGATCCCGCTCCTTCTCTGGCTGCTGATGCTCACGCTGCCGCCCACCGGCAGGCATCGCCCCCGTCCGGCGGTCCACCCCCGCCCAGCGCCCTCAGCCCTCGCACCCAGGCATCGGGCTCCCGCCCGGCGTTCCCCGTACGCCCGGGAACAGGCGAAACCGCTGGACGGATCCCGGTCGCCGCTGGTGCGTCCCTATCTGGCGGCGGAGCAGCGGCGGCGCCGCCGGACGCTCTGGCTCGCCACGGTCGGCCTGGACGTCGACCAGCGTGATATCCACGCCGTTCGCGCCACCGCCGGGAGCGCCCGATGAGCCGCTGTGGTGCGCGCCGCTCGGTGTACGCGGTCGGTGAGGTGGTGCGTCCGGTGTGGGGTGGCTCGGTCTGCGTGCTCGCCGTGGGCCACGACGGGCCGCACCGTGACAGGGCGGGCGACGGCTGGTGGGTGACGCCGGAGATCGCGGACGCGGTCACCGTCTCGCTGCTGGCCCGCGCCCTCGCCCCCACCGCCGATCCGGAGTTCCGGTCCCCTCGCTGCATCGTCGGCCGTCACGACCGCTGCCGCGACCACGCGCCTCGCGACAGCGGCGTACCGGGCGTCCGGCACCTGGTCTGCGGGTGCCGGTGTCATCAGCCGGGTCACGCCGCCGCGTCGGCCTCCTCCTCGTAGGGGAAGCGGGCGAGGGGGGTGTCGCGCTGGAAGAAGGTCTTGGCGTGGATGAGGGCCTGGTCGTCGGTGTGGATGTCGCCGGGGCGGGAGGCGGTGCCGGTGAGGACGCCGCCGAAGTGCATGCGGAGGTAGGCGGCGGAGTTGGCGAGGGAGGTGACGAGGCCGTCGGCGACGACGTGTTCGGCGTGGGCCATGGCGGTGACGCCCCAGAGGGTGCGGCCGGCCATGCGGGCCTTGAAGTCGGAGCCGGGGACGTTGAGCCAGCCGGACCAGTAGTCGAGGTAGCGCTTGGACTGGGCGGAGAGGCTGTACCAGTAGAGGGGGGAGACGATGACGACGTCGGTGGCGTCGAGGGTGGCCTGACGGAGGAGTTCCTCGGTCTCGTCGGGCTGCCGGCCGGTGGCCTCGTGGCGGCCGTCCTGGAAGTCGGGCAGGGCGAGGCGGCTCAGGTCCACCCAGCGCTGGGGGACCTCCGGGGGGAGGTGGGCGGCTGCGGCGCGGGCGAGGAGTTCGGAGTTCCCGCCGGCGCGGGAGCTGCCGAGGACGAAGAGGAACGAGCGGTCCTGGCCGTGCGGGGTGTCCAGCGTCATGTCTGATGCTCCGGGGTCGTCGGGTATCCGGTGCCAACTCCGGCTCCGCCGGGGGTATTCCGGGGCCCGTCGGCCGTGCCGGCCGGGGGCGTGACGGCTCCCATCGGCCGGGCCGATCGAGGACCCGGTGGCTCCCATCGGCCGGGCCGATCGGGGTCATCGGAAGGACGCCCCAGTGGCTCGTGGACCGGGTGCGGGGCCCGCTCGTAGCGTCGGTGGCATGAGAAACGAGACCAGGGGAACCGTCGAACTGACCCTCGCCATGGTGCTGTCGGGCACGCTCGGCGTGTTCGTCGTCGAGTCGGGGGCGTCGCCCTTCGAGGTGGTGTTCTTCCGGTGCCTCTTCGGGGCGCTGGCGCTGGGCGCGTACAGCCTGGTGCGGGGGTTCTTCACCGGGCACGGGTTCACGGCGCGGAAGCTGGGGATGGCGGCGCTCGGTGGGGCGTTCATCGTCTTCAACTGGGTGTTCCTGTTCGAGGCGTACGAGGCCAGCTCGATCTCGCTCGCGACGGTCGTCTACCACACGCAGCCGTTCTTCCTGGTGCTGCTGGGCGCGGTGTTCGCGAGGGAGCGGATCTCGGGCGGGAAGGTGGGGTGGCTGGCCGTCGCCTTCGCGGGGCTGGTGCTGGTGTCCGGGGTGCGTCCGGGGGACACCGCGTCGCTGAAGGGGCTGGGGTTCGCGCTGGCCGCGGCGGTGCTCTACGCGTTGTCGACCTTCGTGACGAAGAGGATCAGCGGCGTACGGCCGCACCTGATCGCGCTGGTGCAGGTGCTCGTGGGGATCCCGCTGCTGCTGCCGTTCACGGACTTCGGGGCGGCGGCGGGGCTCGGGGTCGGGTGGGCGTGGCTGGTGGGGCTGGGCCTGATCCACACCGGAGTGATGTACGTGCTGATGTACGCGGCGTACGCCAAGCTGCCGACCGCGAAGATCGCGGTGCTCGCCTTCACCTATCCGGCGGTCGCGATGGGCGTGGACTGGGCGGTGTACGGGCACCACATCGGGCTCGTGCAGGCGCTCGGGGTGCCGCTGATCGTGCTGGCGAGCCTGAAGGTCACGCTGGCGGGGTCTGCTCGGACACGAGGCGGCGCGCCTGCTCCACGAACAGGCGGACGTGCGCCGGAAGCCGCTTCCCCCGTCGCCACGCGAGCTGGGTGAAGAGGGTGAAGGGGGCCTCCCAGGCGAGCGGGACCAGGGCTCCGGAGGTCAGTTCCCCGGAGACGGTGACGCGGGGGAGGAGGGCGATGCCGAGGCCGGCGGCGACTCCGCGTTTGGTCGCCTCGATGGTGCCGAACTCCATGAAGGGCGGGGCCCAGTCGCTCAGCTCCCGCTCGAAGAGGTCGCGGTAGGGGCAGCCGGGTTCGGTGCCGACGAGCTGCGCTTCGGCGAGGTCCGCGCTGGTCAGGGCCGTACGGCCGGCCAGGGGGTGGCCGGGTCCCGCGACGAGGACGAGGGGCTCCGGGGCGAGGACCTCGGACTCCAGGCCCTCGTGCTCGGTGTCCGGCTCCATGAGGAAGCCGACGTCGTAGGTGCCCTGGCGGAGGGCCTGGCGGGTCTCGTCGCCGAGGGTGGGGCGGAGGGTCAGCCGGACCTTGGGGTAGCGGTGGTGGAAGTACTCCAGGAGCGGCGGCAGCCGGTACGAGGTGAGGGACTCCATGGTGCCGACGGCGATCGGGCCCGACGGCTCCTCGCCGGCCGCGACGGCGGAACGGGCCTCCTCCGCGAGGTCCGCCATGCGGCGGGCGTACGGGAGGAGCCGCTCGCCGGCCTCGGTGAGGCGGATCCGGCTGCCGAGTCGCTCGAAGAGCTCCACGCCGAGCGAGGACTCCAGCGAGCGGATCTGGCCGGTGACGCTGGACTGCGCGTAGCCGAGCTCGGCTGCGGCGCGGGTGAAGGAGAGGACGTCGGCGACCTTCTCGAAGGTGGCCAGGAGCCGGAGCTCCATCAGCGTGCCGCCCCTTCGGCCGGTCCGTGCTGCCGGGGCGCCATCAGCCGTCCTCGTCCTCGCCGCGCTCGCGCTTCTTCAGCTCCTCCTCGCGGCGGCGGAGGTCCGCCTCCCAGTCCTTGAGGACGGACTCGTCCTTCTTGTTCTCCTCGCGGAGGGACTTGAGGAACTCGGGGTTGTCGTCGGGGGCGACCCACTCGTGGCGGTGGTTGCGGTGCCACTCGGAGGGCGTACGGCCGCCGGCGGGGGCGCGGCGCATCTTGCCGGCGGCGAACCAGACGATGGGGCCGACGATCCAGAAGAGCAGGATGATGATGACCCAGACGACCTTGGGCAGGTGCTTGGCCTCGTCCTCGGGGGTGTTGAGGCAGTCGATGAAGGCGTAGATCGTCAGTGCCAGCGGCAGGACGTACATCAGTGCCCTGAGCATGTGGGACAGCCCCCTGGAAGCAGTGATGGGGCTCGTTTCGACCGCCCCGGTGACAGGCCCAGCGTAGCCCGTGGCGGATACTGGCCCCTATGGCTTACGACGATCTCCGCTCGCTGCTCAGGGCCCTGGAGCGCGAAGGCGACCTCAAGCGCATCAAGGCCGAAGTCGACCCGTACCTGGAGGTCGGGGAGATCGTGGACCGGGTGAACAAGGCGGGAGGCCCGGCGCTCCTCTTCGAGAACGTCAAGGGCTCCGCCATGCCGCTCGCGATGAACGTCTTCGGGACGGACCGGCGGCTCCTCAAGGCACTGGGCCTGAAGTCGTACGGCGAGATCAGCGAGAAGATCGGCGGGCTGCTCAAGCCCGAGCTCCCGCACGGTTTCGTCGGCGTCCGCGAGGCCTTCGGGAAGCTCGGCTCGATGGTCCACGTGCCGCCGAAGAAGGTGAAGTCCGACGGGGCGCCCGTGCACGAGGTCGTGCTCACCGGGGACGACGTCGACCTGGACATGCTCCCGGCGCTGTTCACGTGGCCCAAGGACGGCGGGTCCTTCTTCAACCTGGGGCTCACCCACACCAAGCACCCCGAGACCGGCGTGCGGAACCTGGGGCTCTACCGGCTCCAGCGGCACGACAAGCGCACCATCGGCATGCACTGGCAGATCCACAAGGACAGCCGGAACCACTACGCGGTCGCGGCGGCGCGGGGCGAGCGGCTGCCGGTCGCGATCGCCTTCGGCTGCCCGCCGGCCGTCACGTACGCCTCGACGGCGCCGCTGCCGGGGGACATCGACGAGTACCTCTTCGCCGGGTTCGTGCAGGGCAAGCGGATCGAGATGGTCGACTGCAAGACGGTCCCGCTCCAGGTCCCGGCCCACGCCGAGGTCGTCGTCGAGGGCTGGCTGGAGCCGGGCGAGACGCTGCCGGAGGGCCCCTTCGGCGACCACACCGGCTTCTACACGCCGCAGGAGCCGTTCCCCGCGCTGAAGATCGACTGCATCACGATGCGCAAGCGCCCGCTGCTCCAGTCGATCGTCGTCGGCCGGCCGCCGACCGAGGACGGGCCGCTGGGACGGGCCACGGAGCGGTTCTTCCTCCCGCTCCTCAAGATCATCGTCCCGGACATCGTCGACTACCACCTGCCGGAGTCGGGCGGCTTCCACAACTGCGCGATCGTCTCGATCGACAAGAAGTACCCGAAGCACGCCCAGAAGGTCATGCACGCCATCTGGGGCGCGCACATGATGTCGCTGACCAAGCTGATCATCGTCGTCGACAAGGACTGCGACGTCCACGACCTCCACGAGGTGTCCTGGCGCGCCCTGGGGAACACGGACTACTCCCGTGACCTGACGGTCGTCGAAGGCCCCGTCGACCACCTCGACCACGCCTCCTATCAGCAGTTCTGGGGCGGCAAGGCCGGTATCGACGCCACGAAGAAGCTCCCCGAGGAGGGCTACACCCGGGACGGCGGCTGGCCCGACATGGTCGAGTCCGACCCGGCGACGGCGGCCCTGGTGGACCGCCGCTGGAAGGAGTACGGGCTGTGACCACCGCTGCCGTGTCGGGCGCCCAGCCGGGGCGCACCAAGGCCTTCCTCCGGCTCGTGATGATCGAGCACTCGGTGTTCGCGCTGCCGTTCGCGTACATCGCCTCGCTGACGGCGATGTTCCAGCTGGACCGGAACATCCACTGGTGGACGCTGTTCCTGGTGACGGTGTGCATGGTGGGGCTGCGGACGTTCGCGATGGCGTGCAACCGGATCATCGACCGGGAGATCGACGCGCGCAATCCCCGGACGGCGAACCGGGAGCTGGTGACCGGCGCGGTGTCGGTGAGGTCGGCGTGGGTCGGGGCCGGGATCGCCGTGGTGGTGTTCCTGGGGGCGGCGGCGCTGCTCAACCCGCTGTGCCTGGCGCTCGCGCCGCTCGCGGTGATCCCGATGGTCGTCTACCCGTACGGCAAGCGGTTCACGAACTTCCCGCACGCCATCCTCGGGCTCGCGCAGGCGATAGGGCCGATCGGGGCCTGGCTCGCGGTGAGCGGCGAGTGGTCGTGGGACGCGGTGATCCTGGGCCTCGCGGTGGGCGTGTGGATCGGCGGGTTCGACCTGATCTTCGCCTGCCAGGACGTGCAGGCGGACCGGGCGCACGGCGTGATGTCGGTGCCGGCGCGGTTCGGCGTGCCGGCCGCGCTGTGGGGCGCCCGGGGTTCGGCGGTCGTGACGACGGGGCTGCTCGTCTGGTACGCCCTCGCGACGGACGCGGGGCTGTTCTTCTGGGTCGGCCTGGTGATCGTGGTGGCCGCCTTCTGCTACGAGCACTCGATCGTGAAGCCGCACGACCTGTCGCGTCTGAACAGGGCGTTCTTCACGACGAACGGTTTCATCGGGATCAGCCTGTTCGTGTGCGCGCTGCTCGACCTGCTCGTGCGGGGGCTCTCCCTCTGACCCCCGCCCCTCAGGGGGCGAGGCCGTCCAGGAGGGCGTCGAGGCCGGCGGCGAGGCCGGTGTGGCCGGCGGGGTGGGCGAGGGCCGGGGCGGCGTCGCGGAGGCGGGGGAGTTCGCGGGCCGGCATGCGGTGCAGGCCGAGGCGGAAGGCAGGGTCGGGCTCGTCGGGGTTGTCGACCATGGCCCGCAGGTCGCCGAGGATGCAGCCGAGGACCCAGCCGGTGACCGCCCGGAAGGCCGTGACGGTGGCGTCCGCGTCGAGGCCCGCCCGGCCGAGGACGGTCAGGATGCGCTCGTGGTCCCGCAGGACGGCGAGCGGGCGGCGGGCCATCGGGACCGCCAGCATGCGGGTGGCGAGCAGCGGGGCCACGTGGGGATGGGCCAGGGCGACCGTGTAGGTCTCGGCGGCGATCCGGTGGAGTTCGTCCCGCCAGCCGGGTGACTCGGGGGAGGCGGCCAGCCGTTCCTCCAGTTCGGTGTAGAGGGCTTCGACCAGGCCGTCGAGCAGGGCGTCCTTGCCCGCCGCGTACCGGTACAGCGCCATGGCCTCCACGCCGAGTTCGGCGCCGGTGCGGCGCATGCTCAGGGCGGACAGGCCCTCGCGGTCGACCAGCTCCAGGGCCGTGGCGAGCACCTTCTCCCGGCTCAGGCGGCCGTAGCGGCCGTGGTCGCCCGCGCGGCGGGCCGGTGCCCGGCGCCCCTGCGGGGGGTCCTTCTCGATCGGCATGTGCCCGCCTTCGCCGTGCCGTCCCGGTCCCGCCTTCGGCCGGTGAGGGCTCCGCTTGACCGCTGAACATCCAGGGATAAAGTGTACATATACGTCGTAAACGTACGGTGCCATCGGCAGGGAGAACCCGCCACGTGCCACGTTCCGACGGACGGCCTCCGCGGCACGGCACGACGGTGCACCCATGCGATCCGGAGCCATCATGACCACTCACCCGACCCTGTCGCAGGGCACCGGCCCGCGACCCGCCGACCACCCCGTCAGGCGCTCCACCGACCCGCCGCCGCACCCGATGCGGCGCGCCGAGGACAAGGCGCCCCCCCGACTCGCGGTGAGCCTGGTGGTCCCGGCCCTCAACGAGGCCCGCAACATCCCCTGGGTGTTCGAACAGATCCCCGACTGCGTCGGGGAGGTCCTCCTGATCGACGGGGACTCCCACGACGCCACGGTCCGCGTGGCGACCCAGATCCTGCCCACGGTCCGCAGCATCCCGCAGAGCGGGAAGGGCAAGGGGAACGCCCTGCGCACCGGCTTCCTCGCGGCGCGCGGCGACTACATCGTCATGATCGACGCCGACGGCAGCATGTCCCCCGCGGAGATCCCGCACTTCGTGCACTTCCTCGAGAACGGGTACGACTTCGTCAAGGGCTCCCGCTTCGTCGAAGGCGGCGGCTCGCTCGACATCACCCGCTTCCGCCGGCTCGGCAACCACGCCCTGCTGGCCCTCGTGAACCGGCTGTACGACGCCACGCTCACCGACCTCTGCTACGGCTTCTGCGCCTTCCGCCGCAGCTTCCTCGACCAGCTGGACCTGCACGCCACCGGCTTCGAGATCGAGACCGAGATGATCGTGCACGCCCTGCGCTCCGGCCTCCGCATCGCCGAGGTCCCGAGCCTCGAACTCCCCCGGCGCAACGGACGGTCCAACCTGCACGCGATCTCCGACGGACGCCGGGTGCTCCGTACGCTCCTGTCCGAGCGCCCCGGCGCGACGGCGTCGCCCGCCCCGCAGGAGGGGAGCACGCCGTGACCCCGGTCCGGACCCGGCCGGCCGCGCCGATGCCCGTAGTGGACATCGACCTCGCCGAACCGGGAGCCTTCCGCCGCCCCGGAGGCCGCGCCCGCGCCGGGCCGTCCGGCCGCGCCCTCGGCCTCGTACGGCTCCACGGCCGTCCGCTCGGGATGGCCGAGGCGTCCGGCCGCGAACCCGGGGAACTGTGGCAGGCGCTCGCGGACGCGGTGCTCACGGCGTCCCCGAGGGCGGACGCGGTGCCCAAGGCGTCCCCCAGGGCGGACGCGGTGCCCACGGCGTCCCCCAGGGCGGACGCCGTGCCCAAGGCGTCCCCCAGGGCGGGGGCGGGGCCAGGTGCCGGCCCCGCCTCCGCCGAGGGGCCGGCCCCGGCCGTCAGCGTCATCGTCGCGACGAGGAACCGCGCCGCGATGCTGCGGGACTGCCTGGATTCGCTGCTGGCGGTGCGGTACCCGCGCTTCGAGGTCATCGTGGTGGACAACGCCTCCGCCGACACGTCCACGGAGGAGCTGATCCGGCGCGAGTACGCACGGACGCCGGACGACGACGGGGCCGCACGCGACTCCGAGGGGCCCGGGCGGGGCCACGACGGGGCCGTACGGGGCGACGACGGGGCCGTACGGGATGTCCGGTGGCCCGGACGGGGCTCCCGGCCCGCCGTGCGCTACCTGTGGGAGCCCGTGCCCGGGCTCGCCCGCGCGCACAACCGGGGGCTGGCCGCGGCCCGGGGGAGCGTCGCCGCCTTCACCGACGACGACACGCTCGTCGACCCGGGGTGGCTGACCGCGCTCGTCGCGCCCTTCGCGGCCGACCCGGCGACCGGCTGTGTCACCGGTCTGATCGTGCCCGCGGAGCTGGACACCGAGGCGCAGGTCGCGCTGGAGCGGCACGGGGCGTTCGCGAAGGGGTACGCGCCGCGGACCTGGTCGCTGGACACTCCGCCGGCCGACCCGCTGTTCCCGTTCACGGCGGGGCGGTTCGGGTCGGGCGCGAACATGGCCTTCCGGACGCAACTGCTGCGCGAACTCGGTGGGTTCGACCCCGCCACCGGGGTGGGGACCCCCGCGCGCGGCGGTGACGACCTGCTGTCGTTCTTCCGGGTGCTGGCCCGGGGCCGCTCCCTCGCCTACGAGCCGGGTGCGATCGTCTGGCACCGGCACCGGCGGACCCCCGAGGCGCTCGAGGCGCAGGCCTTCGGCTACGGCGCCGGATTCGGCGCCTACCTGGCCGGGGCCCTCGCCCACGAGCCGCGCATGCTGCCCGCGCTGCTGCGGCGGCTGCCGGGCGGGGTGCGGTACGCGCTGGCCAGGAGCCGTGAACGGGCCGCGCTCGGTGACGGGCTCGACGCCGGACCCCAGGCCCGGCCCGACGCCCGCGCCGGCGTCCGGCCCGACGCAGGACGTGACGCCGGGCCGGGCTCCGGGCCCGGCGTCGCCTCGTCCCGGATCGCCCGCCTGGAGCTGCGCGGGCTGCTGTACGGGCCGTTCGGCTACCTGCGCAGCCGACGGGCCGAGCGACGGCTGCGGCGGGCCGCGCACCACGGCCGCGGAGTCCTCGTACACGGACGTGTCCGAGGACCCGGCCGCGGAGTTCCCGGACACGGCCGTGGAGACCCCGGACACGGAGCCACCGCGGCACGCACCGTCCGCCGGAGGCGGGGCGAGGGACGATGACCCGGCAGCCGACGCACCAGGGGCCCGTCGTGAGCGGCTTCCGGGGGCGGGCCACCCGGTCCGCCCGGCCCCCGCAGCCGGCCCGGCCCGAGCGGACGGAACCGGCGGCCGAGGAGAGGGAACCGGACGGCGGGCGGCCCTCGTTCGGCGCGGTCCTGAAGTCCGGCGGGCGGCGGCTGCTGTCCAAGGACCCGCTGCTGCGCAACGGGCACCTGCTCGCGTTGAGTTCCCTCGTCAGCGCCGGTCTGGGCGCCGTGTTCTGGGTGTTCGCCACGCACTGGTACGACGACGAGGTGGTGGGCGTCAGCTACTCCGCGCTGTCCATGACGCTGCTGCTCGCGGGTGTCGGACAGCTCAACCTGTCCGACTTCCTGGTGCGGTTCGTGCCGTCGGCGGGGCACCACACCCGCCGGCTGATCCTGACCTGCTACGCCGTGAGCGCCGCGGTCAGCACGGTGGCGGCCCTCGGGTTCCTGCTCCTCGTGCCGGTGGTCGCGCCCGAACTGGACGTCCTGCTGACGCCGGTCACCGCCGGGTGTTTCGTCGCGACCACCGCCGGATACGCCGTGTTCGTGATGCAGGACGGGGCGCTGACGGCGGTGCGGCGGCCGGGCTGGGTGGTGGCGGAGAACCTGGTCTTCGCCGTGGTGAAGATCGGGCTGCTCGGACTGGGGGCGGCGCTGGCGCTGCACTCCGGCATCCTGCTCTCCTGGGCCGGGGCGCTCGCCGTGTCCCTCCTCCTCACCAACTTCGTCCTGCTGCGCCGGGCCGTTCCGCAGCACGTGCGGGGGTCGACGGCGGCGGAGCGGCCGACGGGCGCGCTGAAGTACGCGTCCGCCGACTACTTCGGCTCGCTGTTCCGGATGGCGTCCTACACGCTGGTCCCGCTGATCGTCCTGGACCGGCTGGGCCCCGAGCAGAGCGCGTACTTCTCCCTGGCCTGGATCGTCGGGTACGTGCTGTACCTGGTGGCCCGCAACCTGGGCAGCTCGCTGGTGGTGGAGGCCGTGCGGAGCCCCGGGCGGCTGGTCGAGCACGCCGTGAAGGTGCTGCGGCACTCGGTGCTGCTCCTCGGGTCGGCCGTCGCCGTCGTCGTGGCGCTCGCCCCGCAGATCCTGTCCCTGTTCGGGGCCGAGTACGCCGAGCACGGCACCACGCTGCTGCGGCTCCTGGCCCTGTCCGCCCTGCCGAACATCGTCGTCAGCATCGCCATCGACTCGTCGCGGGCCCGCCGGAGGCTGCGCTGGGCGGTCGGGCTCCAGGTCGCGATGTGCGTGCTGGTGCTCGGGCTCACCCGGCTGCTGCTGCCGGTCATGGGGATCACCGGCGCCGGCGTCGCCTGGCTGGTGACCATGTGCCTGCTCGCCGCACCCCTGCTGATCTGGCGCGCGCGCTGGCTCACGGCCGAACCCGGGAGGTCCTCGTGAACACCGTGCCGAGCGTGACCGTCGTCGTCTGCGCCTACACCCTCGACCGCTGGGACGACCTCCGGGCGGCGATCGGATCCCTGCGCGCCCAACGGCACCCCGTGGACGAGATCGTCCTCGTCGTCGACCACTGCCCCGAGCTGTACGAGCGGGCGTCCGCCGCGTTCCCCGGGGTGCGGGTGCTCGCGAACGCCGGCCGCCAGGGCCTGTCGGACGCCCGCAACACCGGTGTCCGGGAAGCCCGTTGTGAGGTCGTGGCCTTCCTCGACGACGACGCGGCCGCCGAACCCGACTGGTCCGGAGACCTCCTCGCCCGGTACGCCGACCCCGCCGTCGCGGGAGTCGGCGGCCTGGTCAGGGCCTGGTGGGTCACCCGGCGGCCCGTCTGGTTCCCGCCCGAGTTCGACTGGGTGGTCGGCTGCTCGTACCGCGGGCTGCCCCGAAGCCTCGCGCCCGTACGGAACTTCATCGGCGCCAACATGTCCTTCCGGCGCGCCGAGGTCGTCGCCGCCGGAGGCTTCCGCGCCGACCTGGGCCGGGTCGGGACCCGGCCGCTGGGCTGCGAGGAGACGGAGCTCTGCCTGCGCATCGCGGCCCGCCGCCCGGGCGCCGTCCTGCTCCACGAGCCCGCCGCGGCGGTCCGTCACCGGGTGCCCGCGGCCCGCGCCACCTGGGCGTACTTCGTCTCCCGCTGCTACGCGGAGGGCCTGTCCAAGGCCCGGGTCGCCCGCCTCGGCGGCACCCGTGCCGCCCTCGCGAGCGAGCGCGCCTACCTCCGCTCGACCGTCCCCCGCGCGTTCGCCCGGGCCCTGCGCCCCGGCCGCCCCGCCGGTCTGCGCACGGCCGGCGCGCTCGCCGGAGGCGTCGGCGCGACCGTCGCCGGGTACGCCGTCGGGCGGGCCCGCCGCCCCGCGCCCGGCCCCGGCGAGCGCCGGACCGCCGGTGCGGGGACGGTGGTCGCACGCCCGGCGGCCGTGGCGGGCGGGGGGCGGCCGTGAGCACGGCGGCGCCGGGCGGACGGGACGGACCCGTGGCCGGCGGTGCGGGGGGCCGGACGGGGCGGACCGCCGGGGCGGGTGGCCGGGAGGGACGGGTGGCCGCCGTGCCGGGCGGCCGGGAGGGGCCCGTGGCCGGGGCCGTGCCGGTGTTCCTGTACCACTCCGTGGCGGCCGATCCGCCGTCGTGGATCGCGCCGTTCACGGTGAGTCCGCGGACGTTCGCCGAGCAGCTGGACATGATCGTCGACAGTGGGCTGAGGGTCGTGCCGTTGCGCCGTCTGGTGGCGGCGCAGCGCGGTGGCGCGCCGCTGCCGGAGCGGGCGGCGGTGCTGACGTTCGACGACGGTTTCGCCGACTTCCGGGCGACGGTGCTGCCGCTGCTCGTGCGGTGGGGCCTGCCCGCGACCCTGTACGTCACCACGGGCGGGCTGGGCGGCGGCCCGGGGGACGGGCCGTTCCCGCCGGGCTCGCGGATGCTGAGCCGGGGCCAGCTGGGTGAACTCGACGCGGCAGGGGTGGAGATCGGCGGCCACACCCGGACGCATCCGCAGCTCGACGTCCTGCCGGACGGCCGGGTGCGGGAGGAAGTGGCGGAGTGCGGGAGGGAGTTGGCGGACGTGCTCGGGCACGAGGTGACGGCGTTCGCGTATCCCCACGGCTACTCGTCCCGTGCGGTGCGCTCCCGGGTGCGCGAGGCGGGGTGGACGTCGGCGGCGGCGGTGCGGGACGCGTTCAGTTCGGCCGCCGACGATCCGTGGCGCATCGCGCGGCTGATGCTGCGCGCCGACACGGACCGGGACCGGTTCCGTCGGTGGACGAGGGGCGCGGGGGCGCCGGTGGCGCCGTTCCCCGAGGGGGTCAGGACCAGGGGGTGGCGGGCCTACCGGCGGACGAGGGCGCGGCTGCACGTGCCGTACGAGGCGCTGTCCTGAGGCCCTTCGCGCCGCCGCCGCACCGCTGCCGGTCCCGGATGCCGCCGTCCCGTCGCCGCCCGGTCCCGCACGTCGCCGCCGCACCGCCGTCCGGCCCGCATGTCGCCGCCGCACCGCCGTCCGGCCCCGCGCGTCGCCGCCTCACCGCTGCCAGACCCGCACCCAGTCCACCCGCATCCGGGCCCGGTCGACGTCGGCGGGCGGTTCCTTGGGCACGCCCACGGCCAGGTTGACCAGCACCTCCATGGGGACGTCGGGGATCCGCCCGGGTTCCGTGACGCGGAACCGCTCGACGCCGTCGACGTACCAGACCAGGGCGTCGCGCTCCCACAGCAGTCCGAACACGTGGAAGCGCTCCGAGAAGTCGGAAGGCCCGTACTCGCCGCGCTCCCGGGCCCGTTCGCCGTCGGGCTCGCGCCAGTGGACGTACATGTTGACGCGGGTCGTGGAGTCGAGGAACTCCATGATGTCGACCTCCGGCGGGGTGAACCGGGACTCCGGCATCATCCAGAACGCCGGGAACATGCCCGCCTCGGCCGGGATGCGGATCGAGGCCTCGAAGTAGCCGTAGGTGAAGGTCCGGCGGGGCTCGCCGTACCACTGGTCACGCCCGGTGGAGATCATTCCGGACCGCCACGGGTAGGTCTTGCCGTCGCTGGCGCGGGTCCGGCGGCGCTCGGCGGTGAGGGTGAGCTCGCCGTCCCGCACGGAGACCTGGCCGGGCAGGTACCACTGGGACTCGTCGTTGCTGCTGATCGTGCAGCCGTCCTTGTTCCAGTCGTAGCAGGTCGCCCACAGCCCGGAGTCGAGTTCTGTGCCGTCGAAGCCGTCGTCCAGGACGAGCCGCCAGGGGCCCGGGGACGGCGGACCCGAGGCGGTGACGGCGGGCGGGACCGTCGTCGAGGGCGCGGTGGACCCGGCCGGGCCGCCGCAGGCGGTGAGGGCCAGCAGGGCGGAGGCCAGTGCCAGCGCGGCCGTCCGCCGGTGGCGGCGGTGCGGCCCGCCGGAGCCCGTGTCCCGGGTCACGCCGGGCCCGGGGTCACCGCGGCCCGGCCGCGACCGCGCCCGCGACCCGGCGGGCGGCGAAGTCCGTACCGCAGACGAAACGCAGGACGGGCCCGAAGGTGGGGGCCGCGGCGAGGCTCGTGAAGTACAGGCCGGGCACGGACGACTCGAACCCCGCCGACAGGACCGGAGGGCCGCCGGGGAGGGTGCGCACCGCCTGCCGCAGAGTCGGCTCCAGGAGGTCGAGCCGGTCCACGTCCACGCGGTAGCCGGTGGCGGTGAGGACGTGGTCGACGTCGACGGACTCCGCCGCCCGGCCCGCCGTGTCCGCCAGTTCCAGGCGTACCGTCCCGTCGTCGTCCCGCCGCCGGGCCGCCGCCACCCGGCGTCCGCACAGCACCGGGAAGCGCCCGTCCACCCGGTCCCGCAGCCACCAGGCGCCGGAGGGGCCGAGCACGGTCCGCAGGAAGTGGTTGCGCACCGGGAGCGGCAGCCGGCGGTAGGCGCCCGCGCCGCGGCTGACGGCGACGTGGGACCAGCCGGGGCCCAGCATGGAGGCCGGCTTGAGCAGCCGGACCGCCCGGGAGCGTTCCTCCGGCAGGTCCGTCGCGGGGGGTGTGCCGAACAGCAGGGAGGAGGTGCGGGCGATCACCGTGGGCCGGGCGCCCGCCTCGTGCAGCAGGGCGGCGCTCTCCAGCGCCGACTGTCCGGCGCCGACGACCGCGACCCGCCGGCCGGCGAACGCGGAGAGGTCCGCGTGGTCGCACGGATGGGAGGCGAGGCCCGCGGGGAACAGCGGGGCGAGGCCCGGAGGCCGGTAGGCGTACGGCACGAGGCCGCTGGCCATCACGACGGAGCCCGCGGTGATCTCCTCGCCGGAGTCCAGGGTGACGCCGAACCCGCCGTCCGCGGCCCGCACCTCGCGCACCGCCGTCCGCTCCACGCCGGGCACCCGCTCCTTCTGGAACCAGTGGCCGTACGCGATGAACTCGTCGACGGGGATCGGGTAGGTGTCGCCCACCGGTGGTCCGCCCCGGGCGGCGCGGAAGTCCGCGAACCGGTGGCGCCCGTCGGGGGCGGAGATCGACGAAGCCGTCGGGACGGACTTGAGGAACATGCCGTCGGGCATGTGGGCCCGCCAGCTGTCCATCGGTTCGCCGAAGACGCGCGTCGTCACGCCGGCGGCTCCCAGCCAGGCGGCGGTGGCCAGCCCGTACGGACCGGCTCCGACCACCACGACCGGCAGCCGGCCGCGGCCGGTGCCTCCAAGCTCCGGGGCCATCACGGACCTCCTCTCCCCCCGCTTCCCCCTCCACCAGATTGCACCTCGCCGTCCCGTTCCCGCGCGCGGTGGCGGCGGGGCAGCAGCGCGAGGACGGAGGTCAGTGCGGCGAGCACGACCAGGCCCCGCGCGGCGGTGAAGACACCGCCGAGGAAGAGCCCCACGGCCACCAGGGTCGCCAGGGCGAGACCGAGCATCAGGCTGAGCAGCGCGGCCTCCAGGACCGCGTACCGGGGCATGCCGTGCGCCGGTGCGGCGGACCGCGTCGCGAGGACGGCCGCGAGGCCGGGGCAGACGAGCAGGAACGCCGTCACGACCGCCACCCGCAGCGGGGCGGCCTCCGGCAGCGTGGAGGCGAGCAGCGCGACCCATCCCGAGGCGGCGAGCGCCAGGCGGGGGAGCGTCCGGTGCGGGGTCACGGGGTGCCTCCACCGGGTCGTGGGGTCACGTAGCGGTAGACGGTGGCGTCCTCGTCGGCGTAGACGAGCGTGAAGCCCGGGGCGGTCGCCATCGCGGACCCCAGGCGCTGGGAGGTGTCGGCCGGCAGCGCTCCGGTGAGGTAGCCGTTCATGTCCTGGGCGCGGCTGAGCACGACGTACGCGGGATGCTCCTCGGTGGATCCGTAGAGGAACGCGCTCACGCCGGCCAGCGGGTGCCGCACCAGCCGTTCGGTGTCCTTGGGGCTCTGGTGGGCCAGCTGGATCCTGCGGTGCCGGTCGTAGTACCGGTCGAGTCCGGGCACGTCGGAGGTGAGCGTGACGATCAGCGAGCCCGGTGGGGCGTGGTCGGTCACGTAGCGGGCGGCGGCGACCTCGCCGGGGGTGAACCGGTTCACGGCCTCCTTGCCGTAGTAGCCGAAGACCAGGCCGCCGAGCAGGGCCAGGAACACGGGGTAGACCGCGAGGGTGCGCACGGGGTGGTGCCGGGCCGTCGGCGGCAGCAGCAGGGCCGCCACCAGGAACGCGGCGGCGGGCAGCGCGAACAGGTAGGCCCGGAAGAGCATCTCGCCGCCGTAGGCGTTGACGGCGAGCATCGGGAGGGGCGCCACGGCGAGCAGGGGCAGTCCGGTGCGCCGGGTCCAGCGGCGGACGACGAACGCGGCCACGGCGAGCACGACGACCACGGCGGACAGCCCGCGGTCGACCGTGGACAGCAGGATCTGCCCCGGAGCGGCGTTGCCCGTCGCGGCGAGCCCCGAGGCCACGTTCTCGTCGGGCTGGACGAGGGACTGCACGAGGTTCTGGATGTGGACGGAGATGTACGACCGGGCCACGGTGGCGTCCCAGAGGGCGGTCAGGACGACGGTGGCGGCGAGGAGCGGCAGGGCCACCCGCCGGTTGCGGCGCGGCAGCGACAGCGCGACGAGCGCGCTGATCAGCATCAGCGGGGTGAGCGGGTGGGAGACGACGATCGCCGCGACGAGCACCACGACGCCCGCGAGGAGCGCCGGCGGCCAGCCGTCCCGCCGGCGCGGATCGGGGCGCGGCAGCGCGGAGGTCGGCAGCTGCCGGAACAGCAGGGCCGTCACGGTCATGAAGAGCAGGAAGGCGAAGGTCTGCGGCGCGAAGTAGTCCTGCCCGACCCAGGAGCAGCTGTAGAAGATCCAGACCCCGCCCCAGACGAGCCGCCGGTCGCGGGTCACGGACCGGTACAGCAGCAGGAGCGGGGCGAGCAGCAGGGCGTTGGCGACCGCGGGGGTCCAGGCGGCGTAGCCGACGGCGGAGTCCAGCCCGGTGGCCCGCAGGAACAGGGCGTTGAGCTGGAAGAAGCCGGGCCAGTCGTTGTAGACGGCGAACTTGTCGGCGCTCGGCACCTCGCCGCCGTGGCGCAGCATCGCGTCGACGACCGCGAGGTGTTTCCACGCCCAGGAGTAGCGCAGGGTCGGGTACAGCAGCGTGGGCGTGGCGTGCAGCAGGGCGATCAGCCCGAGGACGTAGCCGGCCAGCCAGGCGCCGTGGGTGCGACGGTCGCCCAGGGCGAGGCAGAAGCCGAGGGTGAGCAGGGCGGCGGCGATCCAGAACAGCGCGGGCAGGACCTGGAGGAGCCCGAGGTCGCCCATCCGGTCGAGCGGGACGGAGCGGAGCGAGAGCAGCCAGAGGCCGAGGGAGAGGGGGAGCGCCGCGCGTATCGACCAGTGGCGCACGGTGGCGGCGCGGGTGGACGCGGAAGCCGGGGGCGCCGCCCCGCGCGTCCGTCCGTCCCGCGGGGCGGGCGGCGCGGCGGTGTCCTCGTACGGGCCGTCCCGCGCGCCCGTCATGGCGTTCCTGCGCCGCGGGCCGCCTCCCGCAGGACGGGGGCGACCGAGACGCCCAGCCAGCGGCGGCTGCGGCCGAACTGCCGGGTCTTGCGGAGGTTTCCCGACACGTGCCAGAGCCAGGTCAGCAGCGGCAGCGCCGCCGGGTCGCCGCCGCTGTCCGGGTCGACGCCGTGGGCGGACAGCAGTGCGCGGTCGGCCCCGGGGAGCCGGCCGCGGCGCAGGGCGTCGGCGACCTGCCGTCCCATCGGGGGGCCGCCGAGGGCTTCGCGGGTCGCGAGGACGAAGGTGCACGCGTCGATCTCGGCGGGGCCGTCGGCGCGGGCGTTGCCCCAGTCGAAGACGCCGGTGATCCGGGTGCGGTCCTCGTCGAGCAGGACGTTGCCGATGTGGAAGTCGCCGTGGGTCCAGCCGCGCGTCAGGGCGGCGGTGGCGAGGGCCTGGTCGAGCCGCCGCCGCAGCGGGTCGAGGGCCGCGGCTCCGGCGCCCGGACGGCCCCGGCCGATCTCGGCGGTCAGGACGGCCAGCTGCTCGTGCACCCAGTCGGCGGTGTGGTCCGTCGCGGCTTCCCGGCGGCCCGTCGCGCCCCGCAGGGCGGCGAGCAGGCGGAGGGCGGCGGTGACGGTACGTCGCAGGTCACGGGGGCGTCCGGGGAGGAGCGGCCCGGCGGGGACGCCGGGGAGCCGGGTCTGCACGAGGGGACGGCGGGGCGGCCCGGCGTCCGGCCGGCCGCCGACGGCTTCGGGCAGGAGCGGCCGCCACGGGGCGAGGCGCCCGTCGGCCGCGAGGTCGCGCAGGTGGTCCCACTCCAGGGCGAGGGCCTCGGAAGCCCCGTCGGTCCTGGGGTACTTGACCACGACGCCGGTGCCGGCCCAGTCCACCGTGAAGACCAGCAGGTTCGCGTGGGACAGGGTGCGCCGCGGCACCACGGTGACTTCGCAGGATCCCGCGTGGCGCACCATGCCGTGCGCCGCGGTCCGGTCGGCCAGTGCTCCCAGGGGCCGTGGCGTGCTGAGCGGGAGAGCGTTCCCCAAGGCGGACATATCGTTACCAACTTTAGAACACCCCCTGTTTTCCTGCCTTATGGGACAATGGGGAAGACGCCCGGGGGCGTCGGCCCGTACCTCCCACCGGGGCGCGGGCGAAGGGAGAACCGTGAGGCGCGTGCCGGACGAACCGTCCCTCGACCCGGCGGTGCCCGCTCTGCTCGCCAAGGTCGGCAGGTACCCGCAGCACCACGGCGGGCTCGGCGTGGTGCGTACCCTCGGCCGGGCGGGCGTCACCGTGCACGCCGTCGTCGAGGACCGGCTGACCCCGGTCGCGCTGTCCCGGCACCTGTCCCGCGCGTTCGTCCGGCCGACGACCGGCCTGGAGGGCCCGGACGCGCTCCTCGCCGCCTTCCTCGCCATCGGCCGCTCCATCGGCACGCCGTGCGTCCCGGTGCCGACCGACGACGAGGCGGCGATCCTGATCGCCGAGCACGCCGACGCCCTCGCCGAGCACTTCCTGCTGCCCCCCGTCCCCGCCGGACTGCCCCGGCTGCTGGCCGGAAAGGCGAGCCTGCACGCCCTCTGCGAGGACCTGGGCGTCGGTTCGCCCCGCAGCAGGGCGCCCGCCGACCGCGACGAACTCGTCGACGCGGGACGGGAGCTGGGCTTCCCCGTCGTCCTCAAGAACCGCGACGCGTGGACCCGGCTGCGCACCCCGGCGGTCGGCAGCACCACCGCGATCCGTGACGAACGCGGCCTCCTCGACCGGTTCCCGCCCGGCGAGCTGCCCCCGGTCCTCGTGCAGGAGTACATCCCGCGGGAGGGCGCCGAGGACTGGATCGCCCATCTCTGCTGCGGCGCGGGCGGCGCGCCCCTGGCCGTGTTCACCGGCCTGAAGCTGCGCTCCTGGCCCCCGCACGCCGGGGTGACGACCAGGGCGGTGGCCCTGGGCAACCCCGTCCTCGCGGAGCTGGCGGCCGACCTGTGCCGCCGGATCGGCTACTGCGGGGTCGCGGACCTCGACTGGCGCTACGACGGCCGCGACGGGCGGTACAAGCTGGTGGACTTCAACCCGCGGACCGGCGCCCAGTTCCGCCTCTTCGAGAACACCGACGGCGTGGACGTCGTACGGGCCCTGCACCTCGACCTGACGGGCCGTGACGTGCCGGCGGGTCCGCAGGTCGATGAGCGGGTCTTCGTCGCCGGCCATCTCGACCTGCCGTCGGTGGCCGCGTGGCTGCGGGAGGAGCGCCGGCTGCCGCCGGGCCTGCTGCCGGTGGTGGAGACCGAGCGCGCGTGGCTCAGCGGGGAGGACCCGCTGCCGGCCGTGGCGGAGGCGGTCCGCTTCCTCGGCACGGTCACCCGCCGCCTCGGCCGTGACGTGCGCACCAGGACGGCGGGCGTCCGGGACGCGGCACGCGGGAAGGCGGCCCTGGTCCGCGCCTGAGGGCGTGGACGGGCGGGGACTCCGGTCGGCGCCGCCCTGGGTGTGGAGGCGCCCGGTGATCTTCGTCGTCCCGGGCGTGGGGGTGTCGGGTGATCTTCGCCGTCCCGGGTGTGGAGGAGCCCGGTGATCTCCGTCGGCCGCCTTGCCACGGCCTGGGTTTTCCCGGCCGGATAGGCTCAGGGGCGTGGAGTCGCAGGAGAAGAAGAGTCGTCGGCCCTGGGTGGTGGGGGTCTCCGGCGCGTCGGGTACGCCGTACGCCGCCGCCGTGCTGAGGGGGCTGCTCGCCGCGGGGGAGGGCGTCGACCTCGTCGTGTCGCGGGCCTCGCGGCTCACGCTGCTCGACGAGACGGGGATCTCCTTCCGCGACGCCCACTGGCGCGAGGACCTGGCGGCCTGGCTGGCGCGGGGCGCCGACGGGAAGCCGGACACCTTCGACGTCGCGGACCGCCTGGACGACGTGCGGTACTGGGCGGCCGGGGATCTGGCCGCGGGGCCGTCCTCGGGTTCGTACCCGGCGAAGGGGATGCTGGTGGTGCCGGCCTCGACCGCCGCGGTGGCGGGAGTGGCGCTCGGGCTCTCCAAGGACCTGCTGCAGCGGGTCGCGAGCGTGACGCTGAAGGAACGGCGTCCGCTGGTGGTCGCCGTGCGGGAGACCCCGCTGAACGGACAGACGCTCAAGCACATGGTGGCGCTGGACGAGGCGGGCGCCGTGGTGCTGCCCGCCTCTCCGGCGTTCTACGCGGGGGCGACGCACATCCAGGATCTGGTGGACTTCGTCGCCGGGCGGGTGCTCGACGCGGCAGGGGTGCCGCACGAGCTGTACCGCCGTTGGGAGGGAGACCTCGGTGGAGGTTCCCGTTCTGATTAGCGCTTCTTGGCGCGCTTCTTCGCGGCGCGCTTCGAGGCGGCGGTCGGCTGGTGGGCACGCGAGCGGTTGGCCAGGTCCTGCAGCTCGCGCATGCGTGCGTAGGCCATCTCGATCGTGTACACGGTGAACACCACTCCTGAAAGATCGTCTTTGATCTGCTGAAAGATTCACAGGGTGTCGTCCCTGTGTACCTTAGATTCTACACCTAAACTCGCGGTATCGCTGGACAATGGAAGGTTCCTCCCTATGGACGCCGTGGACAGGCAGCTCATCCAGGCCCTGCGTGAGAACGGCCGTGCCTCGTACGCCGAGCTCGGCCGGCTCGTCGGGCTCTCCGGCCCTTCGGTCACGGACCGCATCAACCGACTCGAGGCGGCGGGGGTCATCACCGGCTACCGCGCCACCGTCGACGCCGCCTCGCTCGGCCTCGGCGTCACCGCCCTGATCGGCATCTCCCTCTCCGACGCCGCCGACCACGAGGACGTGGCCCGCCGGCTGAAGGACCTCGCCGAGATCGAGGACTGCTGGTTCATCGCCGGCGACGACTCGTTCATGCTCAAGGTCCGCGCCAACGACGTCGACGGCCTGGAGAAGACCATCCGCCGGCTCTCCGGCACCAAGGGCGTCTCCCGCACGCGTACGACGATCGTGCTCTCCACCAAGTGGGAGAACCGGGTCGGAGAGCTGCCCGAAGAGGGCTGAGAGTACGGTGGGGAAGCCTTGGTTTCGGAGATAAAGGGAGGCGGCCGCATGGACGCGGGGCTCAAGCGTGAGCTGGAGCAGAAGGTCCGGGACGGTGAGCGGCTGAGCCGTGAGGACGGCATCGCCCTGTACGAGTCCGACGACCTCGCCTGGCTCGGCGGTCTGGCCCACGAGGTCCGGACCCGCAAGAACGGCGACGTGGTCCACTTCAATGTCAACCGGCATCTGAACATGACCAACGTCTGCACCGCCTCCTGCGCGTACTGCTCCTTCCAGCGCAAGCCGGGCGAGAAGGACGCGTACACCATGCGCATCGAGGAGGCCGTGCGCCTCGCGAAGGCGATGGAGAACGAGAACCTCACCGAGCTCCACATCGTCAACGGGCTGCACCCGAACCTGCCGTGGCGCTACTACCCGCGCTCCCTCTCCGAGCTCAAGAAGGCCCTGCCGAACGTCTCCCTCAAGGCGTTCACGGCCACCGAGATCCACCACTTCGAGACGATCTCCGGGATGTCCGCCTCCGACATCCTCGACGAGCTGATCGAGGCCGGTCTGGAGTCCCTGACCGGCGGCGGCGCCGAGATCTTCGACTGGGAGGTCCGGCAGCACATCGTGGACCACCGCACCCACTGGGAGGACTGGTCCCGGATCCACCGGCTCGCCCACGAGAAGGGGCTCAAGACCCCCTCGACCATGCTGTACGGGCACATCGAGGAGCCGCGCCACCGCGTGGACCACGTGCTGCGGCTGCGTGAGCTCCAGGACGAGACCGGCGGCTTCCAGGTCTTCATCCCGCTGCGCTACCAGCACGACTTCGTCGACATGCAGGACGGCAAGGTCCGCAACAAGCTCCAGGCGCGCACCACGATGGCGACCGGGGCCGAGGCCCTGAAGACCTTCGCGGTCTCCCGGCTGCTCTTCGACAACGTGCCGCACGTCAAGGTCTTCTGGGTCATGCACGGCGTCCAGACCGCGCAGCTCGCGCTCCAGCACGGCGCCGACGACATGGACGGCTCGGTCGTCGAGTACAAGATCACGCACGACGCCGACAACTACGGCACCCCGAACAAGCTGGGCCGCGAGGACCTGCTGGAACTGATCCGCGACGCCGGCTTCCGCCCCGTCGAGCGCAACACCCGCTACGAGATCATCCGCGAGTACCCCGGTCCGGACGCCGACCGCCGCGAGACCCCGCAGGCGATGCGTTTCTGACGCGTACGAGGAGAAGGGCCGGCGGGAGGACCCCGCCGGCCCTTCTCCGTTCCTCCGCGTCGAACGGGACCACCGGCCCGGTCACGTCAGGGGCAGCAGCATGACGACGTCGTCGCGGTCGTCGCCCGGGGCGACCCGGATCGCTCCGGGGACGCGGCCGACCTCCTTGTAGCCCGCGCGGGCGTAGAAGCCCTCCAGGCCGAGGCCGCCCCGGCAGGTGAGGCGGATCGCCTCGATCCCCTCGAAGCCGTCGGCGGTACGGGCGGCCCGCTCGGCCGCCGCCATGAGGTCGAGGCCGTACCCCTTGCCCTGGTGGCGGGGGTGGACCATCACCGTGTAGAGCCACACCCAGTGACCCATCAGCGGGTGGGTGTTGAAGGTGAAGAAGGCCGTGGCGGCGATCTCGCCGTCCTCGTCGCGGCCGACGAGGAGCCGGGTGCGGCCCTCGGTCATCGCGACGAGGTGCCTGAGCAGTGCCGGGCGGATCTCGTCGGGCGTGACGGGGGCGACGAAGCCGACCGCGCCGCCCGCGTCGGTGACGTCGGCCCAGAGCGCGAGGACGCCCTCGCGCAGGGCGGGATCGACGGCCGGGTCCACCTCGAAGGTAAGGGTCATGAGCGTATGTTATCTATTACTTCGTCCGGCGCTCAAGAGGTCGCGGCCTCCGTGCGGCCCCCGCTCCCGGCGAGCGCCCCTCCCCGTGCTTCACTGGAGGGGCGCCGGTCCCGTAAGGGATCTTGGGAACTTTTCGGAACGTCGGAACGGAAGAGTGGGCTGACATGCTCCGCTACACGCTGATGCGTCTCGGCATCTTCGCCGGATGCTTCCTCGCCCTGTGGGGTCTCGTCTACGCCGGCGTGCTGCCGCGCGGTCTCGGCGACTCGAACCTGCTCTGGGTCCTCGTCCTCGCCATCGTCATCTCCGCCCCGCTCAGCTTCGTCCTCCTGCGCAAGGTGCGCGACGAGGCGAGCGCCGAGGTCGTGGCGAAGGTCGACCGCGCGAAGGGCCGGCTGGCCGCGAACCGGTCCCAGGAGGACGCGCTGTAGCGCACCACGGCCGCGTAAAAGCTGCGTAAGCTTCCTCACAGACATCCACCCCGGGTAGGGCCTTCCAAGGCTCCCGCCTGGGGTGTTCTGCGTTTCGGAGGCGAAAAGGGGTCCCCGTACCCCAAAGAACAGCTTTGAGGTTCTCAAAGTTCAAGTGTTAACGTGTTCGACATGACGACAGCAGTGCGCCCCTCTCATGCCGCGAGCATCCCGCTCGTGGCGCGCCTGCACGTCGATCTCTGCCGCTGTATGTCCGCGGTCTGTTGCCGCGTGCTCTGATCCGGCATCATGCAGCGGCCCGCGCTCCGGCGCGTGTGTGCCGCACCCCCGTCCTCGTATGTCCCTATACGCACCTGTGGAGTGTGTCTGTGTCCGCGCCCGCGAACGCGCCTGAGGCCAAGCCCTCGTCCCGCATACCGAAGGTCCCCTTCTGGGCCCAGATCATCGCCGGTCTGGTCCTCGGCGCCCTGCTCGGCTGGGTCGCCCGCAGCCAGGACGTCTCCTGGCTGAAGGAGACCCTCGGCCAGGTCGGCGACATCTTCGTCCAGCTGCTCAAGCTGGCGGTCGCCCCGCTCGTCTTCTTCGCGATCCTGGTCTCGATCACCAACCTGCGGAAGGTGAACAACGCCGCCAGGCTCGCCACCCGCACCCTGCTCTGGTTCATGATCACCTCGCTGATCGCGGTCGCCATCGGCCTCGCGATCGGCCTGGTCACCAACCCGGGCTCCGGCACCGGCCTCACCCCGCAGGACGGCAAGCTGCCGAAGCGCGAGGGCTCCTGGATCGACTTCCTCACCGGCATCGTCCCGACGGACGTCATCACCCCGTTCACCGAGCTGAACGTCCTCCAGATCGTCTTCATGGCCGCCGTCGCCGGCATCGCCGCCCTCAAGCTCGGCGACCGCGCCAAGCCGATCCTCACCCTCTCCGAGTCGATCCTCGAGCTGCTGCAGAAGGCCCTGTGGTGGGTCATCCGCCTCGCCCCGCTCGGCACCGTCGGCCTCATCGGCTTCGCCATCGCCGACTACGGCTGGGACCTGATCGGCAAGTACGCGACCTTCACCGCCGACGTCTACGTCGGCTGCGCCCTGGTCCTCTTCGGCGTCTACCCGCTGCTGCTCGCCACGGTCGCCAAGGTCAACCCGCTGCACTTCTACAAGGGCGCCTGGCCGGCCATCCAGCTGGCCTTCGTCTCCCGCTCCTCGGTCGGCACCATGCCGGTCACCCAGAAGGTCACCGAGCGCCTCGGCGTCCCGAAGGAGTACGCCTCCTTCGCCGTCCCGTTCGGCGCCACCACCAAGATGGACGGCTGCGCCGCGATCTACCCGGCGCTCGCCGCGATCTTCATCGCGCAGATCTTCGACGTGCAGCTCGGCATCGGCGACTACCTGCTGATCGCCTTCGTCTCCGTCATCGGCTCGGCGGCCACCGCCGGCCTCACCGGCGCGACGGTCATGCTCACCCTGACCCTCTCCACCCTCGGCCTCCCGCTGGAGGGCGTCGGCCTGCTCATGGCGATCGACCCGATCCTCGACATGATGCGCACCGCGACCAACGTGGCGGGCCAGGCCCTGGTCCCGGTCATCGTCTCCGCCCGCGAGAAGATCCTCGACCACACCGCGTACGAGAACGCCTCGGCCTCCCCGGTCGACGAGGCGGAGCCCGAGCCTGTGCTCGCCGCCTGACGGCCCCGTTCGCACACCGCCGCGTGCCCCCCACCCGAGAACCGGGCGGGGGGCACGCGGCGTTCGTACGGGCGGCGGTGGCGCGCGTGCGGGGAGGGCGGTCGCGCGGGGCGGCGCGTACGGGAGGGCGGTCGCGCGGGGCGGCGCGTACGGGAGGGCGGTCGCGCGGGGCGGCGCCGACGGGTGCCGGCCGGAGCGGCCCGGCACGTCGTGAAAAGCCCACGACGCTCTCGCCGCCAGGGCCTACCGCGCAGTAAGGTTACCGGCTAGTCAAAGGATCGCCAGGGCGCAACGTACCGACGCACGACCTCAGTTCATCGCGATAACCGAGGAGCCGCACGTGTCCGTCGTCACCGCCGCATCCGGCACCGAACCGGTCGAGCCGAGCAAGACCCTGGTGGACGGGCGGGTCCGGGAGGTCTCCGTGCCGCCGCTCGTGCCCCTGGTGCGGCGCGGCTCCCTCGCCGACCTGCCCTACGACAACGCCCGCCAGGAACCCGACGCCCCGCTCTTCTCCCGCAAGGACGCCGAAGGCCGGTGGCACGACGTCACCGCCGCCCGCTTCGCCGCCGAGGTCCACGCCGTCGCCAAGGGGCTCATCGCCCACGGGCTGCGGCCCGGCGACCGGCTCGCGCTCATGGCCAGGACCACCTACGAGTGGACCCTGATCGACTTCGCCGCCTGGGCCGCCGGACTCGTCACCGTCCCCGTCTACCCGACCTCCTCCGCCTTCCAGACCCGCTGGATCCTCCAGGACTCCGGCGCCGCCGCCTGCGTCGTCGAGGACCCCGGGCAGGCCCGGCTCGTCTCCGCCGAACGCCGACAGCTCCCCGGCCTCGCACACCTCTGGGTCCTCGACGCCGGCGCCGTCGACCAGCTCCGCAGAGCCGGGACCCGGGTCGCCGACGAGGCCGTCACCGCCCGCCGGGGACTGCTCACCCCGGAGACCCTCGCCACCCTCATCTACACCTCCGGCACCACCGGCCGGCCCAAGGGCTGCGCCCTCACCCACGCCAACTTCTTCGCCGAGGTCGACAACGCCGTCCGGCTGCTCCACCCCGTCTTCGTCTCGGAGAGCAAGGAGCCCGCCGCCACCCTGCTCTTCCTGCCGCTCTCCCACGTCTTCGGGCGCATGGTCTCCGTCGGCTGCGTCCGCGCCCGGGTCCGGGTCGGGCACGCCCCCTCGGTCGAGGGCGAGGAACTCCTCACCGACCTCGCCGGCTTCCGGCCGACGTTCCTCCTCGCCATCCCGTACGTCCTGGAGAAGGTCTTCAACACCGCCCGCGCCACCGCCGAACGCGGCGGAAAGGCCGCCGCCTTCGACCGGGCCGCGCGGATCGCCCGCCGGTACGGGCAGCAGGCCACACCCTCCCTCGCCCTGCGCGCCGCCCGCGCCCTGTACGACCCGCTGGTCTACCGGCGGATCCGGAACGCGCTCGGCGGCCGGGTGAAGTACGTGATCTGCGGCGGCTCCCCGCTCGGCGCCCGCCTCGCCGAGTTCTTCGCCGGCGCCGGCGTCGAGGTCTTCGAGGGCTACGGCCTGACGGAGACCACCGCCGCCTCCACCGTCACCCCGCCGCAGCGACCCCGCACCGGGACCGTCGGCTGGCCGCTGCCCGGCACCGCCGTCCGCATCGCCGACGACGGCGAGGTGTGGCTCAAGGGCGGCCACGTCTTCGCCGGCTACTGGGACGCCCAGCGCGGAGCGGCCCTGCCCCACACCGACGACGGCTGGTTCCCCACCGGCGACCTGGGATCGCTCGACGCCGACGGCTACCTGCGGATCACCGGCCGCAAGAAGGACATCATCATCACCTCCGCCGGGAAGAACGTGGCCCCGGCCCCGCTGGAGGACTGGTTGCGCGCCCACCCGCTGGTCGCCCACTGCCTCGTCCTCGGCGACGACCGGCCGTACGTCTCCGCCCTCGTCACCCTCGACCACGAGGGCCTCACGCACTGGCGGCGGATGCGGCACAAGGACCACCTGGCGCTCTGGGAGCTGGCGCGGGACGCGGAGCTGCTCGCCGCGATCCAGCGGGCGGTCGACGACGCCAACCGGCTGGTCTCGCGCGCCGAGTCCATCCGCGCCTTCCGGGTCCTGACCGCCGAGTTCTCCGAGAGCTCCGGCCACCTGACGCCGTCCCTGAAGCTCAAACGGCGTGCGGTGCTGCGGGACTTCGCCCGCGAGATCGAGGAGATGTACGGACCCGGGGCCGAGTAGCCGCCGAAATCCCGCTACGGCCAGAGGAGTTCGCGGGTCCAGCCGCCGGACTCGCGGCGGTAGCGGAGGCGGAGGTGACGGCGTCGCCCGTCGCCCTGGAAGAACTCGACCTCGGCCGGCTCGACGACGTACAGGGTCCAGGTCGGGGAAGGGGCGTCCGGCTCGGCCTCGGCCCGGCGCCAGGCCGCCGCGCTCGCCTCGGCGAGGGTCTCGGGGGAGTCGAGCACCTCGCTCTGGCGGCCGACCAGGGCGGAGGCGAGGGCACCGGTGGTGCGGGCGTGGAGGTCCGCGTACGCCTCCTCGGCGGTGCCGGTGGTGACGTAGCCCCGGACGCGGACCTGGCGGCCCTGGACCGGCCAGTAGAAGCCGAGCGCCGCCTCGGGGGTGGCGGCGAGCTGGCGGCCCTTGGCGCTGGTGGCGTGGGAGGCGAAGTGCCAGCCGCGCTCGTCGGCGTCGTGCAGCATCACCGTACGGACGTCGGGCCTGCCGTCCTCGTCCACCGTGGCCAGGGAGAGGGTGTGCGGCTCGGTCTGGCCGGCCGCGACCGCCTCGGTGAACCAGTGGTGGAAGAGGGCGAGGGGCTCGGGCGGGGCGCCCACCGGGTCGAACGAGGGGAGCGCGGTGTCCCAGACCCGGAGGGAGCGCAGGGCGTGGTGGAAGTCGGTCATGCGGCCACGTTAGGGCGCGGGGCGGACGGGCCGCCGGCCGGCGCCGCGTAGTCCTCGATCCGGACCGCGTTCGCCGCCGCCTGGATGCCGTCGCGGATCTTCTTCGCGATCAGGTTCTTCCACGGGGTCTTCGGCAGCGTCCGCACCATGAGCATGCGCAGCGCGATCTTCCACCTGGAGTCGACGGTCATCTCCTTGACGAAGCCTTCGGCCATCCGCTGGTTCTGCTCCACGCCGGGCCGCATCCGCTCCTCGTAGCGGGCGAAGGCCACCGTGTGGTCGCCGTGCGCCCTGGCCAGCTCGCCGGCGAGGACGTACGCGCCGGTGAGGGCGAGGCCGGTGCCCTGGCCGGAGGCGGGCGAGGCGCAGTGGGCGGCGTCGCCGAGGAGGACGACGCGCCCCCTGGACCAGCGGTCCATCTCCACCAGGGACATGGAGTCGAGGTAGAAGTCGTCGGCGGCCGCCGCGTGCTCCAGGAGGCGGGGGACCTCCCAGCCGTCGCCCGCGAAGGTGTCGGCGAGCATCCGCTTCTGGTCGGTGACGCTCCGCAGGTCGTACGGGACGTCCTCGGGCGCCGAGAAGACGAAGAGGTTCTTCGCGTCCGACTCGCCGGAGGAGCTGTAGACGCAGAGCAGCTTCTGCGGGAGCGCGTGGTACGTCTCCCAGCGGTCGAGGCCCAGGTGGTTGGGGGCGGTGAAGATGGAGATGTACGCGCCGAGGTGGCGCTTGAACCGCTCCTCGGGGCCGAAGGCGAGCTTCCGCGTGTTCGAGTGGAGTCCGTCGGCGCCGACGACCAGGTCGAAGCGGCGGACGGTGCCGCTCTCGAAGGTGACGGTGACGCCGTCCGCGTCCTCCGCGAGGGCGGCGATCGAGTCGTCGAAGAGGTACTCGACGTCGTCGCGGGTCCGGTCGTAGAGGATGCGGGCGAGTTCGCCGCGCATGATCTCGTCGTCCTCCTCGACGCGCCCGCCGAAGATGTCCGCCGGCAGTTCGCCGATGGTGCGGCCGGCGTCGTCGACGTACGAACCGCCGCGCATGTCCGTGGACTCGGCCCGGATCTCGTCGAGGACGCCCATCCGGCGGCAGACCTCGATCGCGGTGCCGCGGATGTCCACCTTGTAGCCGCCGGTGCGGAGTGCGGGAGCGCGCTCGACGACGGTCGGGACGAAGCCGTAGCGGTGGAGCCAGAGGGCGAGGGCGGGGCCGGCGATCGAGGCGCCGGAGATCAGGACGGTCCGGGCGGGGGCGGCGTCGCGGTTCATGTCAGGACTCCTTGTCGGGTGTCTGCGGGCTGTTTCCCTGCCCGCGGACACGACTATACGGATGTCCTACACGCTTGTCTATGACGCTTGTATAGATCTTCGGGGCGGCTACCGGTCCCGACCGAGGACCACCGTCCCCGAGGAGCAGAACCAGCCCCCCGTCCCCGACGCCACCGCCAGCTCCGGCAGCGAGCCGTCCGGCCGGCGGACCTGCAACCCCGGCGCCTCGCCGCGCAGTTGCCGTACCGCCTCCACCAGCAGGAACAGGCCGCGCATCCCCGGATGGCAGGCCGAGAGCCCGCCGCCGTCCGTGTTCACCGGCAGCCGGTCCTTCTCCGCGAAGAACGCCCCGCCCTCGCCCTTCGCGCAGAACCCCAGGTCCTCCAGGGTCACCAGCGTCATGTAGGTGAAGGCGTCGTAGATCTCGGCGACGTCGACGTCGGAGGGCCGGACGCCCGCCCGCTCGAACGCCAGCCGGCCGCTGACCGCCGCCGGGGAGACCGTGAAGTCCTCCCACTCCGACATCGTGGTGTGCGAGACGTGCTCGCCCGCGCCGAGCACCCACACCGGGGCCGTACGGCAGTCCTGGACGTACTCCTCCGCGACGAGCAGCACCGCGCAGCCGCCGTCGCTGCGGATGCAGCAGTGCAGCTTGGTGAACGGGTCCGCGATCATCGGTCCGTCGAGCACCTCG
Organism: Streptomyces sp. NPDC043176; assembly: GCF_056436715.1. NCBI lineage: Bacteria > Bacillati > Actinomycetota > Actinomycetes > Kitasatosporales > Streptomycetaceae > Streptomyces > Streptomyces sp. NPDC043176. The sequence continues at coordinate 85,129 of NZ_JBWKCA010000027.1, forward strand.
TCCACGGTGATCGGGTCCCGGAACATCGCCTCCGGATTGAGCGCCGCGTTCGCCCGCGCCTGGACCGCCACCTCGGCGAGCTGCTCCAGGGTGGTCCCGTACTGGTGCATGTGGCGCCGGGCGGCCATCGCGTACTTGGCGATCAGGGTGTGCCCGTACGGGACCTCGAACTGCAGCGGGCCGCGCGACCCGAAGGACAGGTTCGCGGTCCGGCGCCGGGCCCGGATGTCGGCGCGGGCGGTGGAGCCGTACACGAGCAGGACCGCGTTCGCGCGGCCCGCGGCGATCGCGTCGGCGGCGTGCGCGGCCATGACCTCCCAGGTGGCGCCGCCGACCGCCGTCGAGTCCACCCAGCGGGGGCGCAGCCCCAGGTACTCGGCGACCTCCACCGGGGCCAGGGTGCCGAGCCCCGCCGAGGCCAGGCCGTCGATCAGCGAGCGGTCGAGGCCGCTGTCCGCGAGGGCGCGGCGGGCGGCCTGGGCGTGCAGGGCGTAGGGGGTGGCCTCGTCGACACGGCCGCAGTCGGAGAGCGAGACCCCGACGACGGCGACACGGCGGGCGCTGCGCGTGATGGGCATGAATCTGACGGTACATCAGATCAGTCGAATCGGGACCGGCGCTTCTCTGGGCAACCCGCCCCGCGCCGCCCTAGCATGACGCACCGTCAGATACGGAGGGAGCTCCATGGACGCCGCCGACCACGCCGCGCTCACCGCCGGGCCAACGGACCCGCTCACCGCCTCGCACCCCCCCACGGCAGCCGCCAGACCGCCGGAACCACGCCCCGCCCCGGCCGCCCTCACGCCCACGGCATCCGCCATGCCGACGGGACCGCACCCCGCCCCGGCCGCCCTCACGCCGACGGAACCGTCCGTCGCCGAAGTCGCCGAGGTCTCCGAAGTCGCCGAGGTCGCCGAGGCCACCGAGGTCGCCCCCACGCCGACGGAACCGTCCGCCGCCGAGGCCACCAAGGTCGCCGGCCAGGGGCCGGCCGTCCGGCGCGCCCTGCGGGAGCTGCTCGCCGAACGGGCCGGACCGGACGAGAACCGCGCCGCGACCGCGACCCCCGAGGGGTACGACACCGCCCTCTGGGCCCGCATGTCCGGCGCCCTCGGCCTGGCCGGACTCACCCTCCCCGAGGAGTACGGAGGCACCGGCCGGGGCCCCGCCGCCCTCGCCCTCGCCTGCGAGGAGACCGGCCGCGTCCTCGCACCCTCGCCCCTCCTCGCCACCGCCGTCCTCGGCGCCCCGCTGCTCGCCGCCCTCGGCACCCCGGGCCAGCGCGCCGAGTTCCTGCCGCGCCTCGCCGACGGCAGCCTGACCTGCACCCTCGCCGTCCCCGGCACCCTCGCGCTCGCCCTCGGCCTGACCGGCGACAACACGGCGCACCCCTGGTCGGGCGACGGCCGGGCCGGCGGCATCCAGGCGACGCGCACGGCGGACGGCGGCTGGCGGCTGTACGGCGAGGCCGCCCAGGTCGTCGACGGTCACAGCGCCGGACTGCTGATCGTCGCCGCCCACACCGGAGGCTTCGCCCGCAGCCGCACCCTCCTCTTCCTCGTACGGGCCGACGCCGCCGGGGCACCCGGACTCGTCCGCACCCGGCAGCACGCCCTCGACCCCACCCGCGCCCGGGCCACCGTCCAGTTCCGCGACACGGGCGCCGAACTCCTCGGCGAGGAACCCGTCGACGTCCTCGGCGCCCTCGCCGCCGCCGGCCGGGCCGCCGCCGTGATGCTCGCCGCCGAGGCCGTCGGCGCGGCCCGGGAGGCCCTGGACCGCACGGCCGCCCGCACCGGGCCCCGCGAACCGTCCGGCCGGCCCGCCGGCCCCTCACCGGCGGTCGACCCCCGGCTCGCCGACCTCTACGTCCAGGTCGAGGCCGCCCGCTCCCTGACCCACTGCGCGGCCCGCGAACCAGGCCCCGGACCGGAGAGCGGCCCCCTCGCCCTCGCCCACGCCCTGGAGGCGCTGCGCGCCACCGCCGGCGAGGGCGTCCAGCCGCCCGGCGGCACCGGCCCCACCCGGGACCAGGAGGCGTACTTCCACCGGGCCGCCTCCGACGAACTGCTCTTCGGCCCGGCCCGGCGCCTGCGCGCCCGGGCCGCGGAACGGACCGGACTCTTCGGAGAGGTGGCGGCGTAGATGCCCGTCGGCGTGAGACTCATGCAGAAGGTGTCCTCGACCCGGACCTTCGCCAGGATCGCCCCGCACGTCATCCCGGCGATGGACCGGACCGTGCACCGGCTGACCCGCGGCAAGGTGCTGCTCAGCGCCCGCATGCTGCCCGGCGTCGTCCTCACCGCCCGCGGCGCGAGGACCGGGCAGCCCAGGGTCACCCCGCTCGCCTGCATGCCCGAGCCGGACGGCGGCTGGCTGCTCGTCGGCTCCAACTTCGGCCGCCCCGGTCACCCGGCCTGGACCGCGAACCTCCTCGCCCACCCGGAGGCGGAGGTCAACTGGCGGGGCGAGGACGTCCCCGTGCGCGCACGGCTGCTCGCGGGCGACGAGCGTGCCGCCGCCTGGCGGTCCGCGCTGGAGTTCTGGCCGCCGTACGCCACCTACCAGGCCCGCGTGGAGCGCGAGATCCGGCTCTTCCGCCTGACGAGGCGGTGACGCCCCGAAGAGCCCCACGCCCGGCCCGGGACACGGCCCGGGACACGGACCGGCCGCGGAGACCGGCCGCGGAGACGGGCGGCGCGCGGTCCCGGAGGCCGCCCGACCGGCCCCGGACACGGCGACGCCGACGGCGGTCCCGCTCCTCCTCGCGGAGGGCGGGCCGCCGCCGGCATCGACGACAGGACGGGTGAAGGAACGGACGGGGCTAGCGGGTCGGCTTCTTGCCGGTGATGCCCAGATGCACCAACAGGGCCAGGTTCGGCTTGAGTTCGGCCTGCTTCACACCCCAGGTCTGGAAGCCCTTCTGGTGGCCGGCGACCGAGGCCAGCATCGCCACCAGGGAGCCGGCCATGGCGGCGGGGTTGACGTCCTTGTCGACCTTGTTCTTGGCCTGGAGGTCCTTCACCGCGTCCGTGAGGGAGTTGGTGACCGAGTTCAGGATCTTCATGCGGATCTTGTAGAAGCGCTTGTCGCCCTCGGCCGCGCCGAGGTCCACGACCCGCAGGATCGCGTCGTGCTTGCGCCAGAAGTCCAGGAAGCCCTCGACGAGTTCCTCGGAGGTCTGCCAGCCGGCCTTGCCGACCCAGGAGCGCCCGGAGACCAGCTCGGTCAACCCGGCGCCCTCCTTGGCCATTTCCTCCGCGATCTCGAGGACCGCCCCCTCGACGTCCGGGAAGTACTGATAGAACGTCGCGGGTGAAGTACCCGCCTTCCGGGCCACATCGATGACCTTGACGTCCCGGTAGGGCGAGGAGCTGAGCATCTCACCGAGGCAGTCGAGCAGCTTCTGCCGCGTCGCCTGGCCGCGTCGTCCGGCCACGCGGCCGTCGACGGTGCGTACTTGTCCTGTCATGCCGTCAGCTTACCGAGGGGCGATCGGCGCGCGATTCGGCCGAGTGCAAATGGGGTGCGGGCCCGTTCCGCGGGCGTTCTGCGAGGTCGGCGCGGGTGTGCGGGCCGGGGCGCGGGGGCGGGTTCAAGCCAGGTTGCCGACGTTCTCGACCGGCCGGGGGAGCGGCGCACCCGAATAGGCTTATGAACAGGCTGTGGACAACTTTCGTGGACAACCCAGTCACCCCAAGGGCCGCGAGCCCGTGCGGGGCCGGTGAAGCGCCCCCTCGCCCCCTGCCGGGCCGCGCGGGCCGTGCGGGGCGGGCCCCGCCGTCCTAGCGTGGAACCATGGCCGTACGCATTGAGGGCACCCCCTGCTGGGTGGACGCACAGCTCCCCGACCTGGAAGCCGGCAAGCGCTTCTACGGCGAGCTCTTCGGCTGGACCTTCGACGCCGACCGCGACGAGGCCCTCCTCGACGGGCGCCGGGCCGCCGGACTCGTCCCCAAGCGGGACGGCCGCATGCCCACCACCTGGACCCTCTACCTCGCCACCGAGAACGCCGGCACCCTCGCCGCCCGGATCAAGGCCGCCGGCGGCCAGATGGTGATGGAGCCCTACCCCGTCGGACCCTTCGGCGTCCTGGCCCTCGCCGCCGACCCCGGCGGCGCCGTCTTCGGCCTCCGCCAGTCCGGCGACGACGACGGCTTCGCCGTCACCAACGAACCGGGCGCCTTCTGCTGGATGGAGGTGTACACCCGCCGTCCCGAGGCCGTCGACACCTTCTACGCCACCGTCTTCGGCTACCTCGGCCGCCAGGCCGACGCCGCCGAGGAGGGCCGCGACCCCTCCTTCGACTACCGCGTCTGGTCGCCCCCCGGCTCCCGCGCCGGCGACGACACCGCCTTCGGCGGCCGCGCCGTCATCACCGACGACTTCCCCGCCGAGATGCCCGGCCACGTCCTCGTCTACTTCGCCGTCCACGACTGCGACGACGCCTGCGCCACCACCGAACGCCTCGGCGGCCGCGTCGCCACCCCTCCCTTCGACACCCCCCACGGCCGCATCGCCGTCCTCCACGACAACCAGGGCGCCCGCTTCGCCGTCCTCGCCGAACCCAAACCCCCCGAGAAACCCCGCCCCACCGACTGACCACCCGCCGCCGATATGAGGTGTGACACCGTTCCTAGGGACTGAGCGGGAGCGGGTCCTGTCGCCAGAACTCGTACTCAGCCGCGTTCCCCGAACGGTCTTGGGAACGCTGGTCGCCCGCGTTCGCTCCGCGTCCGGGCGGCACGGATCGTGTCCGTGGTCCGGGAACGCGGCGGCGGGGTTCCTCACGCCCGAGGGTGCCCGGCCCGGCCTGGACGGTCCGATGCCCCGCACCATCGCTCCGGTGATGCGGGGGCGGTGCCGTCCGTCGCCGGATCGGGTGCCCTTGGGCGCGCCTTCCGATCGCCACGGCGGCTGCGTCGTGGCGGGTGGTCTTGCGGCTCTTGCTGCTCAGGGGCCGCTGCCAGTGCTGGGCACCCCATCTGCTGGTGTAGGCGGGGTCGACGGCGATGACCGCGATGCCGCAAGCATCGGCCATGGAGGTCAGCCGAGATCTGAGCCTGCTGGTGGGCATGCCGCAGACGAGCTGCCGGAACCGGCGCTTGCGCCCGTACTTCTCCCTCGTCTTCTCCGCGGCGAAGTCGAGGTCCTCGACCGCGATCGCGCGGACGCCTTGGGCCTGCGCCCAGTGAAGGAGGCGGGTGAGGGCGTGGCGGACGTGGGCGTCGCGGTGCGCGGTCGACCCGGTCAGGTCGTAGGGGAAGCGGCGGGGGTTTCCGGTCGGGTTGCCATGGGTGTCGAGGCGCCAGGCGGCGAGGTGGTCGGCGTTCGTGTCCACGCCGATGACGCCGCCGCCGAGTGCGGTGGCCAGGGGGAGGGCGGGAGTCGGGGGGATCTGCCAGGACGCGGTCAGATACCAGCGTCCGCGTTCCACGTCGTGGTGGATGCGATAGGCGACTGCCCTGTTGGCTCCGACGCGGTCGGTCCACTCCCGGCTCCGGTGCGCGAACCGCGCCCGTCCCACGCACACGTACCGGCCGCGAGGCGCGTTCGCCAGGGGTGCGAGCGGGGTCGGGAGCTTGAGGCTGATCTCGCCATCGGGAGTGACACGGATGGTCTCGTTGCCGAACGGTTTGCCCGACTCGCCATCGGCCTGGCAGAACCAGCGCTCCGCCTCCCATCGCTTGCGCCACTCCACCTCGGCGGTCTGTGCCGCTGCGAGGTGATGGCGGCTGTGGAGCAGACGCTTCCCGCCACGCACCACACGTACGACGCCTGCTTCCCATTCGGTCCGTGCGGACGCCAGCCGGTCCTCCAGCACGCCGAGACGTCGTGACTTCAGGAACCATTCGCGCCTGGACCGGTACCCACCCGGGGTCTTTCTCGTCCCCTTCGTCCCGACCGGCAGGGACAGTCTGTGCCGGATCATCGCGATCCCGGCCTCGAGACCTCTGATGTGGGCGAGCCGAGAGCGTCGAGCCAGTGCCCACTGGTCGTGCGTCGCCTTCGTCAGGCTTCCCGCCCAGCGGGATGACGACAGGGGTGTGAGTACGCGCTTGCGCGTCGCCCAGGACGCTGCGGAATGCCCCAGTCCCTCGGCGCAACGGGTCCTGAGGTCGCGCGATGCGAGGGAGCCCAGGTGCGCGCTCACCAGCGCAAGGACCTTCTCGTCCCCATGGGTGAGGCCCTTGAGGCGAGTGCGGATCGTCACGCCTGAGGGCCTCGGGGGCACGAATGGCGGTCGAATCCGCGCGGTGGGCTTCACGCCGCCCACCGTGCCATCACCACCCGTACAAACACACAGCTATCGCACGCCTACACCGCAACAAGCGATATCTCGAACACTCGCCCGTATTCGTCGAAAGAGAACACGTGACACCCCGATCCGCCCCCGGGTTCGCAACCAGGCCCTCGGACAGGAAGAATCAGGGCCACGGGGCCGTACCCTCATGGCCCGTACGGGGAGGTGGCAGGCAAGTGGAACAGCTGACGCAGCACGACCCGAGACGTATCGGGCCCTTCGAGGTGCTGGGCCGGCTCGGCGCGGGCGGGATGGGCCTGGTCTATCTGGCGCGGTCGGCCTCGGGCCGGCGCGTGGCGATCAAGACCGTGCGCACGGAGCTCGCGGAGGACCAGCTGTTCCGGGTCCGCTTCACCCGGGAGGTGGAGGCGGCGCGGGCGGTCTCCGGCTTCTACACGGCGGCCGTCGTCGACGCCGACCCGCGCGCGGCCGTGCCGTGGCTGGCCACGGCCTATGTGCCGGCGCCCTCCCTCGAGGAAATAGTGAACGAGTGCGGGCCGCTCCCGGCCCAGGCGGTCCGCTGGCTGGCGGCCGGTGTCGCGGAGGCCCTGCAGTCCATCCACGGCGCGGGGCTCGTCCACCGTGACCTGAAGCCGTCGAACGTCCTGGTCGTCGAGGACGGCCCGCGGGTGATCGACTTCGGCATCGCGTCGGGGGTGTCCAACACGCGGCTGACGATGACCAACGTCGCCGTCGGCACCCCCGCCTACATGTCGCCCGAGCAGGCCCGCGACTCGCGCAGCGTCACCGGCGCGAGCGACGTCTTCTCGCTGGGCTCGATGCTGGTCTTCGCGGCCACCGGTCACGCGCCCTTCCACGGCGCGAACCCGGTCGAGACCGTGTTCATGCTGCTCAGGGAAGGTCCCGACCTGGCGGGCCTGCCCGACGAGCTGCGGCCGCTCATCGAGTCGTGCATGCAGACGGACGTCACCCGCCGGCCCTCCCCGGCGGACCTCCAGGCGCAGCTGGCCCCGCACCTCTTCGGGCCCGGCAGCGACGACAGCGGTACGGCGTCGGCGTGGCTCCCGCACAGTGCCACGGCGATGATCGAGCGGCGCCGGGGCGGCGGCCGTACGCCGGTGCCGCCGGTTCCCGCGGACCCGCCGGAAAGCTTCTCCGACCCGCGCTTCCCGGACCGCGCGCCCGCGGGCGGGAGCCGGCCGGCTCCCGCCCGCGGCGGTCGTCACCCGGAGCCCGTCGGGGGCCCCGGCGGCCGTCACGCGGGTCCCGCCGAGAGCGCGGGCGGTCCGGTGCGCCTCGGGGGAGCGACCGTGCCGATCGGCCCGGGTCCCCGGGTCGCCGACACCCGTGCCGCGCTGGCCGTCGGCCTGAGCGCGGACGCGGGTCCGGCGACCGGCTGGATCCGGCCGCCCGGTGGCGGTCCGCACGGCGCGGAGCCCGGTCCGGCGCCCGGCTCGCGTCCGCTGAACGTCCCCGCGCAGGGCGGCACCGACCAGACGGCCCCGCAGCCGCCGCCGGAGCCGGGGCACTGGCGTCCGTGGCGCTTCCGCATGTCGAACGACGTGTGGGGGACCCCGGTCGTCGACGGCGACCTGCTGTACGTGACCTCGTTCGAGGTGCACGCCCTGGACACGGGAAGCGGCCGGCGCCAGTTCAAGACGCGGGACGTGGCCTGGTCGATGGCCGTGTCCTCGGGCCGCATCCACGCCTCGGACGGGCCCACGCTGTACGCGCTGGACGCCACCGACGGCACCGAGCGCTGGCGGCTGCACACGGACGCCTGGGTGTACTCGCTGCGGGTCGACCGGGGCACGGTGGTGACCGGGACGCGCGGTGGCGGGGTGCAGGGCTGGGAGGCCTCCAACGGCGCCAAGCTGTGGGAGATCAGCGGCGCGCAGACGGACTTCGAGACCCCGGAGGCGGGGCCCGCGGTGCACGGCGACACCGTGTACGTGTGGCGGGACGCCCGGCTCCAGGCCCTCGACGCCCGGACGGGGGTGGAGCGCTGGTCGTACCCGATCGGCGACGCCGCCTCCTGTGCCAACGTGCCGGTCCGGGTGGCGCCGGCCGAGGACGGCTGCGTGTACGTCTCCGCCGGCACGCGGGTGCTGTCGATCGACATCGCGGCCGGTCACGTGCGCTGGCACTTCGAGGCTCCGGCCGTCTTCCTCTCGCCGCCGGCGTTCGCGCCGGGGCCGGCGGTCACGGGCGGCGGGGTGTACCTGTCCGACCACCTCGGCACGGTGTACGCGCTGGACGCCACCACCGGCCAGGACCGCTGGCGGATCGCGACCGAGCCGCGCCAGTCGGCCGAGCCGGTGCTGGTCGCCGACGGCAACGTGCACGTCGGCAGCGGCAGCGCGCTGTACACGCTGGACGCGGTCACCGGCACCCCGCGGTGGCGGTTCGCGGCGGGCGGCGAGCTCGTCGGCGCGCCGGTGGTCGCGGGCGGCCGGGTGCACTTCGGCTCGGCCGACCACGTGCTCTACACCCTGGACGCGACCGGCGGGCAGCTGCGCTGGAAGCTCGCCACGGGCGGCGAGATCACCGGCTCCCCGGTGGTGCGGAACGGCGTCGTGTACGCGTGCAGCAAGGACCGCTGCGTGTACGCGCTCGACGCGGTGAAGGGCACGGCGACGGGCCGGGGGTCCGGCGGCCGCTAGGGCCTGTGTGATGTCGTGATCAGTTGCCGGGTTCTGTGCTCTTCGTGGGGTGGAACCCGGTAGGACTGTGGTCGTGACGCGTAGGCAACTC